>DATINJ010000278.1:0-3368 GCA_035474375.1 Kineosporiaceae bacterium | reverse complement strand
GACCTGCTCACCACCCGGCGAAGCGCCGATCTCGAGAACTGGATGATCGCCGTCGAGGCCAGCGACCTGCCCGCGCTGCACGCCTTCGTCCGCGGGCTACGCAACGACCTCGACGCCGTCGTCGCCGGGCTGAGCCTGCCGCACAGCAACGGCCCGATCGAGGGCACCAACACCAAGTTCAAACTCTCGAAGCGGCAGATGTACGGACGCGCCGGCTTCGCCCTGCTGCGCCAGCGGATCCTGCTCAGCTGACCCGTCGGCACCACCTCTTCTGTGCCAGAGCCGATCTTCTTACAGTCGCGCGCAGCCCCGAATACACCAGCAGTCGTTGTTCGTCTCGCGTGAGAGGGGCGTTTGGATCGGGTACCACCGGACATGAGTATCGGAGCGAGCATCTTCCTCATCGCGGTGGGTCTCATCCTCGCGCTCGCGGTGAACGTCGATTTGTCCGGCATCGATGTGCAGACCATCGGTTGGATACTGACGCTCGTCGGAGTCGGCGGTCTCGTCCTCTCGTTTACCGTGCGGAACCGGAGGCGGGTCGCCGTGCGGGAAGAGGCAGTGGTTCGGGATCAGCCGGTCATTCGTGACACACCGGTTGTCCGCGAGGAGCGCGTGATCCGGGAGGATCCTCCCGGTTACTGACATAGAGTGACACTCGACCGGATTGGCCAACGCCGCTCGAGCACACCGTCTCGACAAGCCTCGCGACACCAACCTTCGGACGACGCCGGGAAGGCGGCGACTCAGCCGACAACGATCCGCCGTGGCGCGGCACCGAGTCCGACTGCTCCGGAGCGGACCGACCCCTTCCCGTCCGGTGCACGACGAGCAGGCCCTGGATCGACGTCTGCGTGGTGCACCTCGTGGGCGAACTGGACATGGCCACCGCCCCCTCCCCTTCCTCGTCGGTTGCTTGAGACGACACACGGCGACCCGACCCGCCGAGCTCCTCCTCGATCTCAGCGAGGTCAACCTTGGCCGCCGCAGGACTGACGCTGATCATTTGGCGATGACAGGCCCGTGGAACGAGCTCTTCACGTCACTGGCCTGTTCACAGTCCTCGACATCCACAACGACCTGCAGTCCCTGCTCGATGCACTCGCCCTGACCCGCCACAGGGTCGTTCCTCGGGAGTTGGCGTAGGCCTACGGCAGGCACCCGACAGGAGTGGGCATCCTGCGTCAGGAACCGTCCGGGGCGGTCTTGCCGACCTCGTACCCGAGGAGGTGTTCGGCTTCTTCGATGCCGCCTTGCAGGTCGCCGACGGTGTTCATCTTGGTCAGGTCCACTCCGATCGTGACCAGCGTCTGCGCGATTTCTGAGGACAGCCCGGTGATGATGACGTTGGCTCCCATCAGCCGGGAAGCGTCGACCGCTTTGACCAGGTGGTCGGCGACGGCTTCGTCGACGTCGGGTACCCCGGTGATGTCGATGACCACCACCTTGGCCCGGTGGTTGCGGATGCCGCGCAGGAGCTGGTCGGCCAGTTGCTGGGCCCGGGGCCGGTCCAGGATCCCGATGATCGGCAGGATGAGCAGCCGTTCGCGGACCTGCAGTACCGGGGTGGACAGTTCTCGGATGGAGTCCTGCTGCTGGCGGATGACCCGCTCGCGTTGTTCGACGAAGCTGACCGCGACGGTGTTGGCGATCCGGTTCGCTGCCGGCTCATAGGCGTCGAGCACCCGGTTGAGCAGGTCGAAGTCGTCGCGGTACTTCTCGAACAGCGACCGCGCCAGCACATCACGCAGCAGCAGCACGATCCCCACGACCTCGTCGGTCTCCACCCCGCGCGGGATGATCCGCTCGGACAGGTCGCGGGCGTAGCGGCGCAGCTCCTCCACGCTGCCGGTCTCCAGCACCGCCACGTAGTTGTCGTACACCGAGGTCACCTCGGTGAACACCTCCTGCGCGGTCATCGCCGACAACAACCGCGCATCGGTGATCCGCTTCGCCCACTGCTCACGCAACGCCGTGCGGTTCGTCCGCAGATGCGCAACCAACTCCGGCAACAGGGTCGCGTGATCCGCTGAGCGCTGGTGCATATCGCCCTGTCCGAGCCTGTCATCAGTCACGCCTGTCATCGCCTCTCTGACGTGCCGCCGAACGGGCGGCGGCACACCCACCCGCAAGCACCCGGAGGGAGATCCCGCGGGCGGCTCGCGGCCAGGTCCATCCACTCGCTGCGGTACTGCGGACGCAGCGCCACACATGAAGAACTCGTTACCGGCTGGTCCGGCGCAACGGCAGCGGCAACTTGGAGGCCGGTGTACTACGACACCGGGCAGCATGACGTGCCAGCCCGCGACCCTTCACCCGATGGTGTTTAGGACTGAGAGTTGGCCGACGACGCGGCCCACGGCCGTCACCCAGGTGCACGAGCACAGGCCAGCGCCGCCATGGCCGCACGCCAGCACAGAATGTTGCTACCGACCCCTGCAGGGACCGGTAGCAGATTCGATTATCCGTCGCATGGGGCCGCGGCCATGAGCGTCTCAAACAGCAACGGTTTGAAGCCGGGGATGTGGGACACACCGTAATCGGCTATGCCGCTACCCATGCAGGTATTGGGGTGCCGACGACGAGCCATCTCGACAAAAACCCGCTTGAGGTTCTCCTTCATTTCGAAGGCGCGGAACGGCTCGCATGACTTCGTCGATGGCCGCAGGTGCCACCTCGGCCGGATCAGCGCCGATGAGATCGGCGACCGTGCCGAGCGCGACCAGCGCAATCTCTGGCCGTTTGCGGTGCGAACGAGCAGGGGTTCCGTGAGGTGGCAGGTCATTCGTCCCCGCCGACCGACCTTCCCTTCCGGCCTTGAGCGACTGATCACCCAACATGAACGTACCGTCGGTCACGAATGAGTAACGACGGGTCTGCGACGCACTCGCCGAGCAGCCATGCGACCATCTTGCGACCCACTCAAGATCGAAAACGATGAGCCGATCGGGCTGGCATGATCGAGGCTTACCCAGTCGAAGATCAGCTCAGCGGTGCATTTCTGCTGCTAGAAGACAGAAGGGCGGCGCCCGATCGCTCGGACACCGCCCTTGTTCGCCGTGTCGGGACGACAGTGTCGGGACGACAGGATTTGAACCTGCGACCCCTTGACCCCAGCACTTCCCGATCATGTCCGACCTGCGGCTCACGTGAGGTCGCCGCAGGTGAGCGGTCCTATGCCGTCCTCGGGTGTCCGGCGGTCCTCGCGGTCGTTGTCGCTCAGTTAGTCACTCACCTGCGCCCGACTGACCGATCACACGGCGTCCGCATCGACCCGGTGGCCACCACATCGTCGACGGCTTCCAGCCCCTGAGCTCCACCAGCACAATCGCGTTCACCGCATAGAACGACAACGCCGCGATGGCATC
>DATINJ010000277.1:0-24740 GCA_035474375.1 Kineosporiaceae bacterium | reverse complement strand
TGTCTGGACTGAGGAGACGCAGCCCCGCCGAAGGCGCGGGACGGTCGACGAGGGAAGACGTTGACATCAGCGCCGCAGGGCTCGCGAACAAAATCAACCGAGTGCCAACATAATGGCACGGTGACTACCGCCCGCCCGCCTTCGCTGCCCGACCGGCCCCGCACGTCCCGAAATGGCACCCGGGCCCGGATGACCGGCCAGCAACGCCGCGAGCAACTGCTGGAGATCGGCCGCAAGTTGTTCGCTGAGAAGGGTTTTGAGGGAACCAGCGTCGAGGAGATCGCTGCTACCGCCGGAGTTTCGAAGCCAGTGGTCTATGAGCACTTCGGTGGCAAGGAGGGGCTGTACGCCGTGGTCGTCGACCATGAGCTACAGAACTTGCTTCGGGCGATGACCGCCGCGCTGACGGTCCCCGACCGCCCGCGGGAGATCTTGGAGGTCGCTGCCCTCACCCTGCTCGATTACATCGAATCCGAGACCGACGGGTTCCGGATCCTGGTCAGGGATTCCCCGGTGGCCCAGGCAACCGGTGGTTTCGCCAGTCTGATCAGTGACGTCGCGAGCCACGTTGAGCACATCCTGGCCGCCCAGTTCTCGGCCCGCGGCTTCGATGCCCGAGTCGCTCCGCTCTACGCTCAGATGCTGGTCGGGATGGTTGCCCTGACCGGCCAGTTCTGGCTGGACCACCGCAACGTCGAGAAGACCGAGGTGGCCGCGCACCTGGTCAACCTGTCCTGGAACGGGCTCAGCGGATTGGAACAGCATCCCGTGCTGAGCAGTCAGGCATCACCCATCGGCGAGGCCGAAGCCCGTCGCGACGCGCCGCTGGCGACGGAGGCAGAAACCGGTCCGACGGGTGGATGAGGTTGACCGGATCGTCGGCGCCTGGCGGCGGGAGCGGCCGGACCTCGACGTCACCCCCCTGGAGATCCTTTCTCGAGTGACCCGGTTGGCCCGGCACCTGGATCGGGCCCGCTCCGCGGCGTTCGCCCGGCACCAGTTGGAGACCTGGGAATTCGACGTCCTGGCTGCGCTTCGCCGGTCCGGTCCGCCATATCGGCTTTCGCCCGGCCAACTGGTCGCCCAGACGATGGTGACCAGCGGGACGATGACGAACCGGATCGATCGGCTGGCCGGCCGCGGACTGGTCCGCCGGCTCCCCGACCCGGCGGACGGTCGCGGCGTGATGGTCAGCCTGGAGGACAGCGGGCGAGCCCTCGCCGATGCGGCATTGGCCGACCTGCTGCGGGTGGAGCACGACGTACTTGCCGTTCTCCAGCCGGGCGAACACGGGCGATTGTCTGATTTGCTGCGGGATCTGCTCACCGCCCTGGAGTTGCCCGCTTTGCCATGATCCGAATTTCGGCCACCTTCGCGCCGACGAGCCGAAGCCCCGGCGATTGACGCGAATTTGATCACGAACCGATAACAGCACCTGCCCGACTGAGTCCGCTTAGGTGGAAATCCGCGCCCGTTCTTCGGTAGCCCTTGTGCGCTCCGGGGCATTGAGGTTTACATCACCTCAACAAAGCATCGGGCCGTTACGGCTACGAGCGGGCGGAGACGGGCAATGGAGCTTTACGCCTACGAGCGGCGGCGATGGCTGGTCGATCAAGCGCGACAGGTGGGGCGCCTCGACGTCGCCGAGGTCGCGCAAGCCCTGACTGTCGCCAAAGAAACCATCCGACGTGATCTGACCGCGTTGGAGTCCGAAGGGTTGCTTCGGCGAGTTCATGGCGGCGCGATTCCGGTCGAGCGACTGGGCTTCGAGGGCACGCTTACCCTT
Organism: Kineosporiaceae bacterium; assembly: GCA_035474375.1. Taxonomy (GTDB): domain Bacteria; phylum Actinomycetota; class Actinomycetes; order Actinomycetales; family Kineosporiaceae; genus JANNPJ01. The sequence continues at coordinate 22,954 of DATINJ010000277.1, read as the reverse complement.
CGCCACGGCTCCCGCCCCGACGAGAAGGGTCGGATCGCCGATCACGCCATCGGACTGCTTGGTGCCGCCGACTCGATTTACATCGACGAAGGTTCCACCGCACAGGCTTTCGCCGAGCGACTGGATCCGCGCCAGCCCTTGACCGTGGTCACCAACGCGATCACGGTGGCGATGTTGCTGGCCCCACGCGATCACATCACGGTGATTCTGGTCGGCGGCCGGGTGCGGGGAAAGACCTTGGGGACGATCGATCACTGGGCAATCCGGATGCTGGAAGACTTCGTCTTTGACCTGTGCGTGATCGGGACCAACGGGTTGACCGTGGAGCGTGGACTGACCTGCCCGGACCCCGCAGTGGCTGCGGTCAAGACGCGGGCGGTGGCCTCGAGTCGGCGCACCCTGCTCCTCGCCGACGGATCAAAGATCGGCTCGGACTCCTCGTACCGGTTCGCCCAGGTCCGTGATCTCACCACGATCATCACTGACCGCTCGGCGAGCGAAAGTCAGTTGCGCCGGGTGCGCGCGATCGGCGTCGAAGCGGTGATCGTGTGAAAGCGCCCGGTGCTGTGGTGTCAGCCGCGACTTTGGTGTCGCTTCCGGTCCTGATCGCTGGATTCGCGGCGCAGGACAAGCCGGTTCGAGGTCTCTCACGGGAAGCGGTTACCTGACAATGTTGAACACCCTGGTCATCGGCGACGGCTTCATCCCCGCGCAGTCATATCTCGATGCCTTCACCGCCGACACCAGCAGCACCGAACTGGTCCAGGTGCGGAACGTCGCGTGGGGCGGGAGCAAAGCCCGCCATCACGAGTTGCAGCAGGTGATGGAGACCTCCGGAGCCAACGCCATCCCGGCACCGGCCGAACTGCTGGCCGCGGTCGGCGACGCGCAGGCGCTTTGCCTGCACTTCGCCCCGGTGGGCCGGGAACTGCTGGCCGCGGCACCGGGCCTGAAGCTGGTTTCGGTGGCCAGGACCGGGCTGGAGAACGTGGACCTGGCCGAAGCCACCGCGCGCGGGATCGGCGTGGTGCCTGCCTTCGGTCGAAATGCCGGTGCGGTGGCCGAACTTCAGATCGGTCTGATGCTGGCTGAGGCCCGAAACATCGCCAGGGCCGATGCGAGCATCAAAACCGGCGGCTGGCGCAAGGATTTCCCCGGTGCCCGGATCGAGATCGCGGACAGCACCGTGGGAATGATCGGTTTCGGCCAGGTCGGTCGGATCTTCGCCACCCGGCTGGCCGGCTTCGGTCCGCGAATGCTGGCCTTCGACCCTTTCGCCGCCGACGCAACGCTGGCGCGGCACCACGTGGATCGCGCTATTACAGTCGAAGAGGTCTTCGCCACAGCAGATTTCATCGTGGTTCAGGCCAGGCACACGACCCAGACCGACCGCTTCATCGGTGCGGCCCAGTTCGCCGCGATGAAGCCTGGCGCCTACTTCATCAATGTCTCTCGCAGCCGGCTGGTCGACACCAAAGCCCTGCTCGACGTCCTACAATCGGGCCTGATCAGCGGCGCCGGCCTGGATGTCTTCGACGACGAACCGCTCCCGGCGGACAGCCCGTGGCGCGCGCTCGACAATGTCACGATGACAACCCATTTCGGCGGCGACACTGCCAGCACGAACCGAACTTCGGCCAAACTGGTGGCTGCCGCCGTGCTCGAATATGCCCGAACCGGCACGGTTCAGCACGCCGTCAACGCGGTCGACCTCGGCTGGTGAGCCTCTTCCTGGGGATCGATTCGGGCCAGACCGTCGGCAAGGTCGGGCTGTACGACGCGGGCGGCCGGGAAGTGGCCGCCGCCTCGGCGCCGAACGACATCATCACCCTGCATCCGCGCTGGATCGAGCGCGACATGGAGCAGGTTTGGCAACAGATCGCGGCCGCGATCCGGGACGTGCTGAGCCAGGTCGGCCCGGACGTCGAGATCAGTGGGATCGGGATCTGCGGACACGGTGACGGCGCCTACCTGGTGGACGACGCACTGCTGCCGGTCCGCTCGGCGATCCTCGCCACCGACACCCGGGCCTGGGAGTACAGCGCCCGGACGGCGACCGGAGCGATCGCCGTGCGGTCAATGGAACTGACCGGGCAGGTGCCGTTCGCCGCTTCCTCGGCGGCGTTGTCCGGCTGGCTGCGGGACGCCGAACCCGAGGCATATCGGCGCGTGCGCTGGGCACTGTGCTGCAAGGACTGGATCCGACTGCGGCTGACCGGGCAGGTGGCGACCGACCCGACGGACGGCAGTGCCTCCTTCGTCGACCTGCTCAACCGCAAGTGGAGCACCGAGGCGCTGGATCTGTTCGGGCTGGCCGACCTGGAGCCCACGCTGCCGCCGATGTTGGCGAGTACCGCCGTGGCAGGCACGGTGAGCGAAACCGCAGCTGCCGCGACCGGGCTGGCCGTGGGCGTCCCGGTGGTGACGGGGGCACATGACGTGGACGCCGCCGCCCTCGGGATCGGCGCGGTCAGCAACGGCGCGGCCAGCCTGGTGCTCGGGACGTTCAGCATCAACCAAGTGGTCGCGGATCGCCCGGTCACCGATCCGCGCTGGCAGGCCAGGGCCTTTCTGGAACCGAACCAATGGCTGCACATGTCCACCTCACCGGCGGGTGCGGTGAACCTGGACTGGGCGATTCGCCGGCTCGGCCCGTACACCAGCTCCGGCGCACCGGATCCGGCCGCCGCTGTCACCGAAGCGATCGCTGCGTCCGCCGTCGATGCACCGCTGTTCCTGCCGTTCCTGTTCGGCTCACCGCACGGCGACACCGTTCAAGCCTCGTGGATCGGGCTGCGCGGCTGGCACGACCGGGCCGAGATGCTGCACGCCGTCCTGGAGGGAGTTGCCTTCAACCACCGAACCCACCTGCACGCACTGCAGGAGGTGTTTCCGATCGAGCGTCCGGTTCGGGTCTGCGGGGGCGGGGCCCGCAGCGCCGACTGGACCCAGATCCTGGCTGACGTCCTCGACCTGCCGGTGGAGATCACCGACGCGGTCGAGGCCGGCACTCGCGGAGCCGCCATGCTGGCTGGAATCGGGACCGGCGTCTACACCGATCTGGCCGACGCCGTGGACCGGACGGTGCACGTCGTCCGGCGCCAGGAGCCGCGCCCGGCTCAGGTGGCCTACCGTGGTCAGCGCTACCAGCGGTACCTCGCCGCTGCACTGGAGGAGGTTTCTCGTTGACCGTGGCCAGAGGTGTCGACCTGTTGTCCGTGGCGCAGCATCTCGGGACTGCCTACGGCGCCTTCAATGTGATCCAGTTGGAGCACGCCGAAGGGATCATTGCCGGGGCCGAAGCAATCGAACTGCCGGTGATCATTCAGATCAGCCAGAACGCCGTCCAGTATCACGGCGGGCTGGCGGCGATCGGCACCGCAACCTTGATCATGGCGCGGAATTCCGAACTTCCGATCGTCGTCCACCTGGATCACGCGGACGACGTGGACCTGATCGAAGAGGCCCTGGACCTGGGCTTCAAGTCGGTGATGTACGACGGCTCGAGGTTGCCCTGGGAGGAGAACCTGGCCCGGACGGCGGCGATCGCGAAGCTTTGCCACAACGCGGGCGCGTCGGTGGAAGCCGAACTCGGCGAGGTTGGTGGAAAGGACGGCGCACACGCTCCGGGGGTTCGCACCGACCCGGGCCAAGCCGCGGAGTTTGTCGCCGAGACGCTGGTGGACAGCCTCGCGGTGGCGGTCGGGACGTCGCACGCGATGGCCGATCGGTCCGCTGTCGTGGATCTTGAGCTGATCGCCGCGCTCGAAGCAGCGGTGCCGGTCCCGCTGGTCCTGCACGGCTCGTCCGGGGTGGACGATGCCGGGTTGCAGGCCGCCGTCCGGGCCGGGATCCGCAAGGTGAACATCGGCACCCGGCTGAACCAGGTGCTGACCGAGGCGGTTCGCGAGCAACTCGCGGCCGATCCGACGTTGAGCGACCCGCGCAAGTACCTCGGGCCCGGTCGGGCCGCGATCGCGGTCGAGGTAGCCCGCCTGCTCGGCCTCCTGGCCAAGCCTGGCTGAGCGGTCTACTGGGCCAATTCACCGGCTCCAAACCCTTGCCCTGGCCTGCGCGCTCGGCGAAGTGTGTAGGTCACATGACCCAGGCGGTGGGCTTTACCACGCACACACTTCGCCGAGCGTCGTGAACGAAAGGCGATGCAACAATTTCACGAGTTCGCTGTCCGGCGCACGCGGATTCGGGGCGACAGTTCGGTCGGTAGAAATCCAGGAAACGGCTTGGTGCCCGCGTGACCTCGGCGAACAGGTAGGAATCCCGGCTCTGCCGGCCGGTAATTATTACCCACGGCTGAGCCGAGAAATCTGCGGCTCCAGGCCCCATTGACGGGCCCGATCCGGCTAGCTACGTTCGTTTGGGTAAGCGCTTTCCCGCATCGTGGCGGCCGTCGACGCACGCCGGTCGCAACTCTGACCGGCTGGCACCGAGAGCCGGTTCGATCGGAGGTAGTCAAGACAATGGCGCAATTCAGATTCCCACCTAAGATCTTCCAAAGTTGGCGTGCGGCCTGGCGCGTAGCGCTCGCGAGTCTCGGCGTCGTGATCCTCGCCGGCGCGATGACAATCCCGCTGCGCGCGGCCGAGGCGGCCACCATCACCGAGGGCGCCTGGTACAACCTGGTCAACGTGCACAGCAGCAAACTGATGGAGGTGACCGGAAATTCAACCGCCGACGGCGCCACGATCACCCAGTACTCCAGCACCGGATGCCAGTGCCAGCAGTTCCGATTCGAATCCGCCGGCAGTGGATACTGGCGAATCATCGCCCGGCACAGCGGTAAAGCCGTCGACCTCTGGGAGTTCAACACCGCGGACGGCGCCGAATATCGCCAGTGGCCTATTACCGCAGGCTACAACCAGCAATTCTCGGTGCAGAACATCGGCGACAATATCCAGCTGATCAACCGGCACAGCGGCAAATCGCTCGACCTCTGGGAGTGGTCCACCGCCGACGGCGCACGGATCTCCCAGTACACCGACACCAACGCGGCCAATCAGCAGTGGCGCCTGGTCGCGGTGGGCAGCACGCCGCCCGGCGGAGGCACCCCCACCACCACCTGGCCGACGAAGTCCGGCGATGCCGGGCTGCCCAACGGCACGATCCCGGTGTCCGGCACATTGGACGGCGGGATGAAGCGATACTGCTGCATCGGTGACGGTGGGCAGTCCGAGTCCCAGGACCCGATGTTCGAGGTGGCCAACGGTGGGACGATCAAGAACCTGATCATCGGCGCTCCGGCCGGTGACGGAATCCACTGCCTGGGTACGTGCACCATCCAGAACGTGTGGTGGGAAGACGTCGGCGAAGACGCTGCCAGCTTCCTCGGCACGGGCGGCGGCACGTCCTACGTGATCGGTGGTGGCGCCCGCTCGGCCAGCGACAAGGTGTTCCAGCACAACGGGAACGGCACGGTCAACATCTCCGGCTTCTACCTGGAGAACGCCGGCAAGCTGTACCGGGCGTGCGGAAACTGCACCAACTCCTACAAGCGCAACGTGGTCGTGGACAACATCATCGTCAAGTCGACCAGCGTGATCGCCGGCATCAACGTCAACTGGGGCGACACCGCCCGGTTCAGCCGGATCACCGTCTACGGCACGGCAACCATCTGCGACAAGTACAACGGGGCACCGAAAGGCAGCGAGCCGACCCACGTCGGCAGTGGTGCGGACGGCGTCAATTGCTTCTACAGCGCCTCCGACATCACCTACAAGTAGGGATCACCTACCCGTAGGCGGTCGAGTGGTGGCCACCGGGACATCTCGGTGGCCACTGCCGACCTCTTGACCGGGCATTCAGCGTGCTGCCCGACGGCGCCGGCCTGCCGACCAACGGTCACAACCCACTTCACACGCTTGTCTATCCGCGATGGGCAACTTATGGTGATTCGAGACCGGTTACTGTAGTTGTCTGATTGCGGTGCGTTATGTCAGCAGTGATGCGTACGACGTTAGGGCGACTGCTTACCGGCCTTTCCGCCGCGCTACTCCTGGCCAGCACGCCCGCGCTGGCAACGCCTGCGGCGGGTGCCGAGCCGGCGGCGCTGCCCGCCCTGGTACCTGCCCTGGCGCCGATGCCGGCGACCGCCACCGTTGGCGCCCTTGCGAGCGGCCGCCCGGCCAAGGTGACGGTCCCGTCAAACTACGTTTACAACCCCAAACTCGGTGCGCTGCATGACTATTGCACCTTCGCGCCAGACGAGTTCCCGGCCCCGAAAGCCGCGAACGCCGACTTCCGGGGCCCTTGTGCTCGACACGACCTCTGCTACGCAGGTTCGGCGAGCCAGAAATCCTGCGACAAGGCATTGCGGCGCAACATGTTCCAGAACTGTGAGCATTGGTACGGCAGGTTCAACCCGCTGCGGACCGGCTGCAAGGTGGTAGCCCTCACTTACTGGACTGCCGTCGTCGCCGGATAGGAGCCGCTTCGGATTGCTTCCGGGTTACGTCGCCACACCTGTCTTGGTGACTTAGTGGTCTGATTCGTAAGTTCGTCGGGGATCAGGTCGCGCTTGGCGCCACTGATCTGGCCCGGCCATGGGTCACACCAACACGCATAAGTACCATCGCAATCGATTACGCGGCGGTCGAACCCGGGTTATGCGTGCTCGGGTGACCGCTGCCCGGCCACCAGGGACTATGCACCCCGACGAACTTATGAATGGGACCACTTACCCGGACTACCGCACGGTGCCGGGCGCCACCTCGGTACCGACGATCGACTCGAGGACGGTCGCGGATTCCGGGGCCAGTCCATCGAACATCAGGCCGACATCGGTGCCCTCGCGCTCCTCGAAGGCGCGAACCACCACTGCCGCGACCACGAACTCGCGCCGGCCGACCCGGACCTCGGCTCGAACGGTGGCCCCCTGCTGCAGACCCGACTCCCGCTCGGCGCGGCACCGCAGACCAGCATGACTCAAGTCGATCAGCTGGGCGGTCACCGACCGACCGTTGACCTGCAGCGTGACGCTCCCGGACATCGGCCGACGCTCGTCGCCGCGACGTTCCAACTTCGAGGTCAGGGTGGACATCTCCCGAACCCGCACGATGGTCGCGGCCAGCGTGCTGTCCAAGCGCTTGGCCAGGGCGAACTGATGGTTGACCACCTCGATCAGGGCGGTGGTGGCCTCGTCCAAACTCGCGATGTCCTCCCCGACATGGGAGATCGCCGAGCCCACGCTCGAAGCGTCGCTCTCCAGCGTGGCCAGCGTGGTACTGATCTGGCCGCTGGAGTCTGCCGTGGTCGCGGCCAGGGCCTTCACCTCGTCGGCGACGACGCTGAACCCTCGCCCGGCGGCCCCGGCACGGGCCGCCTCGATGGTCGCGTTCAAGGCCAGCAGCTTGGTCTGGGCGGCGACGTTGCCGATCAGCTGGGTCATCCCGGCTACCTCGCGCAGGCTGCCACCGAGCGCGAGGACCCCCTTGTCCGCGGCGGCGGCCCTTTCGACCACGGCCCGGGTGACCTGCTCGGTGGCTCCCAGCCGTTGCTCGATCACCTCGGCAGCGCTGCGAACCGCCTCCACCTCGGTGATCAGCGCCGTCAGTTCGGCGATCACTCCGTTGCCGGTCTCGTCCACGATGCCCTGCGCTCGCTGGCGGAACTGGCGCTCGGCGGTCTGCTGGTGCAGGAAATCCTTCTTCAGCTGCGAATCGCGTTCTGCCTGGCCCAGCCGCAACTGTTCGGCCTGCGCGGCCAGGGTCTCCCGGGCGGTGGTGATCGACCGGGCGATGTCCCCCAATTCGTCCCTGCCCTGTGGCACCGTCTGCGGCTCCAGCTGTCCGGCAGCGATGGCCGCGACCGCACCGACCGTCATCCGAACGTCGTTTCGGGTCCGCCACAGCGTCGCCGAGCCGAAGTACAGGGCAAGCAGGAACCCGGCCATGGTGATCACCAGGGTCAGGTCCCGGCGCCCGGTCAGCCGCGAGGCCCGCGCGTCCAGCAACGCCACCAGCGACTGCGCGGCTGGGTGGAACGCGGCGCTGCCGGCCTGCGTGACGCCAGTGATGTCGCCGACCGCATCCGGGTGCCCGAGTGCGGCCGTGGTCTTCTGGGCCAGTTGCTGGGCAGCGGCAGCTACCCCGGTCAGGGCCTCCAGATCGGACAGCAGGGCCGGAGCGGTCGTCGATTTGCGCGCGGTCGCCAGGTCCGCCGCTATCGCGGCGCCGGCCGAGTCGATCTGACCGGCCAGGACGGCGAGTTCGGCGTCGCTGGCGCCCTTCACTTGGTCGAGTGCCGCCACCGCGACCAGCATCCTGGGCAGCTGCACGACCTGGACGTCCATCAGGTAGTAGGAGTCGAGATCGGGGTCGAGGATCAGATTCGAGGTATTACCGATCTCGGTGATCAAATCCGCGAGCGCCTGGGTGGTCGCCGGACCACCGGCGGCGGTTGCGGCCTGAGCGGTCTGCAACGCCTCAGCCAGGTCCAGATCCTGGTTCCGTTCCGCCGCGGCCAGCACCGCAGCGAGATCCACCGGTTTTCCGGCGGCCGAGCTGGTCATCGCCACCAGGGCAGGTTCCAGGATTTGCACCCCGGCCAGCTCGAACTTGGCGAAGTTGATCTGCACGTTCATCGCAGCGGCGAAGGACCAGCTGGCCAGCAGCCCGGGAACGAGCAGCAGAACCAGCAGGGTGATCAGGCGAGCGCTGGTGCGCAGCCGGTCGTTGAGCCAGAGCGCCGGCCGCAAGATCCAGGGCAGGGTGGTCAACGGTGGCCTCTTTTCGGGCGCAGGCAGCTACGTCGCTGCGCCCGAACGGCGCGGACAGTCCTATCTATCGGGCCAAGGCTCGAACAAGTGAAGCGGACTGTCCTAACTCGCTAGCTGGAAGCTTCGGCCGTTTCGGCGGCCTCCAGCCAGGCTTCCTCCAGTTCGTCCCGTTCGGCGGTGACTGCCCGCAATTCCGCGTCCAGTTTCTGGACGGCGGTGTGATCGGTTGCCTTGAGCGCCATTTCGGCGTGCAATTTCGCCTCGCGCGCCGTCAATTTGCTGATCTGCCGTTCCAGCTTCGCCAGTTCCTTGCGGGCCGCCCGAACCTCACCGGCACTGGCCGCCACCGGGGCATCCTTGCCGGGTGCAGGTACCGGTTGCGCACCAGCGCCGTCATTTTGGGCAAGCTCACGGGAGGACGCGCGGAGGCTGAGGTACTCCTCCACGCCACCGGGCAGGTCTCGGATCTTCCCGTCCCCGAGCAGGGCCACCTGCTTGTCACAGACCCGTTCGAGCAGGTACCGGTCGTGCGAGACGACGATCAAGGTGCCGGGCCACTCGTCCAGGGTGTCCTCGATCGCGGCCAGGGTGTCGGTGTCCAGATCGTTCGTCGGTTCGTCCAGCAGCAGCACGTTGGGCTCGGCCATCAGCAGTCGCAGCAGCTGCAACCGGCGCCGCTCACCGCCGGACAGGTCCGCCACCGGGGTCCAGATCTTTTCCTTGGTGAAGCCCAGCCGTTCCAGCAACTGGCCCGCGGTGACCTCCTTGCCACCGATCTGGATCGAGCCGCGGACCATCTCCACCGACTCCTGAACCCGCAGGTGCGCGACCTCGGCCAGCTCCCGGACGTCCTGGCTGAGGATCGCGGTCTTCACCGTCTTGCCGCGCTTCACCCGACCGATGGTCGGGACGACCTCATTGGTCATCATCCGCATCAGCGTGGTCTTGCCGGAGCCGTTCACCCCGACCAGGCCGATCCGGTCGCCCGGTCCGATTCGCCAGGTCACGTCGTCCAGAAGGACTCGGCGGGTGTCGTCCGCACCGACGGCGAAAGTGACGTCCTCCAGGTCGATGACGTCCTTGCCCAGCCTGGCGGTGGCCATCCGGGTCAGGCTGAGCTGGTCGCGCGGCGGTGGCTCGTTCTCGATCAGGGTCCAGGCGGCATCGATCCGGAACTGGGGTTTGCTTGTCCGGGCCGGCGGGCCACGCCGCAACCAGGCCAGTTCCTTGCGCAGGGTGTTCTGCCGGCGTTCCTCGGTGACCTGCGCGATCCGGGCTCGCTCCGCCCGGGTCAGTACGTAGGCGGCGTATCCGCCCTCATAGCCCTCAACCTGACCGTCGTGCACCTCCCAGATCCGTTCGCAGACGGCGTCCAGGAACCAGCGATCGTGGGTGACGACGACCAGGCCGCCGCGCCCGCTCGGCCAGCGAGCGCGCAGATGCTCGGCCAGCCAGGCGACCCCCTCGACGTCCAGGTGGTTGGTGGGCTCGTCGAGCATCACCAGGTCGTGGTCCTCGATCAGCAGCTTGGCCAACCCGACCCGGCGGCGCTGACCGCCGGACAGCTTGCCGAACCGGGCGTCCAGGCCGCCGACGGTCTCTGCGGCCAGCCCGCCGAGCAGCCCGGTGAGGACGTCGCGCACCCGGGCCACCGCGGCCCATTCGTGATCGGCCAGGTCACCCAACACGGCCTGCCGAACGGTCAGCTCGGCGTCCAGGGTGTCGTCCTGCCAGAGGGCGCCCAGCCGCAGGTCGCGGCCCTGGGTGACGCGGCCGCCGTCCGGTTCCTGACGGCGCGCCAGGATCCGCAGCAGGGTCGACTTGCCCTCCCCGTTGCGGCCGACGACACCGACCCGGTCACCGTCGTCCAACCCCAACGAGACGGCATCGAGCAGCGTGCGAGAACCGTGGATCACGGTCACCGCCTCGGCGTTCAGCAGGTGTGCCATCTACCTAACTCTTTTCCTAACTTCGAATGGCCTCGACCAGGCGCGCACCGGCCACGGGGCCGTGCGAGCGGCGGACGTCGGCGGCCGCACCGGAGGCGGTCAGCGCGACCGCCAGATCCAAGGCGTGGCTGCTGTCCCGGGCCAGGAAGACCATGGTCGGACCGGAGCCGGAGACCATGCCGCCGAGCGCACCGACTTTCCGGCCGACGTCCAGGGCCTTTTCCAGCGAAGGGTCCAGCGAACAGGCTGCGGCCTGCAGGTCGTTGCCCAGGCAGGCGCCCAGCGCCTCGGCGTCACCGGCCCGCAGCGCCTGCATCAGCTGACCGCTGATCTCCGGTTCTGCGAGCGGTTGCGGTACCAGCCCGGCGTCCCGGAGCCGATCGACCTCGCTGTAGACGGCCGGGGTGGACAGGCCGTGATCGGCGAGCGCGATCACCCAGTGGTACTCCCCGCGGGCCAGCGCCGGGATCAACCGTTCCCCGCGGCCGCTGCCGATCGCCGTCCCACCGAGCAAGGAGAAGGGGACGTCGGAGCCCAGTTCGGCGGCCAGACCATGCAACTGCTCGCGGTCCAGGCCGGTGTGCCAGAGCGCGTCACAGGCGACCAGGGCGGCTGCGGCGTCCGCGGACCCGCCGGCCATCCCACCGGCGACCGGGATCTGCTTGTGCAACTGCATCCGGACGTCGGCATCGACCAGTCCGACCCGGTCGGCCAGCAGCCGGGCGGCCCGGACGGCGAGGTTGGACTCGTCGACCGGGACATTCGCCGCCTGCGGGCCGTGGACGACGATGGAGATGCCCTCCCCCGGCTCGCCCTGCACCGCGGTCAGGTCGTCGAACAAGGCCACGGCATGGAAGACGGTGGCCACCTCGTGGTAGCCGTCTGATCGCGGCGGGCCTACCCGGAGCTCAAGGTTGATCTTGGCGGGAGCACGGACAGTCACGCCATCCGCTGTTCCCATGCCGCCCACCCTAGTTGCCCGCCGACCAAGAGCTGACGGCGGCTCAGTTATCGGCAAGGACGACGATCTTGTCTTGGGCACCCAGCGTCACCCGCCCCCGCTTGGACGGATTGAGGACGACGCCGAATCCCTGGGCGGCATCGCGGGCGGTTTCGGCACGCCGATACCCGATGGCGATCTCACCCCGCCGGAGCGCGGCCTCGGAAACCACCGCGAACGACAGATCGCCGGCCTGCACGTAGTCGGTGGCCGGCCGCAGGTACAGCTCATGGCCCTCCGAGGTGAACAGTTTGTCGAAAACGCCCTTCAAATAGGGATTTTCGGCCACTTGGGAGACCAGAAGGGAGATCAGTGTGTTGCTGACGATGAAATCGTCCGGCTCGGCAACGGAGGCCAGGGCCTGGTTCTGGATCTCCAGGATCTCGCTGGTGATCGGCACCTTCACCGCGACGGCCCGCTGGATGTCGCGCAGGTAGAGCAGGGCGACAGTGGTCCGCGCGTCGGCCATCTCCTGAGTCCGGCCCTCGGTTTCGGACAGCACGATGACATGATCGAAACTGCTCACGTCGAGGCGTTCGAGGACGCCACGGTCGGTGATGTCGCCGGCCTGCACGGTCAGCTTCATGTGCTTCAGCTGTCCATCGATCTCGGCGAGGACCTCGGCCGGGTCCGTCTCACCCACCACGGTGGTGTCGCTGCCGTCGGCCGCGTAGGCATCCAGTTCGCGCAGCACGACCGGGAGCCGGGAGCTGGCGCCCAGCACCAGGGTGCGTTCCGGGGCCTGACGCTGCTCGGTCGGCACCGGCAGGATCGCGTCGTCATTGTCGATCGGGCTGCCGTTGAGCACGATCTGGTCGTCGTCCTCACTGATCGTCACGACCTGGTCGCCGGCCTCGAACCGGCGCTCGAACGGCGGCGGCAGGAGGATCTCTCCGGTCTTGGTGTGGACGCCGATCAGCGACGACGTGTCATAACTGGACACCGCCTCCCGGAACGTCTTTCCCACCAGGAGCGGCTGCGGTGTGATGTAGATCTCCACGCCGGCGAAATCGAGCAGTTCGGTGTAGACCACCGACAAGCCGGACTGCCGGCCGGTCTGCACCAGCAACCGGCTCACCAGCGGTCCGGCCAGGATCAGCGCGGCCCGTTCGCCCACCACCATCCTGGCCACCGGCTCGATCTGCGGATCGCGGATCTCGGCCACGATGTGCAGCGAGCTGTCCACGTTGACCTTGGTGATCGCGAGCAAGGTCTTCAGCACCATGGTGTCCGACTCGTTGGCACTGACCGCCGACCCGTCGGGGTGACTGGCCGGTGCCAGCACGATCACCGCCTTCGACCGGGCGAGCGCGACCAGGCCCAGATCCGCGGTCGTCATCGCGTTGCCGCGCCGGGTCACGATCCGCAACCGGTGGCCCTCCATCGCCGCGGCGATCTCGGCGTCCATCTCGACCTTGTCCCGGTCGGCGAGGATCACCACGCAGGCGTCGCGCTGGTTGCGGTTCGCCTCGGCAAGTTCGGAGAGCAGCGTGAAGAGCTTCGGATCCCAGCCGAGGATCACCGTGTGCCCGCGTTCGACCACCGCGCTCTTGCCCCGGCGCAGATCGTCGAGCATCTCCCCGAAGCCCTGGTTGAGCACGCCGATCAGCGCCGAGACCACGAAAATGCCACCGATCGTGACGATCAGCATGATGGTCAGGAAGGGCCACTTCACCGTGTCGCCACCGAGCGTTCCGGCGTCCAGCGAGTGCATCAGCGATTTCCAGACCACCAGCCCGAACGAGTCGTCCCGGCTGTCCTCGGGCAGGGCACCGGACAGCTTGATCGCGACCGAGGCGACCACAACCAGCACCACCGTTATCACCGCGAGTAGCAGGATCTGCGCACCGATGCCGCGCGCCATCAGGTTGTCAAAGCGGTACCGGGCGCGTTCTCTCCAATTCATACCCCGGAAGGTAGGGGATAACGCGTCGCCCCACGTTCTCGTGATCATGCACGAATGCCCGCTAGTTCGGCCAAAAGTGGGTATTTCGTGCATGATCACGACAGATGATCGTCCCGATCACCCCGAGGGACCGGCGGTGAGCCACGCTCGGGCTGGTCAGCCGGCCAGGTGAGCCCAGCGATCTTCCAGGTCCCGCCAGCTGCCCTGGGCCACCGCCTGGCCGGCGATCAGCACCACCACATGATCGGCCTGGGTCAGCGCCGCTCGCTTCGACGTCGACCCGATCACCGTCACTCCGTGTTCCCGCAGCGCCCGCCAGAGATCGAGCTCGGTGGTGACGTCGAGCGCGGACGACACATCGTCGGCGATCAACAGTTCGGTGCGCGGCGCCAGCGCCCGAGCCAAGGCCAGCCGTTGCAACTGCCCGCCGGACAACCGGCTGCCCTTGTGGCCGATCAGCAGCCCGAGCCCGGCCCCCGAATCCGCGAGGTCCCGCTCCAGCTGGGCCGTGGACACCGCGATCTTCGGATCCACGTTGTGCCCGAGACTGATGTTGTCCGCAATCGTGCCGGACAGCACCCGCGGCAACTGGCCGACGTAACCCACCTGGTTCGGCCGCAGGAACAGCTCCGGCTCGGTGACCGGCTCGCCGTTCCAGCGCAGCGTCCCGGTGTGATGGACGATCCCGGCCAGCGCCCGCAGCAGTGACGACTTGCCCGAGCCCACCGGTCCGACCACCAGGACCAGCTGGCCACGCTCCACGGACAGGTTGATCCGCTGCGCCGCGACCGTGCCGTCCTCGTGCACGGCACTGAACTCGGCCAGGTCCAGTCGTCGCAACGGGTGCCTCGCCGGCACCACCGGTGACGGCGCGGTACCGGTCGACATGTCGACGCCCGGCACGGCCGCCGAGTACGCGCTCACCCCGGACATCTCCGCCGTCCGCCGAGTCCAGACCCGAGCCGAGGGCAATTGCGAGATCAAGGACGCCGTCGTCCAGGCGAACCAGCGGGCAGCACCCAACACCGCGACCGCCACCAGGGTCGCCCCCGACGACAGCCCACCGGTCAGGAACAGCGCCCAGGCGGCGATCGGCAACAACCCGCTGATCGCGGCCGGGGTGGAACGCGCCCACACCTGGACGACGATCTCCCGGCGCTGCCGGTCGCTGCGGGCGGTGTCGAGCCGGGCCAGATGGTTCAGCACCGACGAGGTGGCACCGGCCAGCTTCACCGTCCGCGCCGCCGACAGCGAAGACACCAGCGCGGTGGCGAACACCGCTCGCGCGGCCACCGTGCCCCCTGCCGAGCGTTCCAGCAAGGGGCCGAAAAATGTTGCGGCAAGCCCAGATAGCAGCATCGTTCCGGCAAAGAACAGGCCCGGGATCAGCGATCCGGAGATCAGCGTCATCGAGATCAGGAAGACCACGCTGATCGCCTGGTCGATCACGTTGTCGGCCATCTGCACCACCCGCTCGGTGTCACCGCCCTGCGCGATCACCTCGGCCGGGGTGTGGGTGCTGCCTCGCCGTGGCCCGGTCTGGCCGTACACCAGGCGCAGGCTGATCCGCAGCATCTGCCGAACCCACCACTCCGGGAACCACCGGTCGGTCAGGTACGGCGTCGGGATCGTCACCAGCAGTCCGGTCACGATCCCGACGGCCGGCCAGAGCAGATCGCCGGAACCGTCCACCAGGTCGGCCCAAAACCACGGCAGCAGCGGTCCTTCCATCCCGATCACCACCGAGACGGTGAACACGCCTACCGAAGTGAGCCCGAAGCGGGGGTCGTTGCGGGCCAGTCGGAAGATCTCACGCAGGGTCCGGGCCCGCGCCGGTTCCGGTAGCGCAGGCGGGTCGGTCCGGCCCGGAGCCACGCTGATCAGCGCTTCCGCCTCGGCCAAGACCTGAGCCTTGGCGACGTCCTCGGCCTTGGCCTTGGTCTGCAGCTTGGTTGCGACCCGGCCGGGCGCCGGAACGGCCGCTGCTGAGCTCGGCTGTCTCGCCAGCTGGCCACTGGCCAGCAACTGGGCGAACCGTTCCGATTCCCGCAGCGGTCCAGCCTCGATCACCGCACCATCGGCGAGGACGACGACCTCGTCGCAATCGCGCACCGAGGACAGCCGGTGGGCGATCACGATGCCGATCCGGCCGCGCAGCAGCCGGGCCGAAGCCTGCTGCACCCGCGCTTCGGTGACCGGATCCATCCGGGCGGTGGCCTCGTCCAGGATCACCACGTGCGGATCGCGGACCAGGATCCGGCCGAACGCGACGAGCTGTTCCTGCCCGGCCGAGAGCACATGGCCGCCCTCGCCGAGCCGGGTCGCCATCCCGTCCGGCAGGTCGGCCACCCATGAACTCAGGCCCAGCTCATCCAGTGCCCGGGCCGCCGGTTCCAGCAGTTCCGGATCGAACAGAGCGATGTTCTCGGCCAACGTGCCGGCCAGCACGTCGGTGCGCTGCGGGACCACCGCGACCCACCGGCGCAGGCTTTCGATGTCGAGGTCCATCAGGTCGGTGCCACCGAGCCGCACGGTGTCGCGCGGGACGTCGACGGCTCGGGTCAGGACCTTGGCCAGCGTTGACTTCCCCGACCCGGTTCGGCCGATCAACGCGTAGGAACGACCACGGCAGAACGTCAGGCTCACGTTGCGCAGCGCCGGACGACGTCCGTCATCCGACTCGCTCGAACCGCTGGAGTGATAGCCGAAGGTCAGATCGTGCACGGTGAGGTCGCCGTCGATCGGCGGTAGCCCACCGGACGGTTCCTGCCGGGAGGAGGCAAGCAGTTGCACCCGACCCCACGCACCGAGGCCCTGCTGCAGGTGCGGCACCATCCGGCTGACGTGGTCGACCGTACCGCCGAAAGAGATTGCCAGCAGCCAGATCGAGGTGAGCCGGGCGCCGTCGATCCGGCCGGCGGCCAGTGCCCAGACACCACCGATCACGACCAGCGCGACGCCGATCCGGATCACGACGGCAGCGATCGTCGTCACCCGCGCCGACAGCGCCCACACCACCCGCCCTCGAACCAGCACCTGACTGGATCGCTGGGCGAAAAGGCTGAGGACATAAGGTCGAGCCAGGCTGGTGCGGACGTCGTCCTGGCCGTGGATCGACTCTTCCATCACCGCGGCCAGGTCGGTCCAGGCTTCCTCCTCCTGGATCCGGGCCGGGCCGATCATCCGCGTCGGCCGATTCAGCGAAACCGCGAGAATGCCTGTCACGACCAGCATTCCCACTCCGGCCGGCCACCAGACGGCGAGCGCGATGGCGATCGAGGTCACCGCAACAGCCAGCGAATAGGCGATTCGCAGCCCACTGCCACGCAATTCGGCAGCGACCTGGTAGACGTCGTTGTCGATCCGGTCCAGCAGTTCCCCGACCGGGGTAGCTTCCAGGGTGGGCAGGTCCTGGGCGAAAGCGACGGCGCACAGCCGACGGCGGACGTCCGCCGACCAGTCGGCGGACAGTTTGGCGGCGACCAGGTTGACCGCGAGGTCGCCGATGACGGTGGTGACCAGCGCCACGGCCAACGCGATGAACAGGGCCACCGAGTGATTCAGCAGGACCGGCCCGGCTAGCGCGGACGCAGCAGCCTGCCCACCCGCGCCGAAGAGGATCAGCATCGCCATCATCGCTGTGCGTCGAGGCGAAGTGACCCACAGGTCGCCGAGCAGGCGCATGACAAGGTTCCTCAGAAATTGGGGGCGGATCTCGAGCTTGCGCTATTTCGGCCCACCGATCAACCGATTTATGCTTCGCGCCGATTTCGGCGTCCCGACGTTTCGGCGCGGCGGTCGGTTCGGCGTCCCGGCTGTTCCGGTGATTCCGGCGTGGCGGTTGGCTCGGCGATTGTCTGCGAGCCGGCCGGGCGGGAAGCTGTCTGGATGACCGATACCCCGGTGCCGCTGCCCGCGCCAGACCCACGAGCGATGCTGGCGGTCGCACTGGAGGAGGCGCGCGCCGGTCTCGCAACGGGCGGGATCCCGATCGGCGCCGCTCTCTTCGGCGCCGACGGCACCGTGCTCGGTCGCGGCCATAACCGCCGGGTGCAGGACGACGACCCGACGATGCACGCCGAGACCGCCGCCTTCAAGGCGGCCGGGCGACAGCGCAGCTATCGCGGCACCACCATGGTTACCACGCTGTCGCCCTGCTGGTATTGCAGCGGCCTGGTCCGGCAGTTCGGAATCTCGCAGGTGCTGATCGGCGAGGCCCGGACCTTCCACGGCGGCCACGACTGGCTCGCCGAGCTGGGTGTTTCGGTGGTCTTGTTGGACGACGCCGACTGCTTCGCGCTGCTCCAGGAGTTCATCACCATCCGCCCACAGTTGTGGGCCGAAGACATCGGAGAAGAATGACCATGCCGTCGTCCGTTCCGATCCTCGACCTCGGCGCGCGACACTAGAGACGCCCGCTTGGGTGATCGCCAGCTGTGCCCGTCAATGTGCCCTCTCTTGGCCCAATCGCGGGCACACCTGGTGATCTTGACGAGGGCTTGGCGCTTTGCGACGGATCACAGGCAAGATGGCGGCGTGCCCATTGACCCCGCTGCCTCGCCTGACCCCGCCGCCTCACTTGACCCCGCCGCCTCGCTGGCCACGCTGATCGGCAGCTTGGAGGAACACGAGCGACGGTTGCGGCTGCCCGGCTTCGACAACGACGATGCGTGGCGGCTCGGGATCGCCCTGGTCGAGCTGGCAGCCGCCCGACGTGCCCCGGTCACGATCGACCTGCGCCGGGGCGCCCAACAGCTATTCCACTACGCCCTGCCGGGCACGAACGCCGACAACGACGCCTGGATTCAGCGCAAGACCGCCGTCGTCGATCGGTTCGGGTCGTCGTCCTTCCTGGTCGGACGCCGATGCGTGGCCGACGGGACGACGTTCGAGGAGCGGTTCCGGCTGGACCGGGACCGGTTCGCCGCGCACGGCGGCGCGTTCCCGGTGCTCGTTCGCGGGGTGGGCATGGTGGGCACCGTCGCCGTGTCCGGACTGCCCGAGGACGAGGACCACGCGCTGGTCGTCGAGGGCCTGCAGCGGTACCTCAGCGAGCTGGACTGACGCCGTAGATCAAACGTGACGCATTGACGCAATCATTACGTCACAGCTAGCATCGCGGCATGCTTTTTCCCACGCCGAGCCTTGCTACCGAGGACAGGCGGGTCCTCGATGAAATCGACACGATGCGCGATCGACTCCGCCACCAGGTGGCGGCGAACCCGACCAAATGGACTGCCGGGCTTCGGAAGTTCTTGTTCGCCGACGCCGTCGCCGGGTCCAATTCGATCGAGGGCTTCAAGGTGTCCACGACCGACGTCGAAGACCTGATGTCCGGCGAGCGGGACGTGGACGTCTCCGAAGAGAATCGCGCCGAGACCCTCGCTTACCAGCGGATGATGACATACGTCCAGACCCTGCATGACGTCGAAGATTTCCACTACGACAAGAGCCTGCTCAACAGCCTGCATTGGATGCTGCAGGGGCATCGCCATACCCAACGCAAGCCGGCCGGGCAGTGGCGAAAAGCCGCCGTCTACGTCACCGATCCAGACGATCCACAAGTTGCCGCCTACACCGCGCCCGCTGCCAACGAAGTTCCCGCCCTGATAGCGGAACTCGTGGACTGGCTGAATGCTGCCGACGACACGCATGCTTTAGTGCGGGCTGCGATGGCACACCTACAACTGGTATCGATTCACCCTTGGTCCGACGGCAACGGCCGAATGTCGCGTTCTCTGCAGACTCTGATGATCGCTCGCGAAGGCGTTCTCGCACCGGAGTTCTCATCAATTGAAGCCTGGCTTGGCAGATCACGTAACACCTGGGAGTACTACGGGGAGTTGAAACGCCGAGGCCCTGTCTATCTGCCCGACCAGTCGGTGTCGAGTTGGATCAGATTCAATCTGACCGCGTATCACGAGCAGGCTCAGACCGTTCAGGGGCGATTCGACAAGTCTGGACAGGTGTGGCGACTCTTGTCCGACTTTGCCGAAACCGCGGAGCTGGACGAGCGCATGGTTTCGGCGTTGTACGACGTCGCGATGGATGGTCGGGTTCGGCGGTCTCGGTACGAGCAAGCCGAAGGGCTCAGCCTTCAGCAGGCTCAGCGAGACCTCCGCGATCTGGTGTCGGCCCAGTTGCTGGAGCCGGTCGGGCGCACTCGGGCTCGCTACTACGTTGCCGGACCGCGCTTTCCGGAGCGCGCCCAGGAGTTGGCCGACACCCCGATGACCCTCACTCCGGCCTACCCGGCCTGACCGACCTCGCGGGCGGCGGCGATCGCCGCGAACTCGTGCACCGACAGGCGCTCGCCTCGGGCCGACGGGTCGACGCCAGCGGTGCGCAACAGGGCCTCAGCGGCCGCCGGCGAGCCCGCCCAGCCCGCCAGCGCCGCCCGGAGCGTCTTGCGGCGCTGGGCAAAGGCAGCATCGATGCAGGCGAACACCTGGGCCCGGCCGGCCGTGGTGACCGGCGGCTCGCGGCGGGTGAATGCCACCAACCCGGACTCCACCTTCGGCACCGGCCAGAACACCTGCCGAGGCACCGACCCGGCCCGGCGCACGTCGGCGTACCAGGCGGCCTTCACCGAAGGGATCCCGTAGGCCGGTTCGCCAGGCCTGGCGGCCAGCCGGTCGGCGACCTCGGCCTGGACCATCACCAGACCGGAGCGCAGCCCGCTGACCCGTTCCAGCAAGGTGAGCAGCACCGGCACGGCGACGTTGTACGGCAGGTTCGCCACCAGCGCGCTCGGCTCGACGTCATCATGGCGAAGCTGATCTGCGGTGACCGTGAGCGCATCGGCGGTGATCACCTGGAGCCGATGGACGGCGTCCGGCGCGCGCTCGCCGACGGTCTTGAGCAGGACGGCGGACAGCACCGGATCGATCTCGACCGCCACCACGTCCGCACCGGTGTCCAGCAGGGCCAAGGTGAGCGAACCAAGCCCGGGACCGATCTCCGCGACCAGGTCGCCGGGGCCCACCCCGGCCAGCCGAGCGATCCGGCGGACAGTGTTCGGGTCGTGGACGAAGTTCTGCCCGAGAGTCTTGGTCGGCCGGACCCCGAGCGCTTCGGCCAAGGTACGGATCTCGGCGGGACCGAGCAGGTGCACAGACATGTCCCGCCGAGGTTACCGCGTCAAGAGTTGCGCGGAGCGCAGCGTTACCTTCGGTTCAATGACCTCAGCTCAGGTGAAGAGCCTCGGCCCGCAGCTCGGCCACGAGGAGGCGCCGGTCTTGCCGTAGAGGATCTGCGCCCGCTTGGTCTGCTCGCTCGCGCTGGCATCGATCGGGTTACCGGATCCGCCCTGCGCCCGCCAGGTGGACAAGCTGAACTGGTACAGCCCGTAGTAGCCGGCCGGGTTCACCGCCCGGGGGTTACCACCGGACTCGCACTCGGCCAGTGCGGCCCAGTTGAGCCCGCCGCCGCTCGGCGTCCCGCCACCACTGCTGACCGGCTTGGCCTTGGTACCGACCTCGACGACCTGGGTGACCGGCTTGACCTTCACCGACGACGACACCAGGGTGCGCTTGGTGACCTTGCCGTCGGTCAGCACCAGGTCGTAGACCGCGGCCCGCTTGCCCGCCTTGCCTGCCTTCACGACCTTGGTGGTGCCCTTGTAGAGCTTCGAGTTGTTCTTCTTCGTCACGGAGTACGCGACCGTCTCGGCCTTCGTCACGCGCTTCTTCACGATCCGGGTCAACTTCACCACGGAACCCTCGTGCAGGGCTGCGGTAGGCACCGTGGACAGCTTGTCCAGCGGGCGGACGGTCAGGTTCTGCTCGGTGAGCAACGCGGCCACGGTCGGAGCGACGGTGGTGAGCTTGCGCTTCTTCCCGTCCGCGATCACCGTGACCTGCTTCGGGGTGGACAGCCACATCGCCAGGCCGGCCCGATCGATGCGCTGCGAGCGCGAGGCCGACAGGGTCGCCCCTTCTGCCCGCACGCCGAGCGCACTCAGCGCCCGGTCGACCGAAAGTTCCGTCGTCCAGTAGGTCTTCTTGACGCCGTCCACAGTCAACGTGAGGGGACGGGCATACCGGACCACGACGGTGTCTCCTTCGCCCAGCGAGGACGTTCGGGCCGGAGCCACGATGTCCTTCGGGCCGACCGTAATGCCCTGCTTGTCCAGCAGCGCATCCACGGTCTTGGAGAAAGCGTGAACCTCAGAGGTCTTGCCGTCGACAGACAGGGTCACCGTCTTGTCGAGGGTCGCATAGAGAACGCTGGCGCCAATGACGGCGCTCAGCACAGCAGCCTGAGCGGCGAGCCTGCCCGGTCTGCTTTTCACGAATGCGAGCACTACGCTCCCAGCTTCGAACTCTCCGGGCACGGATCGCGGAAGCAGCGAACTCTGCAAGATTCCGGCGGTGAAACCGGGCATTGCAACGATCGCGACTTCCGAGATCTCTCCGACCCCGGCTGTCAGCGGCTCAACGTAATCCAACCGAGACCAAATCCCAAGCCGACACTCAACATCAAAAACTCACATTGCCGTCGCCGTGCGCGATATATGCAGGTCACCGGTGGTTATGTGGCGGTCACCACGGTCCATAAATTTCCATCGAATTGGTCAACAGATCTGCGCAAATTTCACTGACATCACGCGCTGTCACTGTTGCTATCCCCCGAACGGTGTGTGGCATCAGGTAGCTGGCATTGGGCCGACCCCGATGGGGCATCGGCGTCAGATACGGCGCGTCCGTCTCCACCAATATCCGATCAAAGGGGACGACGAGCAGCGCCTCCCGAAGATCGTTAGCGTTCTTGAACGTCAACGGTCCGGCGAAGGACAGATACCAGCCCTGATCGGCACAGAATCGGGCCATTGCCGCATCACCGGAGAAACAGTGAAAAACCGTCCGCTCCGGGGCGCCCTCCTCCTTGAGCACCCGCAGGACGGCGTCATGCGCGTCCCGGTCGTGAATCTGCAGCACCTTGCCGAGCCGCTTGGCAAGGTCGATGTGCCGGCGGAACGACTCCTCCTGCGCCGCCCGGCCGGCCTCGTCCTGCACCCAGTAATGATCGAGCCCGGTCTCCCCCACGACCCGGATCCGCGGCCCTTCGGCGAGCTTCTCAATTTCCGCGAAAGCTGCCTCGAAGTCGCCAGCCGCAACATGTTTCGTCGCCTCGGTCGGATGTAGGGCAACCCCACCGAGCAACTGCGGGTGGACGTCGACCGCGCGCGCCGTCCATCTCGCCGCGGCCAGGTCGCAGCCGATCTGGACCAGTTGCGGCACGTTCACCGCGACCGCTGCGGCGATCAGTTCGGCCACCTGCTCGTCGCTGGGATGGGTGCCGTGCGGCGTCCCGGGCAGATGATCGAGATGGGTGTGGTTGTCGACGACCGGCCCCGGCAAGGGTTC
>DATINJ010000276.1:0-6460 GCA_035474375.1 Kineosporiaceae bacterium | reverse complement strand
TCAGCTGGGCGAGGGAGAGGCCGGCAGGTTCTGATCGGCGGCCCAGGAGGCCAGGATGCGCAACCGCTCATGGGTGGCAGAGCCTGGAGCGGCGGTCCAGACGGTCAAGTGCTGGTCGGGATCGGTATTTGCGGTCAGCGTGTCCCAGTCGAGGACCAGCTCTCCGACAACCAGATGGTTGAGCGTTTTCGTGCCCACCGTGCGGGCGGCGACCAGATGATCGCCCCACCACTGGGCGAACCGCTTGTCGCGCATCGACAGCTCACCGACCAAGGCGATCAGGCGGGGGTCGTCGGGATACTTGGCGGCCTCCATCCGCAGCTGGGCTACGGAGATCTGGGCCGAGGTCTCCCAGTCGGCGTACAGGGTGCGCATCGCCGGATCGGTGAACTGGATCCGAGGATAATTGCGGTGCTTCTCCGGAATCCGGGAGAAGTCGGTGACCAGAGCGGCGGCCAAGCAGTTCCAGGCCAGGATGTCTCCGCGCCGCCCCTGGACCAGGGCGGGGGTTGAGGTCAGGTCGTCCAGGACCCGTTGCAGCTGAGGCTGCACCTTCTGCATCCCCCGACGCCGGGTTCCGGTGGTGGTCTTACCGGCTAGCTGGAACAGATAGGCCCGCTGATCGTCATCCAGGTGCAACACCCGGGCAAGGGTGTCCAGCACCGGAGCAGAGGCCTGCATCCGGCCCTGCTCCAGACGGGTGTAATAGTCGGTACTGATCGAAGCGAGCTGGGCGACCTCCTCGCGGCGCAACCCTTCCACCCGGCGGGTTCCCCCGGTCTCGGGCAGCCCAACCGTGCGCGGACTCAGCTCCGAGCGACGCTTACTGAGGAATCCTCCCAGCTCATTGCGGGGGGTGTGGCTGCTCATGCCGGACAGCATGACAGCGATCGCGCCAGCCAAGCAGGGAGAAATTACTCCCAGGGAGAGTCCCTCCCGGGATGAAACCCTCCACTCCTCAAGGCCACTATTGAGGTGACAGGCTCTACCCTGAGCGGCCGGTCGGAACTCCGGTGCGGCATTCCCGGCAGAGTAGAGGAAACACCATGCGCGGAACAGTCATTCATGCACCCGGCGATGTCCGGATCGAGGACTGCGACGACCCGAAGATCGTCCAGTCGACCGATGCGATCATCCGCACCGTCGCCACTTGCGTTTGCGGCTCGGACTTGTGGGCCTACCGTGGCATCGAGGCGGTGCCCGAGCCGCATCCGATGGGTCACGAATATGTCGGCATCATTGAGGAGGTCGGCCGCGACGTCACCGCCCTCAAACCGGGACAGTTCGTCGTCGGCTCCTTCGCTACCTCGGACAATACCTGCCCCAACTGCCGCAATGGCTTTCAATCCTCCTGCGTGCACCGCGAGTTCATGAGTACGTGCCAGGCCGAATACATCCGCATCCCCAACGCCCAGGGCACCCTGGTGGCCACCCCCGACCGACCAGCGGACGAGTTCGTGCCCAGCCTGCTGGCCACCTCCGACGTGATGGGCACCGGTTGGTACGCCGCCGTTGCCGCCGAAGTGCGGCCTGGCGGGACGGCGGTCGTCGTTGGGGATGGCGCGGTCGGCCTGTGTGGCGTGATCGCGGCCAAGGAACTCGGGGCCAAGCGGATCATCGCCATGAGCCGGCACGCATCCCGCCAGAAGCTGGCCCTGGACTTCGGCGCCACCGACATCGTCACCGAACGCGGCGACGATGGCATTGCCCGGATCAAGGACCTCACCGAAGGCATCGGCGCCGACTCGGTCCTGGAGTGCGTCGGCACCCCCGAAGCGATGCAGCAGGCCCTGCGCTGCGCCCGCCCAGGCGGCAATGTCGGCTTCGTCGGCGTCCCGCACGACGTCCAGATCCCCGGCGAGGAACTGTTCTTCTCGCACGTCGGTCTGCGCGGTGGCCCGGCCCCGGTGCGCCGCTTCCTACCCGATCTGATTGACCGTGTGCTCACCGGGCGGATCAACCCGGGCCGGGTCTTCGACCTCACCCTGCCCCTGGAGCAGGTCGCCGAAGGCTACAAAGCGATGGACGAACGGCGCGCGATCAAGTCCCTCCTACTGCCCTGAAAGGGAGTTACCTTGACCACCTTCGCACTCATCGGCGCCGGCTCCGGCCTGGGACTGGCAACCGCGCGGCGCTTCGGGGCCGCAGGCCACACCGTCGCCCTGATCTCCCGCAGCATCCAGCACCTGAACGACTTGACGGCCGAACTTGCCCGCGGCGACATCCACGCCGGTGCCTTTCCCGCCGACGTCCTCGACCCCGCGTCCCTGGCCACGGCGCTGCGCGCAGCCGCCGACGCCTTGGGCCCGGTCGAGATCCTCCAGTACAGCCCGGTACCGCATGCCGACTTCATGAAGCCCGTGCTCGGCACGAGTGCAGAGGACCTGGACGCCCCCCTGGCGTTCTCCGTCAAGGGACCGGTCACCTGCGTGAACGCCGTCCTGCCCGGCATGCGGCGGCTGGGCCGGGGCACCCTGTTGTTCGTCAACGGCGGCAGCGCTGTGCGCCCTAACCCGGAACTGGCCGGCACCTCCATCGCCTTCGCCGCCGAAAGCGCCTACGCCCGAATGCTCCACGACACGCTCGCACCCGAGAACATCCACGCCGCCCAGCTGATCATCCCAGGCGCCATCCGGCCCGAGGCCGAGCACAGCAGCCCCGACATCCTGGCCGAGCGCCTGTTTCGCATCCATCAGACGCGCGATGCCTTCCGGTACTACGCCGAGCCGCTTCCCGACATATCTCTGGAGGCCCCGTGACCCTGGCCGCGGCGTCGACTCTCTCCCGTACCAGCGCAACCGCCGCCCTGCTCCTGGCCGCGACCGGATGCGCCGCCGGCTCGTCGCCCTCACCGACAGCGGCGGTCCACACCTCCATCGCGTCGCAGCCGACAGCGACGCCCCCCGCCACGACTCCCGGCAGGACCACCGGCATGAACATTCGGCTCATCATCAACGGCGCCACCATCAACGCGACACTGAATGACAGTGCTACCGCCCGGGATTTCGCCGCTCAACTCCCCCTCACCCTGACCCTCTCCGATTACCACCAGACCGAGAAGATGATTGATCTTCCCGACCGGCTGTCTACCTCAGGTGCCCCCGAGGGAACCACCCCCCAGGCCGGCGATCTCGCCTACTTCGCACCATGGGGCAACCTTGCCGTCTACTACCGCAGCGCTCCCTACTTCAGTGGCGTGATCAAGATCGGCGAGCTGGACAACGCCGGCATCGAGCAGCTCTCAGCCGCAGACAACGGCACCGTCACCATCGAAACCGCTTCCTAGTCCCGAAACCTGGGCCGCGCAGCCGCTCAACGCCAGCCACAGGACAGCTGACGCCGCGAGCTCGTTCGTAGCCGAGGGTCACAGCAGTAACAACGCTGTATCGGACAGTGGGCAGCGAAGTTTGAGCACCTCATCACCGATGACAATGAGGCTGCGCCCATTTCGGCACCACCTCTGGTCGGGCGCTGTCTCCGTTCGTGGTCTGGCCTTGGTGCTCATTGCTCAGCCCCACAACCCGCTTGAACAATCTGCGAAATATCCTGGACGTCAATAGTTATGGGCATTCAGCGAGCACCCAGATTCGCCAACGACGGCACAGTCAGCCAAAAGGGTTGGCCATCCCGGGATGTGAGGGGGAGAAATTTCTCCCCCTGACAAGTCGGGCGAGCGGTGCCAGACTTTCGATCTTGACGGGCTTGCTGCCGCCGAATACCTGCGAACTGAGAGGAACGGGTGTGCCTACCGAACTCCCTGATCAGCCGACATCGTGCTCCTCTGCACCTGCGAACACGTTGTCGCGGCGTACCTTTATCGAGGCGACCGGCCTGGCAAGCGGTGTGGTCGCAGGGCATTCCATCCTCGGTGCCGACTCGGCAGCCGCGGCCGAGAAGACCGCCGCTGAGGCGACCAGTGGGCGCGTCAGCTTGACCATCAATGCGGAGCAGCGAACCGTCACGGTGGATAATCGGACGTCATTGCTGGACTTGCTGCGCGAGCAACTCGAACTTACGGGTACCAAAAAGGGCTGCAACGCCGGTGCCTGTGGCGCCTGTACGGTCATGGTCGACGGTCAGCGAGTCAACTCCTGCCTCACGTTGGCGGTGCGCCTGGAGGGCAGCGAAGTCACCACGATTGAAGGGTTGGCACCAGCGGAGAACGACGAACTGCACCCTTTGCAGCAATCTTTCATCGAGCAGGACGCCTTTCAATGCGGGTACTGCACCCCCGGCCAGATCATGTCCGGCATTGGCTGCATCAAGGAAGGGCACACCGGCTCTCCGGAGGAGATCCGGGAGTGGATGAGCGGCAACATCTGTCGATGCGGCTGCTACGTGAAGATCGTCCACGCGGTCGAGCAGACCGCCCACCGAAAGTAGAGGCCGGGCCACACAATGTATCCCTTTTCCTATGCTCGGGTGTCGGATATTCCGGGTGCGCTGGCTGCCGGGAAACGCGGCGGGCGCTACGTAGCAGGCGGCACCACGCTGGTCGACCTGATGCGTGAAACCGTTGAGCGTCCCGGCAGTTTGGTCGACATCAGTGACTTGCCGCTGCGGGAAGTCACCACGACGGATCGCGGCGGCCTGCGGATCGGCGCGCTGGTACGGATGGCCGAGGCGGCCGCTCATCCTGAGGTGCGCTCGGCGTACCCGGTCGTATCGCAGGCATTGGAGCTGAGCGCCTCGGCCCAGTTGCGCAACATGGCCACCATCGGCGGCAACATCATGCAGCGGACCCGGTGTACGTACTTCCGCGACGTGACCGCGGACTGCAACAAACGCGAACCTGGCTCGGGGTGTGCGGCTTTGAAGGGCTTCAACCGCTCTCACGCTATTCTCGGTACTTCCGCGCAATGCGTAGCCACACACCCGTCTGACGTCGCCGTGGCCTTTGCCGCGCTAGAAGCGACCGTGCACCTGTTGGACTCGGAGGGGACGCAACGCAGCGTCCCTTTCGCTGACTTTCTGCTGCGGCCGGGTCACACTCCTGACCGGGAACAAGCTCTTCGGCGAGGCGAATTGATCACCGCCGTGGAGATCCCAGCCTATTCTGGCCCGATCGCATCTGGCTATCTGAAGGTTCGTGACCGGCAGTCGTACGAGTTCGCTCTGACCTCCGCAGCGGTCGCACTCCAGATCCGCGGTGGAGTGATTCGGGAGGCAAAGGTCGCCGCCGGTGGGGTGGGTACCGTGCCGTGGAAGCTGACCGTTGTCGAGCGTCACCTGATCGGTGAGCGGCCATCAGATCGGCTCTGGGCCGATGCCGCCGCACAATCAACTGCGGGAGCAAACCCACTGGAACACAACCGGTTCAAGGTCGAACTACTCAAACGCACGGTCGAACGCCAGTTGCGCGTCGTAGGAGGGGCAAAGTGAGCCCGCAGCCGGAGGCCGCCGTCGGAACACCGATGTCCCGGGTGGACGGGCGTCTGAAGGTCACGGGGAAGGCGAAGTACGCTGCTGAGCACGACATCGACGGAACCGTCCATGCTGTGATCGTGGACAGCGCCGTCGGTCGAGGCCGCATCACCGGAATTGATTCCCGAGCGGCCCTGGCGCAGCCCGGGGTGCTGAACGTGATCACCCACCTGAACGCGCCAAGGCTGGCCTACCAACCTAACCCAGGATCGAACAACCCGGTCGGCGGCGAGCGACTGCACGTATTGCAGGACGACCAGATCCGCTTTCACGGTCAGCCGGTTGCCGTTGTGGTGGCCGCGACACTGGATGCAGCGTTTCACGCGGCGAGCCTGGTCGAGGTCAGCTACCACGCCGAGCGGCCGTCGACCGACCTGAGCGGCGATCGGACGAACGAGGCCGGAGCCTATGCGCGAGGCGACGCGGACGAGGCGCTTCAAGCCGCGGCCGTTCAGATGCAGATGACATACCGCACGTCCCGCAATCACCACAACCCGATGGAGCCGCACGCCACGATTGCCCGCTGGAACGGGGATCGACTCACACTGTGGGACAAGACTCAATGGGTGGGCGGCACACAGGCCGAACTCGCCGCCGTGTTCGGCATCCCGGTGGACTCGGTGCGCGTCATCTCGCCGTTCGTCGGTGGCGCGTTCGGCAGCGGTCTGCGGGCCTGGCCACACGTCACCATCGCGGCCCTCGCCGCCCGCGTCGCGGGGCATCCCGTCAAGCTCGTGCTCACCCGCAAGCAAATGTACTTCGGAACGGGCTTTCGTCCCGCGTACGAATACCGCGTCCGGCTGGGCTGTGACCGGGGCGGCCGACTCACCGCCATGACGCACGACATCAGGGCCGAGACCTCGAGCTACGAGAACTTCGCGGAGGGTATTCTGGGCGCCGGGCAGGTGCTCTACAGCATGCCCAACGTCCGGCAGGCGTACCGGTCGGTACCCCTGGATGTGAACACGCCGATCTGGATGCGCGGACCCGGGTACGCGACTGCTTCCTACGTCATCGAATCGGCGATGGATGAACT
>DATINJ010000275.1:0-33413 GCA_035474375.1 Kineosporiaceae bacterium | reverse complement strand
CTGACCGCAGCCACCGCGGCCCGCGCCGTCCGCACCAGCGCGACGTCGTCACTGGCCTGCGCGATCTGCCCGAGCAGATCGGCCACCTGCTTGCACCAGCGAACGAAGTCCCCGGCCGCCAGGTCGGCGTCGCGCAACACCGCCTCCAGCGGCTGACCGCTGGCCCAGCGGTGAATCGCCCAGGCCAGCCCCAGATCCGGTTCCGGGGTGACATCGAGCCGGTGCTCGCGCTCCTGATCGTCCAGCGCCGACCAGATCCGCACCATCTCGTCCAGCGCCAACTGCGGGGCACCCTTCGGCACCCGCGGTGACAGCCCCCGCTCGTCCCGGCGCGACTCGTACACGATCGCGCTGACACACGCGGTCAGCCCCGGCACGTCGAGGTTCTTCCAGACCCCACCCCGCAGGCACTCGCTGACCAGCAGATCGGCCTCCGAGTAGATCCGGCGCAACTGCTGCCCGGCCGGCGTCACCGTGTCACCGACCAGATAGCCGCGCTCGGACAGCAGATCACAGACCCGGTCGAAGACCCGGGCGATCGTGTTCGTCCGCCCCTCGATCCGCTTCACCAGGGTGTCGGTCTCGCGCTTGAGTCGCCACCAGCGCTCCCCCCAGCGGGCATGATCCTCCCGCTCGTCACAGCCGTGGCAGGGGTGGGTGCGCAGCTGGCGGCGCAGCCGGGCGAGTTCCTCGTCCTCCGCCTGCTCCTTGCCGTTGCCCCGGCCCTTGCCGTTACGGCCGGCCGCCGCAGCGGTCGCCTCCGGGTGCACCATCACCCCGAGCGCGGCGCGGATCGAGGACGCCAGATCCCGGCGGGCGGTGGCGTCGCGCCCGTTGAAACTCTTCGGCACGGTAACCCGGGTGGCGACCTCGACCGGGGTCGGCACGTCCATCAGCGACAGCCGGCGGACCTGCCGCTCGATGCTCAGGATCGTCGGGCGTGGCCCCTCGACACTGTTGCCGTTGCCCACCCCCGGGTCGATCACCACCGCCCAGCCGGGACGCCGGCCACCGGGGATCCGGATCACGTCACCGCGGCGCAGCCGTTCCAGCGACGTGATCACCTCCGACCGGCGGTCGTGCGAGGCGCTGCGGGACAGCTGGGTCTCCCGGTCGCTGATCCGCCGCCGCAACCCCGAGTACTCCCCGAAGTCGCCCAGGTGGCAGCGCATCGCCGCGGCGTACCCCTCCAGTGCCTCTTCCTGCTTGCGCGCCTGCTTGGCCAGGCCGACCACCGCCCGGTCGGCCTGGAACTGCGCGAACGACGTCTCCAGGATCTCCCGGGCCCGGCTGCGGCCGACCTGATCGACCAGGTTCACCGCCATGTTGTACGTCGGGCGGAAACTCGAGCGCAGCGGGAACGTCCGGGTCGAGGCCAACCCGCCGACCGCCTCCGGGTCCAGACCCGGGTGGTACACCACCACCGCGTGACCCTCGACGTCGATCCCCCGCCGCCCCGCCCGGCCGGTGAGCTGCGTGTACTCCCCGGGGGTGACGTCGGCGTGGGTCTCCCCGTTCCACTTGACCAGCTTCTCCAGCACGACACTGCGGGCCGGCATGTTGATCCCCAGCGCCAGCGTCTCGGTGGCGAACACCGCCTTCACCAGCCCCCGGGTGAAGAGATCCTCGACCACCTCCTTGAAGGCCGGCAGCATCCCGGCGTGATGGGCGGCCAGCCCGCGACCGAGCGCCTCGGCCCACTCCCAGTACCCCAGGACGGCGAGATCCTCGTCCGGGATCTCGGCGCACCGCGCCTCGACGGTCCGGCGGATCTCGTCGCGTTCCTCGGGCGTGGTCAGCCGCAGCCCGGAATGCAGGCACTGCGCGACCGCCGCGTCACACCCGGCCCGGCTGAAGATGAACGTGATCACCGGCAGCAGACCGGCGTTGTCCAGGGTGCCGATCACCTCGGCCCGGCTCGGGGTGGCCGCCGGCCGGCCGCGCTGGCCACCCTGCCCACCCCGGGCGTACGTCCCCCGGCTGCTCGTCCCGCGCGCGGCGGTGGTCCCGCCGGTACGCCCGCCGACGCCACGAACCTGCCGCTCGCGCCGGTTCGCGTCCCGGGCGTACTGCAACAGCTCCGGGTTGACGTCGCCATCGGTGAACAGGTCGTACAGCGTCCGCCCGGCCATCACGTGCTGCCACAGCGGCACCGGGCGGTGCTCGGAGACGACCACCTCGGTGTTCCCGCGCACGGTGTCCAGCCAGGCACCGAACTCCTCGGCGTTGCTGACCGTCGCCGACAGCGACACCAGCAGGACGTCGTCCGGCAGGTGAATGATCACCTCTTCCCAGACCGCGCCGCGGAACCGGTCGGCGAGGTAATGCACCTCGTCCATCACCACGTACGACAACCCGGTCAACGCCGAGGAGTCGGCGTACAGCATGTTCCGCAGCACCTCGGTGGTCATCACCACGATCGGCGCATCGCCGTTCACCGACGTGTCACCGGTCAGCAGACCGACCGCGTCAGTGCCGTGGATCCGAGCCAGGTCGGCGTACTTCTGGTTACTCAGCGCCTTGATCGGGGTGGTGTAGAACGCCTTGCGGCCCGCGTGCAGAGCCAGGTGGACAGCGAACTCCCCGACCACCGTCTTGCCCGACCCGGTCGGCGCGGCGACCAGGACCCCGCGGCCCTCCTGCAGCGCCTGGCAGGCGACCACCTGGAACTCATCGAGCTCGAACGGGTACTGCGCCTGGAAGCGGCTCAGCGGAGTGGACTCTTCGGCCGAGCGCTGGCGTGCCGCTGCGAACCGTTCGGCGGGCGACGTCACCCCCTCACGCTACCTGTCTGCTGTTTCGGCTGCGCGCGGGGCCAGGACAACAAGCTTCCCGGGCACTACCTCGCAGGTCAGGGGCAGGGCGCCGATCCGTTCGCCGTCCGCGTACGCGACGATGCCCGGCGCGTCCACGGTGACCCGGCGGCCCTGGCGCACGCTGACGCGAGGATCACGGACATGCGTCCCGGCGTAGACCCGGGGGAAGATCGACAGGAACCGGGCCCGGGACAGCGGCTGGACCACCATCACCTCGAGCAGCCCGTCGTCCAGCACCGCGTCCGGGGCGACCCGCATCCCCCCGCCGTAGGACGGCCCGTTGGCCACCGCGACCAGCATCGCCGCCGTGCTGATCAGCTGCCCGTCGAGGACGATCGTGTAGGTCCGGGGATGGAACACCGGCAGTTCGCGGAGCATCGCGGCGACGTACTTGAGCCGGCCGCGCGGGCGGGTCCAGCCGTTCGCCCGCTCGTTCACCAGCGCGTCGAAACCGGCCCCGAGCACCCCGGCGAACCAGCGGACGTCACCGTCCGAGGGGAGCTCGCCGGCGCCCGGGGTGCAGCGGATGACGTCGATCGCCCGCCGATGCTCGCCTGAGTCCTCGCCCAGGCCACGCAGGACGACGTCCGCGCCGGCTTCGGCCTCGCGGATCGGCAGATTGAGGGCGCGAGCGATGTCGTTCCCGGTACCGACCGCGACGATGCCGAGCGGGACGCCAGTGCCCACCAGCAGGCCGACGCCCAGATGAACCATGCCGTCCCCGCCGACCACCACCACGGCGTCCAGCGGAGCGCTCAGGGCATGGCGGACCTGGCCGCGCAGATCGTCGGCGTCCTTGCCGGCCAGTTCGTCCACCTGGACGCCGGCCGCCCGCAGCCGGGCCGCGACCACCGCACCGGCGCGCAGACCTCGCCCCTGCCCGGCCGTCGGGTTCACGGCCAAGGCGATGTGGGTGATCAGTCCTCCAGCGAGCTGGCGTCCGGCAGCGGGCTGGCCTCATCCGGGGACAGCCCGAAGACCGGGTCCGCCTCCCGCTTGCGGCGCCGGCGCCGGTCCACGAACAGGCAGATGAACACCGAGATCGTGTACAGCAGGGTCAGCGGCAAAGCCATCAGGATCATCTGGGTGACGTCCGGCGACGGCGAGACGATGGCCGCGAACAGGAACGAGATGAACACCGCGATCCGCCACTGCTTGCCCAGTGCCCGGCCGCTGAGGACGCCCGCCAGGTTCAGCCCCACCAGGAACAGCGGCGCCAGGAACGCCACGCCCAGCGCGATGATCAGCCGAGAGGCGAAGGTGATCACCTTCTCGGCGTCCTGATAGCTGGTCGCGCCGTCCAGCCCGAACTCCGAGCCGATGGCGATCGCCTTGGGCAGCAACAAAATGGCCAGGGCAACTCCGCTGAGGAACAGCGGAACGGCGAAGAGGACGAAGACGTACGTGTACCGACGTTCCTTGCGGGTCAGGCCCGGGGTGATGAACGCCCAGAGCTGGTAGATCCACACCGGTGAGGAGATCACCAGGCTGATGTACATCGCGACCTTCACCTTGATGTTGAAGGCCGCGCCGATCGTCGAGTAATTCAGGAAGACCTCACGGTCGCCGGCGGTAGCTTGCAGCACCGGTTCCACGATGAAGCGCTCCTGCGCCGGGCTGGCCAAGAACCAGCCCGCCACCGCGCCGAGCACAATCGCCAGGGCGCTGATCAGCACCCGGCGGCGCAGTTCCGCCAGGTGCTCGCGCAGAGCCATTCGGCCCTCGGCGTTTTTTGGGCGTCGTCGTGACGCGGTCATCGCCACGGGCACTCAGTCGGGCCGGTCAGAGGTTGCGGGGGGTTTCACGGGCAGGCTCGTCGGCCCGCTCCGTGCGCGGGGCGGCTTGCCCTACGACCTTGCCCTCGATCGGTTCGCCCGGCTCAGCCGTGCGGTTGGTCTTGTCGTCGTCGTCCTTCATCTGCTTGACCTCAGACTTGAAGATCCGCATCGACTGGCCGAGCCCACGCGCCACGTCGGGCAGCCGGCGGCTCCCGAACAGCAGGGCGCAGACAAGCACCACGATCAAAATGTGCGACGGCTCCTTGAGAAAGCCCATGAGATGTCCTTTCAGCACGAGCCCATGACAACGCCCGGATCAACAATCGACGTTATCGTACGCGCTGATCCTGGGATGTCCCTGAACGTACCCCGGCTTGGGGCTTTTGACTCATCTGGGCGACCTGACCGGCCGAACGCCGACCCTGCCGATGCCGACCGGCCAGGATCTGCTCCTGACGCAGCTGCGAGGCAGGCGTGAAGACCGCCGGGTCGCTGCTGAGCTCGGCCAACTCCTGCAAGCTGTCGCTGACCGCACCCAGCCGGTCCGCCGCCGTGGTCACCTCGGTGATCAGCGCTCTCGCCTTGCGAAACAGCGAGAGCCCGAGGAGGCCAAGGACACCGATCGCCGCAAGCACGACGACCAGCCAGACCAGGACCCACCAGTACCACGACACGCTGGAAGGTTACGCCATCCGGAGGCACCGAGCAGTCCGGGGACAAGCCGGGGCCCTCAGGCGGCGGTCTCCGGAGCCGAGGCGCGCGGTCGCGGTCCCTGCGCGGCGGCCGCAGCCGCGAGCAGGTCGGCCTTGTCCAGCCAGAGCGCGAAATCCAGCACGTCGTCATAATTCAGGGTCGGGCCGTCATGCTCCTCGAGAACCTCGGCCGGTACGTTCCACGGTTCCGCGACCACGCCACCAGAGATCAGCAGCGCCACGACGTCACGGCCGGCGGGCTTGCGTACCTCGTCGTGACAGGTCGTGCACATGAAGGCGTAGTACGACCAACTCTTCACGGAGCAGACGACGAGACGAACCTGATGCGGCGTGAGTTCCACATCGCCACAACTTGGGCAGGACGCCTTGATCGTCGTCATTTGCCGAGACACCTCCAACAGAGCCACCATTCGCCGTCGACCAGTTCTTCGGTCGCGTTACGCAACTCCTTGAGCACCGACAGTAATACCTAGGCCGTCGTAGTGACCCGGGGTTCGGCTGTCAAACAGGGCGTGTCGCGCTCGGCAGCGAGAACATCATTCGGACGGCTCAACGGCCCCTCGTGCACACGTATGGGGGTGCACGGGACCTCGAGGGACATCAGCGCCAACCCACCGGAGACGGCATGGATGGCGCAGACCAGGACGGACCGGATGCCGAGGCCGGGTCGCAACCCGGACGAAGTGGAAAACCAAGCCAGCCAGATGTTCTCCGGAAGTTCAGGCAGAAATCAATAGCCCGCAAGGGCCTCTCGCGCGGCGGCCACGGCCTCCTCGGCCAGGGCCGGTGGTGAGATGATCCGACCCGCCCCACCCAATCGGAGGATCAGCCGGGGCAGCCAGCGCGGGTTCGCCACCCGCAACGCCACCCGCAGCCGCCCGCCGTCCAGCTCCTGCGTGCTCTCCACCGGGTAGTACTCGGCCACCCACCGGCCGCGCGGTTCTACCTCCAGAACCACCAGCAGGTCGTCCTCGGACGGGGTGAACAACCGGTCGTCACCGGCATCCCGGGAGACCGCCTCCGGCGGCGGAGTGCCGTCGACGTCCAGGATTTCGACCCCCGCCACCCGGTCGACCCGGAACAACCGGACCCCCTCGGCGCGGTGGCACCAGGCCTCCAGATACCAACTGCCGCCGACATTCGTCACCCGCATCGGATCGACGTCCCGCTCGGTGGTCTCGTCCCGGGCCGGGACGACGTACCGCAGCCGCAGCCGGCGGCGCAGCCGCAGCGCCTCCCGGGCCACCCGCAGCGTCTCCTCGGCCGCACCGACGCCCAGGTCGATCGTCAACCGGGACGCCGCCCCGACCGCGTCCTGCGCCGCTGCCGACAGCTTTACCAGGGCCGAGTCCACCGCGCGCCGGTCCCGGGTGCTGTCCATCACCGGCAGGTCCGCCAGCGTCCGTAAACCGGCGATCAACGCGATCGCCTCGTCCGGCGCCAGCCGCAAGGGCCGGGAGATCGCCTCGGCATTGTCCAGGTACACCCGACCCGAATCCCAGTCCGCCTCGATCAGATCGTCCGGCATGTGCCCGGGCATCCCGCAGACGAAGAGCAACTCCAGATCCTTCACCAGCTGCGCCTGCGTGATGTCGAAATGCCGGGCCGCCTCGTCCAAAGGCACCCCCTGGCGGTTCAGCAGCCAGGGCACCATCGCCAGCAGCCGGGACAGCCGATCGGTCGCCCTGATCATGTGACCGGCTCGGCGCTCGGCAACGCGGCACTCGGCAGGGCGGCACTCTGCACGGCGAGCGCGGCCTGCAGCCGCCGGATGACGTCGGCCCGCACATCCGGTGGCTCCAGGACGACCACATCCGGCCCGTACCCGGCCAATTCCTGCGCCAGCCCACCGGCGTCCCCGACCTTGACCCGGAGCTCCTCCCACTCCCCCGCCGGGCGCGCATCGGCACCCTCGAGCTCGGGCAGTGCCCGGCGGCGCAGCCCGGCGCCCCGCCCGGACCGGACCCGGACCACCGCGATCCGCTCGTCCTCGGGCGGTCCCATCCGACCCAGGACGCGGTGCGGATCCAGGTCGTCGGGGACGACGTACTGACCCGCCCGGCCGACCCGGCGCACGTTGCTGTCGATCCGCGACAACCGGAACACCCGGGCGGCGTCGCGCTGCCGATCCCGGCCGATCAGGTACCAGCGGCCGGAGCGGCTGATCACCGCCCACGGCTCGACCTCCCGGGTCGCGGTCTCGCCCGTGGGCTTGCGATAACTGAACGCCACCGGCTGGTGATCCCGGGTCGCCGCGTACAGCGGCTCGAACGCCGGTTCCGCCGTCCGGATCCGCGGTTCCAACCCGGTCGGGCCGCCTTCGTCGGTCTCCACCCCGAGCGCGGTCAGCTTGGTCAGCGCCTGGGCGGCCGGACCGGCCAGGCTCGCCTGCTGCCACACCCGGCTGGCCAGGCCGACCACGGCCAGTTCCTCGGCGTCCAGCTCGATCGGGGGCAGCGCGTAGGTGTCCCGGTCGATCCGGTACCCAGTCTCGTCGTCGAACCAGCGTTGATCGGTACCGGTGACAACCGGGACACCGAGATCGCGAAGGTCCTCTTTGTCCCGCTCGAACATCCGGTCGAAGGCTTCGGTGGAATCGCAGTCGGCATACTGCGGCACCGCGAGTCTGATCTGCTCTTTGGTCAACCACCGTCGGGTGGCAAGCAGACAGATCACGAGGTTGAGCAGCCGCTCGGTACGCCGCGAAGACATTGACGCACACGCTACCCGAGTAGCCTCTCCGCCGTGATCCTGTGGCGAGAGGCTCGTGTCGCGTCCTTGGTACGTGAGTGGGACGGCGCGGTCGAATATGAGGTCGAAGTCGTGGTCGAGGGAGCTGATCCACGGCTGCGCCGCTGCCGGGCCCTGGCCTACCCCCGGCTGGTGGGCAAACCGGACGTCGGCGAGCTGGTGCTGCTGAACACCACCGCCCTGGAGCGTGGCCTGGGGACCGGCGGCTACGCGCTGATCGTCGCGCTGCCGCAGCGGATCCCCTCGGACGCCCCGATGGGGCCAGGGCATCTGGTCAAGGCCCGCTACACGCCGCTGCAGGCGATGGTGCTCGGCGTGGACGAGCAGGAGTCCGAGCATCACGCCCTGCTGGCCGAGGCGGACGACCTGCTCGGGATGCCGGTGATCGTCGCCGACCTGCACAGCTCGCTGCCGGCCATCCTCGCCGGCCTGCGCCACCCGAACCCGATCTGCCGGGTCGGGTACGTGATGACGGACGGCGGCGCACTGCCGGCCTGGTTCTCCCGCAGCATCGCCGCGCTGCGCGAGGCCGGCTGGATCGATCTGTGCATCACCGCAGGCCAGGCATTCGGCGGAGACCTCGAAGCGGTCAGCGTGCACTCCGCCCTGCTGGCCGCCAAACTCGTCGCCGGGGTGGACGTCGTGGTCGTGGCGCAGGGTCCGGGCAACCTCGGCACCGGAACCCGCTGGGGGTTCTCCGGCGTCCAGGCCGGTGAGGTGCTGAACGCGGCAGCCGTGCTCAACGGGCGAGGAGTCGCCGCGTTACGGATCTCCGGCGCGGACGCCCGGGAACGTCACCAGGGCGTCTCCCACCACTCCCTGACCGCCTACGGCCGGGTCGCGCTCGCCCCCGCCGACGTCGTCGTCCCGGTCCTGGACACCGAGGAACCGCTCGCTGGCGGGCTGGCGGACCTGGGCCGGCTCGTCGACCGGCAGGTCGCGCAGCTGGTCACCCCGGCCGGCCGGCACCGGGAGATCAGGGTGCCGGTGGACGGCCTGCTCGAGGCGCTCCGGGCGACCCCGATCGGCCTGTCCACGATGGGCCGGGGCCTGGACGACGACCCGGCCGCCTTCCTCGCCGCAGCCGCCGCCGGTCGTCACGTCCGGTCCCTGCTCGCCCCACCGCTGCCGCATTGACGGCTCGGGCCGCCCGAAGTAGGGATGCGGTTCGACCCACATCAGACCCTAGTTCGAACTCCCGTGGTGATCATGCACTTGGCAGGCGCATCAGCGCCGGCGTGCCCGTTCAAGCGCCGCGATCATGCACGGTTGCCCACCTCAAGGCCGAGCAACCGTGCATGATCACCGCAATGCCGGTGAGTTAGGCCACCACGGAACCCCTGACCAACAACCGTGATTCCCCAACCCTTCGGGCAGTGGGCCCGGCACGCTTGCTCGTCTGGTCAGGGCAATCGTGCATCACCAGCAGGGTCGTATCAGCAGCAAAATGGCCGCGCTCATGTCCGCTCGGTGAGCGGGCATGAGCGCGGCCGTGCGGTGGCTGGGGTCAGCTCGCGTCGACCAGGTCCACCACGAAGATCAGCGTCTCGTTCGGGCCGATCGCTCCACCGGCGCCACGCTCGCCGTACGCGAGCGCCGACGGGATCACCAGGCGCCGCCGGCCACCCACCCGCATGCCTGAAATGCCCTGGTCCCAACCCGGGATCACCTGGCCGACGCCGAGCCGGAAGCGCAACGGCTCGCCTCGGTTCCAGGACGCGTCGAACTCCTCACCGGTGGAGAAGGCAACCCCGACATAGTGCGCGGTCACCGTGCTGCCGCTGGACGCCTCGGGGCCGTCACCGACGATCTCGTCGGTCACGACGAGCGCGGTGGGCGGCTCACCTTCGGGGAACTCGATCTCTGGGCGCTTGCGCTCCAGGGCCATCTCGGACTCCTTCTTTCTCATGCGGCTGTGCGAGCTGCACAGGGTCAGGTACTGACGTGCGGTTCGGTGCGGCCGGCGCTCGAGCCGGCGGTGGACTGCTCGGCCGACCCGCTCAGGCGGCGTCGAGGATATCGACGACGAAGACCAGGGTGTCGGTGCCCTTGATGTTGGCCTCCGGCTTGCCGGCGACCCCATAGCCCTTGTCCGGCGGGATCACCAGGAGGATCTGGCTACCGACCTTCTTGCCGACCAGCCCTTGATCCCAGCCGGTGATGACCTTGCCGATACCGATCGGGAAGGTGGCCGGGGTGTCCTTGGCCCAGGAGGAGTCGAAGACCTTGCCGCCGGGCCAGATCACGCCGGTGTAGTGCACGGTGATCGTCTGGCCCTTGATCACCTTGGCGCCGGTGCCGTTGATCAGCGGCTGGACGACGAGTGTCTCCGGGGCCTTGGACTTGGGCAGGGTGATCGTCGGCTTGCCGGTCTTCTTCTCCAGGGTGACCTTGGGCAGCCCGGACTTGGGCTTGACCGCGGTACCGGCGGCTCGCTTCAGCACCGTGCTGGCCGACTTGACGTCGATCACGAAGAGCAAGGTATCGGTCGGGCCGATCCCCGCATCCGGTTGCCCGGCGGTGCCGTACCCGTCCTTGGGTGGAACGGCGATCAGGACCCGGGAGCCGACCTTCACCCCGGACAGGCCCTCCACCATGCCCTTGATGATCGAGCCGTCGT
This sequence comes from Kineosporiaceae bacterium, assembly GCA_035474375.1. Lineage (GTDB taxonomy): Bacteria > Actinomycetota > Actinomycetes > Actinomycetales > Kineosporiaceae > JANNPJ01. The sequence goes on along the minus strand of DATINJ010000275.1, from coordinate 22,735 downwards.
CCAGGTTGAACGTGGCTTTGTCCTTGCCGTAGGAGGCGTCGAACTCCTTGGCATCGGTGCCATTCACGCCGAGGTAGTCGATCGTCACGCGCTGACCGACGGCGACGACGGCGCCGGTGCCGGTGGTGAGCAGCCGCCGGGTCGTCTTGGTGGCGGAGAACGGCGCGTGCACATTCATCACCGGCTTGACGCCGGCCTTCCCGCTGACCTCGACAGCGGACAGGTCAGTGGTGACTTTGGCGGCCGCGGAATCGTCGGTACCCGCAGCACTGGAGCATCCGGCGACCACGGTGACAGCGACAAGCAGGGCGCCGATGCGGCGAATGGCGAAGCGTGGGGACACGGTCGACCTTCGTCTGGGGGATACGACGTCGGCCACCTTAACCCCGACAGCTGTATGGCCTGACATCCCACCGGGCGGTGTCGATGTGCCCACCTGCGTCACATGCTCTGGATCAGGCGCTCCACTCGCTCGTCAACGGATCGGAACGGGTCCTTGCACAGCACAGTCCGCTGAGCCTGGTCGTTGAGCTTGAGGTGCACCCAGTCCACGGTGAAGTCCCGACGGCGTTCCTGGGCCCGCCGCACGAAGTCACCGCGGAGCTTGGCCCGAGTGGTCTGCGGCGGCACCGCGGTGGCCTCGAACACCTCGATGTCAGCCCCGACCCGCTGCACCAGCCCCTTGGCCTGGAGCAGGTAATACAGCCCGCGCTTGCGATGAATGTCGTGGTAGGCCAAGTCGATCCGGGCCACCCGTGGCGAGGACAGCGGCAGGTCGTGCCGCTGCCGGTAGCGCTCGATCAACCGGTGCTTGATCACCCAGTCCAGTTCCTGGTCGACCAGGCTCAGATCGCCGGTGTCGATCGCTCGGAGACCGCGCTCCCAGAGATCGAGAACCCGCTTGATCACATCGGTCTGGAGGCCGCGGGACTCGACGAACTCCTTGGCCTTGCTCAGGTACTCGCCCTGGATCTCCAGCGCGGTCGCCTCACGACCGTTGGCCAGGCGGACCTTTCGCTTACCGGTCAGGTCGTGACTGATCTCTCGGATCGCCCGGATCGGGTTCTCCAGGGTGTGATCGCGCATGATCACACCGGCTTCGATCATCCGCAGAACCAGGTCGGTGGTACCGATCTTGAGCATCGTGGTGGTCTCGGACATGTTCGAGTCACCGACGATGACGTGCAGCCGGCGGTAGCGCTCGGCGTCCGCGTGCGGCTCGTCCCGGGTGTTGATGATCGGCCGGGATCTGGTGGTGGCGCTGGAGACGCCTTCCCAGATGTGATCGGCCCGCTGGGACAGGCAGAACACGGCACCCCGCGGAGTCTGCAGCACCTTGCCGGCACCGACCACGATCTGCCGGGTGACCAGGAACGGGATCAGGATGTCGGACATCCGGCCGAACTCCCCGTGCCGGGACACCAGATAGTTCTCGTGGCACCCGTAGGAGTTCCCGGCCGAGTCGGTGTTGTTCTTGAACAGGAAGACATCGCCCTGGATGCCCTCCTCGTGCAGCCGCCGCTCGGCGTCCATCAGCAGGCCTTCGAGGATGCGTTCCCCGGCCCGATCATGGATGACAAGCTGGCGGACGTCGTCGCACTCGGGCGTCGCGTACTCCGGGTGCGAGCCCACGTCGAGATAGAGCCGAGCTCCGTTGCGCAGGAAGACGTTGCTCGACCTGCCCCAGGAGACGACCTTGCGGAAGAGGTACCGGGCGACCTCGTCGGGTGACAGCTTGCGCTGGCCCTCGAAGGCGCACGTGACCCCGAATTCCGTTTCAATTCCGAAGATTCGGCGGTCCATGCCTTCACTGTAAATGCCTGGCTGCCCGATAGCACCAGTACTTGGGGCCTCGAATCCGCCGACCTGATCGAGCGGGTCGCTCGCGCTCGGCGGTGTCATCCCGGTCAATCGCCCTCGCCGGTGCCGTCGCCGGAACCCGAGTCGCCCTGCGGGTGACCGGGCTCCTGGTCCGGGCTGGAGGAGACCGGACCACCGGCCTGCTCCACCGGGCGGGCCTCGCTCTCCTCGCCTTCCACCCCGGTCAGCGTGTCGTGCAGGCCCGGACGCTGGTCGTCGGCCTTCGGGACATCCGTGGTCGGGTCGTCAGGGGCCAAGAGCGCCTCCAACAGTGGTCCGGCGAGCCGGCGGAACGCTCGGCGTGGCCGGAACCGGTCGAGTACAGCGACTTCCAGCTGTGCCGGGGCGAGCGTGCGGTCGGTACCCGAAGGGTCCTTGGAGAGCAGGTCGACCGCCAGTGCGAGCGCGGCCGACAGGCTCAGGTTCGGCTGCCAGCGCGCCTGCAGGCCGGTGGTGATGGCCTCGGCCTGGCCACCCATCGCGACGAAGCTCTCCTCGTCGGCCACCGATCCGTCGTAGGTCAGCCGGTAGATCTGGTCCTCCTCGTGGGTCGCCCCGACCTGGGCGACCACGATCTCGACCTCGAGCGGTTTGGACTCCAGGTTGAACGCGCTGCCCAGGATCTGGGCATAGGCGTTTGCCAGCCCACGCGCCGTGACGTCGGTTCGGTCGTAGGAGTAGCCACGCAGGTCGGAGTATCGGATACCGATCTGCCGCAGGTTCTCGAACTCGTTGTACTTGCCGGCGGCCGCGAAACCGATCCGGTCGTAGATCTCGCTGATCTTGTGCAGCGAGCGGGAGTGATTCTCGGCCACGAAGGCGACGCCGCCGTCGTAGGCCAGCACCACGACCGGACGGCCCCGGGCGATGTTCCGCCTGGCGTAGTCGGCGCGGTCCTTCATCTGCTGCTCGGGCGGAACGTAGTACGGCATGCTCATCGCGCGGTCCCCCCGTCGGTCTCGGCCCGTCCGGACCCGGTCGGGCCGGTACCTCTGGCCCTGGCCAGAGCGGTGGCGAGTGCGGTCGCCACCTCGTCGTCGGGCATCCGGTGGAAGCCGTCGACCGTGACCACGGCCACCACCGGGAAGATCTGCCGGACCAGATCGGCGCCGCCGGTGGCGGAGTCGTCGTCGGCCGCGTCGTGCAGTGCCTCGACCACCACCTCGACCGCGTCGTTCGCGCTCAGACCCGGCCGCCAGCGCTTCTTCATCGAGCCGCGGGCGAACAGCGAGCCGGAGCCGATGCTGTGGTACTCATGCTCCTCGTAGCGGCCGCCGGTGACGTCGTAGGAGAAGATCCGCCCCTGCCGGCGTACCAGGTCGAACCCGGCGAACAGCGGCACGACCGCGAGGCCCTGCATCGCCATCGGGAGGTTGTTGCGGAGCATGCTGGAGAGCCGGTTCGCCTTGCCGTCCAGGGACAGCAAGGCGCCCTCGATCTTCTCGTAGTGTTCTAGCTCGACCTGGAACAACCGGACGAGCTCGACCGCGAGCCCGGCGGTGCCGGCGATCCCGACACACGAGTAGTCGTCGGCCGGATAGACCTTCTCCATCTCGCGGTGCGCGATCAGGTTGCCCATGGTCGCTCGCCGGTCGCCAGCCATCACCACGCCGCCGTCGAAGGTGGCGGCGACGATCGTGGTGGCGTGCGGCACTTGCGGGACCACTCCGGCCGGAAGCTGTTGGCGACCGGGCAGGAGATGGTCGGCGTGAACGGCGAGGAATTCGGTGAACGAGGAGGAGCCGGGCATCAAATGTGGTGCCGGCGATCGGCCGTCACGAAAGGGTTCTTCAGTCACGGTCGAAACCCTATCCAGGCAGGTGTGAGCTGCCCATCGGGACCAGCGGAACTGGTCCACCCCATCTGACTCATCTGAGCCCGGCCTGCCGGGTCACCTGGAGGAGCTTGATTAGCTGTCACTGGCCACCTTTCTGCACGAAGCCCTTGACGAACTCCTCCGCGTTGCTTTCCAAGACCTCGTCGATCTCGTCGAGGATGGCGTCGACATCCGCGTCGGTCGACTGCGCCTGACCGGCCGCGGGTGGTGGTGGCGGGGGCGCCGGCTCGTCGCCGGGCTCTTCGTCACGTCGGGTGGTTCGTTCTTGTTCCTGGCCGGCCATGGCTTCCTCCGTTGAGTCGGATCCGTGCCGCATTCTGTTTCTCGATCACGTTCGATCTACGTCGATCCTAGGCATCTCCACCGACATTCTGGGTGTGCCGAAGCACACTGATCCAGAAATACCTTCGGCGGCGTTCCCGGCCGGTTCGGAGTGCCCTGGTGAGTGGGTGCGTGACACCGATCGGTGCCCTGCCGGGCACCGATCGGAGGCCGGACTACTGCGCGGCCAGTGCGTCCACCAGTTCGGCCGCCGTGCGGCAGCGCTGGAGTAGGGCTTCCACGTGCTCGCGGGTGCCCCGCGAGGGGTCCAGGGTGGGCACGCGCTGGAGTGCCCCGCGGCCGGGGATATCGAAGATCACCGAGTCCCAGGACGCCGCGGCCACGTGCTCGCCGTATCGCGACAGGCAACGGCCGCGGAAGTACGCCCGGGTGTCGTGCGGCGGCTCATGCACCGCCTCGGCGATCTGCGCGTCGGTGACCACCCGATCGATCTGCCCGCGGGACACCAGCCGGTGGTAAAGACCCTTCTCCGGGCGGACATCCGCCCATTGCAGGTCGATCAGTTCCAGCCGGGCGGCGTCCCAGGGCAGTTGCTCGCGCTGGCGGAATCCGTCCAGCAGACGCAGTTTGGCGACCCAGTCGAGTTCCCGGACGCAGAGCATCGGGTCCTCGCCGAGCCGGCTGAGGATGCCCTCCCAGCGATTCAGGATCTCCGTGGTGGCCGGGTCCACGTCGGTGCCGTACCGCCGCTCGACGAAGGCTGAGGCTTGCTCGAAGAACAGCCACTGCAGTTCGACGGCGGTCACGGTGATCCCGTCCCGCAGCGTCACCCGCTGCTTCAGCGTCGGGTCGTGCGACACCTCGTGCAGGCTGGAGACCGGCCGCTCGACCGACAGGTCGCGGGTGAAGCCGCGGTCCTCGATCATCTGCAGGATGATCGCGGTGGTGCCGACCTTCAGCAGGGTCGCGACCTCGCACAGGTTGGCGTCGCCGATGATCACATGCAGCCGGCGGAACTTCTCGGCGCTCGCGTGCGGCTCGTCGCGGGTGTTGATGATCGGCCGCTTCAGGGTGGTCTCCAGCCCGACCTCGACCTCGAAGAAGTCGGCCCGCTGGCTGATCTGGAACCCGACGCCGGTGCCGTCCTGGCCCAGGCCGATCCGGCCGGCCCCGCAGATCACCTGCCGGGAGACGAAGAACGAGGTGAGGTGCTTGACCACGTCGGCGAACGGGGTCTCCCGTCGCATCAGGTAGTTCTCGTGCGTGCCGTAGGAAGCGCCCTTGTTGTCGGTGTTGTTCTTGTAGAGGTTGACGTCGGCCAGGCCCGGGTTGGCCGCGATCCGGCGGGCCGCCTCCAGCATCACCTGCTCGCCGGCCTTGTCCCAGAGGACGACGTCCCGCGGTGAGGTGACCTCCGGCGAGGAGTACTCCGGGTGGGCGTGGTCGACGTACAGCCGGGCACCGTTGGTGAGGATCACGTTGGCGAGGCCAGGGTCCTCCGGTGCATCGGTCAGCTGACCGGCGTGCGCGCTGTCCCGGCTGATCTCCCAGCCGCGAGCGTCCCGCAGGGGTGCCTCGTCCTCGTAGTCCCACCGGGCCCGCCCGGCCCGGCTGCCGAGCGGCGCCGCGTAGGCGTTCACCACCTGGCTGGACATCAGCATCGCGTTGGCCGCAGCGTCGCCCGGCGACGAGACGCCGTACTCGGTCTCAATACCCATCACCCGACGCGCGCTCACGAGCCCTCGCCTCTGTGCTTGCTCTCCATGCCCGTCAGCCTACGAGGCAACGAACGGACAGTGGCGCTGAGTATCGAAACGGTGACGTTGGTGTCGGTTCGGCGGGGCACGAGTAGCCTCGCTCCAATGGGACGTGAGATCGGAAACATAATCCAAAACCCCGCTCTAGCAAGCCCAACCCGGCCGATCGGAGTGATCATCGGCGGCGTTCTGGCGGATCTGGCTGCCGTACTCGTTTTCGTGACGATCGGTCGGCTCTCCCATGAGGAAGGGCTGTCGGTGTCGGGCCTGCTGAGAACCGGTTGGCCGTTCGCGATCGGGGTGATCGGTGGGTACATCGGGATCGCCCTGACCCGCTGGCCCCTGCTCAGTCTGCGCGGGGGCGCTGTGATCGTCGGGAAGACGGCCGTCATCGGGCTGGTGCTGCGGTACGGCATCGCCCACGACGGAGCGCCGTTCTCCTTCGTCGTGGTGACCGTGCTGGTGCTGAGCGCCTTGATGCTCGGCTGGCGTGCGGCGACGCTCGGCGCCCTGCGGCGGGCCGCGGCTCGGCGGGTCTGAGGCCCGGTGAGCCGGCCCGACCGGAACGGATCCGGTCGGGCCGCGCTGCACTGTTGTGGGTTCAGAGGTACTGGCCGGTGTTGGGGACGGTGTCGATCGAACGACCGGGCTCGGTGCCTTGCTTGCCCTGGATGATCGTTCGGATGTAGACGATCCGCTCGCCCTTCTTGCCGGAGATCCGAGCCCAGTCGTCGGGGTTGGTGGTGTTGGGTAGGTCCTCGTTCTCCTTGAACTCGTCGACGCAGGCGCCCAGCAGGTGCTCCAGGCGGATGCCTCGCTGACCGAAGTCGAGGAGGTTCTTGATCGCGGACTTCTTCGCCCGGTCGACAATGTTCTGGATCATCGCGCCGGAGTTGAAGTCCTTGAAGTAGAGGATCTCCTTGTCCCCGTTGGCGTACGTGACCTCGAGGAACTGGTTCTCCTCGGTCTCGGAGTACATCCGCTCGACCGTCCGCTGGATCATTGCTGCGACACACGCGCTGCGCGAGCCGCCGTTCGCGTCCAGATCGTCCGGGTGCAGCGGCAGGTTCTCGGTCAGGTACTTGGTGAAGATGTCCCGGGCCGCCTCGGCGTCCGGGCGCTGGATCTTGATCTTCACGTCGAGCCGGCCGGGACGCAGGATGGCCGGGTCGATCATGTCCTCACGGTTCGAGGCACCGATCACGATCACGTTCTCCAGCCGCTCGACGCCGTCGATCTCGCTGAGCAGCTGCGGCACGATCGTCGTCTCGACGTCGCTGGACACCCCGGAACCACGGGTGCGGAAGAGGGAGTCCATCTCGTCGAAGAACACCACCACCGGGGTACCCTCGCTGGCCTTCTCCCGGGCCCGGGAGAAGATCATCCGGATGTGCCGCTCGGTCTCACCGACGTACTTGTTGAGCAGCTCCGGGCCCTTGACGTTGATGAAGTAACTCTTCGAGTCCTTCAGGCCCTTCGCCTCGGCGGCCTTCTTCGCCAGTGAGCGGGCCACCGCCTTGGCGATCAGCGTCTTGCCGCAGCCGGGCGGGCCGTACAGCAGCACACCCTTCGGCGGCTTGAGCCCGTGCTCGCGGTACAGCTCGGGGTGCAGGAAGGGCAGCTCGACGGCGTCCCGGATCGCGGCGATCTGCGGCCCGAGGCCACCGATATCGGTGTAGTCGATATCGGGCACCTCCTCGAGGACGAGCTCCTCGACCTCGGCGCGGGGCACCTTCTCGAAGACGAACCCGGCGCGCGGGTCCATCGTCAGGGCGTCCCCGATCTTCAATTTGACGTCGAGGAGGGTGCCGGCCAGATGGACGACCCGTTCCTCGTCGGCATGCGCGGTCACCAGAGCCCGCGTCCCGCCGTCCATGAGTTCTTTGAGGATGACGATCTCGCCAACCTCCTCGAAGGCGCGCACCCCGACGACGTTGAACGCCTCGTTGAGCATGACCTCCTGGCCGGGGGCCAGTTCGTCGGGCTCGATCGAAGGGCTCATCGCCACCCGCATCTTGCGGCCGGAGCTGATCACCTCGACCGTGCCGTCCTCGGCCGGGCCGATGTACACGCCGAACGTGTTCGGTGGCTGGGCCAGTCGATCGACCTCAGCCTTCAATTGAAGTATCTGCTCGCGAGCGTCCCGCAAGGTGCCGGCGAGGCGCTCATTCTGGGAACCCAACTGGGCCACCTGAGAACGCAGACGATCGATCTCATCGCCGGCACCCCCCGGAGTCCGAGTCGCGGCCAGTCGCTCGACCTCGTGTTGCAGGCGAACGATCTCCCGGCGTAGTGCGGTCTCGTCAAGGCCGTACCCGCTGCTGTGGTCGGTCATGGCGGTAACCCTCCCGTCCGGCGCAAGGTCGACGCTTCGACCTTAACTTGCCCCACCGAACAACCTCGGCAAGGCAAAAAATCCATTGGCGAGATGAAATCTCGCATCCTGCTGACGTCGGCGTCAGCGGGAAAAGAGCCATCCTGGCACGGGTCGTGTCACGATGGGTGGTTCAATAGTCACGGGACGAGACCTACCAGGACAAGAGGCGTGTTCAATCTCTCTTTACGCTGTCTCGCCTGACTGATCGTCGCAGTGGCCCTCCAGCGGGTGCTCGACCGCTTCTGATCCCTGCGAAGCGGACTCGTCCAAAGCCGATAACTGCTGGTCAGCTGCTGGTTCGAGGACTCCGACCGACCCGCCGGTGACCTCGCGACGTACCTTACGGATCTTTTTCTCCGAGACCGGGCGTTCACCGAGATCCGACTCTGACCATTCACCCCAAGCCTCCTCAACGCCCGGTTCCCCTTCCTGAGCCATCTTGGCTGGCCGCCGCCTCCGTTGCGGTGCCTCCACGCCGTCGGCCAGCCGCCGGGTGGTGAGCAGGAATCCGGTGTGTCCGACCATCCGGTGCTGGGGCCGGACCGCCAGGCCTTCCAGGTGCCAGCCGCGGACCATCGACTCCCAGGCCGTCGGCTCGGTGAACCGGCCGTCCAGTCGGGCCGCCTCGGCCACCCTGGACAGCTGGGTGGCAGTCGCCACGTAACAGATCAGCACGCCGCCGGGCACCAGCGCCTTCGCCACCGCGTCCAGGCAGTCCCAGGGCGCCAGCAGGTCGAGCACGAACCGGTCGGCGTCCGTCTCCACCACATCGCGGGCCACGTCACCGATGCTGACCTGCCAGGCCGGGTGCGGGCCGCCGAAGAAGGTCTCGATGTTCGCCTGGGCGATGTCAGCGAAATCCGCACGGCGCTCGTAGGAGTGCACCAGCCCGGTGTCGCCGACCGCCCGCAACAGCGACATCGTCAGCGCTCCGGAACCGACGCCGGCCTCCACCACCCGCGCACCGGGAAAGATGTCGGCCATCGCAATGATCTGGCCGGCGTCCTTCGGGTAGACCACGGCCGCGCCGCGGGGCATCGAGAGCACAAAATCAGAGAGCAACGGGCGCAGCGCCAGATACTCGATTCCGGCGGTATTCGCCACCACCCAGCCCTCTGGCCGGCCGATCAACAAATCGTGACCGAACCTGCCGTGGTGGGTGTGGAACTCGCGGCCCGGGTGCAGCGTGATCGTGTGCAGCCGGCCCTTGGGGTCGGTGAGCTGAACCCGTTCACCCGGGCGGAAAGGGCCACGGCGGTACTCGGCGCCGGTCGGGGCACCGGTCGGGCTTTCCACGGGCGTCGTCATGGTCCAGCAGTCTATGCACCCGACCCGATCGCCCCGCGCCGCAGGGCGGGCTTCGGTCCGCCCCCGTGATCAGGAGCTGGTGACGAACCGGGCGACGTCCTCCCAGTCCAAGACCCCGATCACGCGTTCGTGCCGATCCGTGACCGCGTACCGTGCGGCCGGACTGGCCTGGAGCCGCTGGATCAGCGCGTCCCCGAACAAGCCGGCCTCCAGCACGGCACCCTCCGGAAGCGGGTACGCCACCGCCGCGGCCCCCACCTGATCGGCCCGGGCGGCCGGCACATCGGCGGCGGAACGCTCGTCGACGATGGCCGCCGGTCTGCCGTACACGTCGAGGACGACCACAGCCCGGGCCCCGACCTCGGAGGCGGCCAACAAGGCCGTGGCCACCGTGGCGGTCGAAGGCACCGCGACGGCCGGCTGCAGCAGCTCGTCGATCTGGGCCCGATCCGCGCGTCGGAACCAATGTGCGGCGGAGATCGCCTGGCCGGCCCCCTGCCAGAGCAGGCCGGCGATCAAGAGCAGCCAGAGCCCACTGGTCAGCGGGTGCCCACCGCCGATCACCCCGAGCAGCGTCCAGACCACCAGACCGGCCGCGACCAGCCGCCCGGACCACCCCGCTACCAGGGTTCCGCGGTGCCGGTCCCCGGTCCCCCACCAGACCAAGGCCTCCAGCACCCGGCCACCGTCCAGCGGCAGACCGGGCAGGGCGTTGAACCCCGCCACCACGAGGTTGGACGTCATCAGCGCTTCCAGCAGCAGGCGGGTGACCCCGTGCGGCTGGCCGAGCAGCACGACGCCCTCGGCGACGAGCGCCAGCAGGGCGTTCGACAGTGGCCCGACGACAGACACGCCGATGCTCCGCCACGGCCCGGTGGATTCCTCACCGAACGCGGTGTGCCCGCCCCAGAGATCGAGGACGATGTGAGTGGCCGGGGTGCCGGTCGCTGCGGCCGCCCCGGCATGGGCGAGTTCGTGAATGAACACCGACAGCAGGAGAAGGATCGCGAACCCGAGCGCGATCAGATACTCCAGCCCGGGTGCGACCGTGACGGCCGAGCGGATGCCGGGAGCGAAGAGCAGCGTGATCAGCGCCGCGATCAGGAACCAGGACGGGCGCAGATAGACCGGCACCGGGCCGACCCGGCCCACCGCGATCCCCGGGCGGGTCGGTTCCGGCCGCTCCGGCGAACTGGTCATCGAGTCGCTCGGACGGTCTTCATGGAGCCACCCGGACGGCGGCGCCGTACTCGCATGTGTTCTCGATTCGCTCGGGCGCAGCGCTCATGGCGGCGCTTCTCGCTCACTGCGCTGATGCTAGGGGTCTGCGGGCTCGACGGTTGCAGGCTGGCGGCACTGCCGGAAATGTCGGTGGCCCGGCCTAGGGTCGTAGGCATGGCTCCCGCAGCGTTGTCGCCCTCCCGAGCGGCCGATTTCATGCAGTGCCCGTTGCTCTATCGCTTCCGGGTGGTCGATCGCCTGCCCGAGGCGCCGAGCCGGGCGATGGTTCGGGGCACGGTCGTGCACGCGGTCCTGGAGCGGCTTTTCGATCTGCCGGCAGCTGAGCGGACGCTGGCTGCCGCCGAAGGGTTGCTGACCCCGCAGTGGGATCAGGTACGGCAGAGCCGACCCGAACTCGAGGCCTTGTTCGGCGACGACGCGGTGGCCCTGGCCGAGTGGCTGAGCAGTGCGTCCGACCTGCTGGCTCGATGGTTCGCGCTGGAGGATCCGACCCGGCTCGAACCGGCCGAGCGAGAGCTCTACGTCGAGACCGCGTTGGACGACGGCTTGGTGCTGCGCGGCTATGTCGACCGGATCGACGTCGCCGCCGACGGTCGGGTCCGGGTGGTCGACTACAAGACCGGCCGGGCGCCGTCCGAGGCGTTCGAAGCCAAGGCACTGTTCCAGATGAAGTTCTATGCGCTGGTGCTTTGGCGACTGCACGGTCGGCTGCCCAGCGTGTTGCAACTGGTCTACCTGGGCAACAGCGAGGTGCTGCGGTACTCCCCCGACGAGTCGGATCTGCTCGCCACCGAGCGAAAAGTCAAGGCCCTGTGGCAGGCGATCTCGCTGGCGGCGGAGACCGGTGACTGGCGGCCCTCACCGAGCCGCCTCTGCGCCTGGTGCGACCACCATGCCTACTGCCCGACCAAGGGCGGCACACCGCCGCCGGTCCCGAGTGATGCGCTGGAGCGGGTGATCGGCGGTGCGGCGTCGGTCCCGGCGCCACCCGGCTTCGATGAGGAGTGATCGACGACGAAGCCGGGATTGACGCGCGAAGTACGTCAACCTATGGTTGACGCCTGGGTCTGGGGTGAGGGTGGCACCCCGATCCATGCGGGGGCTAGCCCGGTGTCCGGGCGCCTCCGAAATAGACCAAAGTCCACCGGGTGTCCGTCGCAAGGTGGACGCGGTCAGGGGTACCACCGGGAAAGGATCAGGGTTGTGTCCGGTATCTCCCTGACGCGCGGCGGGCTCGAGTCCGACGTAATGGGAATCGACGCACGGGAGTGCCACGAGCTGGATGCACTGCGGCGAACTGGAGCCGCGAGCATAAATGAGTTGACCTTGACGCCACGTCACGGTGTTGGGTTGAGCGACTGGGGCGACCGATGCGGTTGCGCCACGGAGGGGTTCCCCCGCGGGGGACGACGACAGGGGACAGTGTGAGTGCCGCAATAGCGAACGTCGAGTCGGTGAGTACCGATCCGATCGCGAAAGCTGTTGGATTGCAGAAGTTTTACGGTACCGGTGAAGCAGAGGTCCGGGCGCTGGACGGGGTCAGTGTGGACTTCAGTCGCGGCCGGATGACCGCGATCATGGGGCCGTCAGGTTCGGGAAAGTCCACGCTGATGCACTGCATGGCCGCGCTGGACCGGCCGACCGCGGGTGACGTGGTGATCGACGGAGTGCCGATCGCCGGGTTGAAGGATCGGGCGCTGACGCAGTTGCGCCGCGACCGCCTCGGCTTCGTCTTCCAGTCGTTCAACCTGGTGCCGACTCTGACGGCGAAGGAGAACATCACCCTCCCGCTGGACATCGCCGGCCGGAAGGTGGATCAGGAATGGTTCGACACCGTGGTCGACACGGTGGGGCTACGCGACCGGCTCGGCCACCGGCCCAGCGAGTTGTCGGGTGGTCAGCAGCAGCGGGTGGCCTGCGCGCGGGCGCTGGTCAGCCGACCGGCCATCGTGTTCGCCGACGAACCGACCGGTAACCTGGATTCCCGGGCCAGCGCCGAGATCCTCGAGTTCCTGCGGATGTCCGTGCGCGACTTCGGCCAGTCGATCGTCATCGTCACCCACGACCCGGTCGCAGCCGGCTACGCGGACCGCGTGCTCTTCCTCGCCGACGGCAAAATCGTCGACGAGATGTCCGACCCCACTGCAGACAAGGTGCTGGAGCGGATGAAGGGCTTCGACGCCGCAGGCAGGCGGGTCTGACATGTTGCGAGTGACACTCAGAGGTGTGCGCAGCCACCGGCTGCGTTTCCTGCTCACGGCGGTCGCGGTGATGCTCGGGGTTTCCTTGGTATCCGGCACCTACGTTCTCACCGACAGCCTGAACGGCACCTTCGATGCGATCGTTGACCAGTCCTCGGTCGGCACCGACGTCCAGGTCCGCGGGGTGACGAGCGACACCAAGACGTTCGATGGCACCGAGTTGCGGGCGCCGTTGCCGGTGACGATGGCCGACCAGCTGAAGCAAGTTGACGGTGTGAGCCGAGCTGTTCCGGACCTACAGGGCAGCGCGGTGCTGGTCGGCAAGGACGGCACTGCCGTCCGCAGTGGTGGCGCCCCCGCTATCGGGCTGGCCTTCCGGCCCGATGATCCGGTGATCAAGCTGGTGAAGGGTCGCGACCCGCAGAACAAGTCCGAGGTCGCGGTCGAGTCGGCCACGTTGAAACGCGCCAATCTCCAGGTCGGCGCTCAGACCAAGGCGCTGATCGGCAACACCCCGGAATCGGTGACGATCGTCGGTGAGGTGTCGTTCGGTGCGGGTCTGGCCGGCGCCACGCTGGTCTTCCTCGACCCGAAGACCGCCGAGTCGACGTTCGCCCCGGACGGCACCGTCCAGACGATCACCCTGACCGCCGCCCCCGGCATCAGCGAGGACCAGTTGCGCACCCGGGTCGCCGCGACCCTGCCGGCCAACGCCGAGGCGATCACCGGAACCCAGTTGAACGCCGATACCAAGGAGCAGATCGGGAAGATGCTCCGCTTCATCCCGATCTTCTTGCTGGTGTTCGCCGGGGTCAGCCTCTTCGTCGGCGGCTTCATCATCGCGAACACGTTCTCGATGCTGGTTGCCCAGCGCACCCGGGAACTTGCGCTGCTGCGGGCGATCGGGGCCTCCCGGAGCCAGGTGCTGCGGGTGGTGCTCGGCGAAGCGTCGGTACTCGGCCTGGTCGGGTCTCTGCTCGGGCTCGGGGCCGGCATCCTGCTGGCCGCCGGGCTGATGGCGCTGTTCGACGCGCTCGGTCTGGAAATCTCCGGAGGGCTACCGGTGCACACCCGCACCGTGGTGGTCAGCCTGCTGGTCGGGATCATCGTCACCGTCGTGTCGGCCGTCCTGCCGGCGGTTCGGGCCTCCCGGGTCGCGCCGGTCGCGGCGATGCGGGACGACGTCGCCGCCCCGGTCGGTGGCGTGCGTACTCGCGGGTTCATCGGTGTGGTGTTCGTGATCCTGGGCTTCAGCCTGCTGATCCCGGGCGTGACCCAGGACGACGTCAAATGGTTGCTGGTCGGGATCGGGGCGGGGTCGATCGTGATCGGTTCGCTGATCGCGGCACCGGCCACCACCCGGCCGGTGATCCGGGTCGTGGCCTCGCCGTTCGTGCTGATCGCGGGCACGATCGGGCGGCTGGCGCGGGAGAACTCACTGCGCAATCCGCGCCGGACCGCCACCACGGCGAGCGCGCTGATGATCGGGCTGGCGCTGATGGCCGCGGTCTCGGTGATCGCCTCCTCGACCAAGGCGAGCGTCGCCGACATCGTGGAGAGCCAGCTCACCGCCGACTACGTGCTGGACGGCGGGAACGCGCCGTTCCCGGTCACGGTCGCCGAGAAGGTCAGCACCCTCCCGGACGTCGCGTCGGTGGCCACTCTGGGCGGGGTTCAGGTGGTGGTGGACAAGCAGGCTGTGTTCGCGATGGCTGCCGACGCTCAGGGGATCGCCGACAACGTCAAGGTGGACGTCACGTCGGGGTCGCTGAACGCGCTGGACTCCGGGCAGGTGCTGGTCTCGAAGAAGCTGGCTGAAGACCGTGGCTGGAAGGTCGGCACGGTCCTGAACGCGGGGATCGGAACGGTCAAGCAGCAGTCACTCACCATCGGCGGGGTGTTCGACGACAATCAGGTGCTGGCGACCATGGTCGTTCCCCGAAAGCTCTACACGACGGTCGTCCCGCCCGCCCTGCAAGGTGATTTCTCGGTCTACGTCAAGGCCAAGCCCGGCGTGGATCAGGCGGCCCTCAGGAACGAGCTGACCAGCACGGTCAAACCGTTCGTGGTGGTGTCGGTGATGGATGGCGACGAATTCACCAACTCGCAGGCGGATCAGGTGAACGTCCTGCTGTACACGATCTACCTCCTGCTCGCGTTGAGCGTGGTGATCGCCGTGCTCGGGATCGTGAACACCCTTGCGCTGTCGGTGTTCGAGCGCACCCGGGAGATCGGGTTGCTCCGAGCGGTGGGCATGACCCGGAGACAACTGCGGCGCATGATCACCGTGGAGTCGATCAGTACTGCGGTGTTCGGCGCGGTCCTGGGCACCCTCTTGGGTCTGGTGCTCGGTATCACCGTGCAGTACGGGTCTCGCTCGGAGGGATTGGACGTGCTGTCGATCCCCTGGCTGTCCCTGTTCATCGTGCTGATCGCGGCGGCACTCGCGGGCCTGGTGGCGGCCGTGCTGCCGGCCTGGCGTGCGGTTCGGCTCGACGTGCTGCGGGCGATCACCGCGGACTGAGTTGGCACGAGCGGCCAATAGGTACGAACGGTCAAGGAGGGGACGAGCGGGGCTCCAGATCCGACAAGGGTCAGGAGCCCCGCTCGCTGCATTCAGGCCGGCCGTCCGGTCAGGCTGGGTGTCCGGTCACGCTGGCTGTCCAGTCAGGTTGGGCGCGAGCACGCTTGCCGCCCACCACGCTCCCGACTCAGGCGATCAGCAGCGCGCTCAGATCCTCTACCGTCCAGCCCTTGAGGCTGTTCGCCACGGTTCGGCCCGGACCCGGTGGAATCGGCACCAGGTGCTCGACCGCCAGGACCGCAACTCCGGCGCTCTCGGCCGACGTCACCCCGACCAGACTGTCCTCGATGGCCACGCAGTGCTCCGGGGTAACCCCGAGCCGCTCGGCCGCCAGCAGGTAAGGCTCCGGATGCGGCTTGCCGTGAGTGACGTCGTCCCCCGCCACCACCGTCCGGAACGACCCGGTCGGCAGGGTGGCGACTACCGCCTGGGCCAGGTTCTGGTACGACATCGTGACCAGGGCACACGGCACGCCTCGGGCGTTCAGATCGGCGAGCAGCTCGCGCGCGCCGGGCCGCCACGGCATCTTCACTTTGACGCGCTCGATCACCCGCTCCAGCAGCCGATCGATGATCTCCTCGGCGGGCAACGGAACTCCGCCGACCTCGCGGATGTAGTTCGCCGACGCGATCAGATCGTTGCCGACCAGGCTATGGGCGTCTTCCTCGGTCCAGCTCCCGCCGTACTCGGTCACCAGGAGGGTTTCCTCCACGATCCAGTACGGCTCGGTGTCCACCAAGGTGCCGTCCATGTCCCAGAGGACAGCGGCCGGCAACGACGGATCACCAAGGAACGGCGCGGCCGAATCAGGGGCAGAGGTTCCGGCCGGGCTGAATTCGGGGGTCGCGGTCACGGGGTGAAACGCTTCGCCTGGGCGCGGCGGACGATGATCGCCTCCGTGTACTGCTCGGGATGCAACGGGAACTCCTCGGACGCTTGATACCTACCGCCCCGGCTGGGGCATGCCCGCGATCCTGGCATGGTCCATCGGGTCCGAGCACACTCCGTGGCGTCCGGGAGGACGTGATCCTCAGTACGTCACCGGCCGCAGCTGGGCGGCCGCGGCCCGCGAATCCCCGTTCGGAGTAACCCTGGACACAACGAGTTCGCTTGAAGGGGTGCGAATCCCGGCATCTATGGCGGTATCGCTTCGATGCTGATTGGACCGAACGAGCGAGCGTTGCCCTGGACGCGTGAGGTGCAGACTTTGAGCTACCGATGAGTTGCTGAGAGTCACATCATGGAGGCAACCCATCGATCCTCGGAGTCAACCCATGAGACGTCACCGCACCCTCCCGCTCGGCAGTGCGGTTGCGCTCAGCCTCGGCCTCCTCGTTGCGGGCCTGGCTCCTGGTGCAGGGGCGAACCCTCAGCCCGACGTCCGATCGGAGGGCCCCGTCCTCCCCAGTTCAGTGGCCGACCGTTACATCGTGCGGTTAACCGCAACCGCCGACAAGGACGCCGTCCGCCGCCAGGTGGGTGCCCTGGGCGGGTCCATCATCCGGTTCCAGGAGTCGCTGCACACCGTCGTCCTGACCGTACCGGCGTCAAAGCTGGCCAGGCTGACAGCGGTACCGGGAGTCACCGATGTCGTGGCCGACAGCGAGGTCGCCGCCCAGTCGCTGGGCTTCGCGCCCGAGTCGAACCCCGGTGCGATGACCAACGTCACTCGGATCACCGGCGCCACCGAGATGTGGAAGAAGGGCTACACCGGCAAGGGCATCGACGTCGCCGTGATCGACACCGGAATCGCGCCGGTCTCCGGCTTGCTGGATCCGAACAAAGTAATCATCGGGCCGGACCTGTCCTTCGAATCGCAGGACGTCAACACTCGCTACCTGGACACCTACGGTCACGGCACGAACATGGCCGGCATCATCGCCGGCCGTGAAGTGGCACCCAGCACCGGCTCGGCCTACGCCGCGGACACCAGCAACCACTACGGGATGGCTCCGGATGCCCGGCTGGTCAGCCTGAAGCTGGCCGACCATGGCGGCGCGGTCGACGTGTCACAGATGATCGCCGCCATCGACTGGGTGGTGGCGAACCGGTGGAAAGAGGGCATGAACATCCGGGTGCTCAACATCTCCTACGGCACCATCAGCAAGCAGAACGCCCAAGCCGATCCGTTGTCCTGGGCCGCGGAGATCGCCTGGAAGCTCGGCATCGTCGTGGTGGCCTCGGCTGGAAACGACGGAGACACCACCGTCGGACTGGCCAGTCCGGCGTACAACCCCTGGGTGATCGCCGTCGGTGCACAGGACACCAAGGGAACCGCCAGCTACACCGACGACACGGTGCCGAGCTTCTCCGAGCGGGGCATCAACGGCGGTCGAGGCCCGGACGTCGTGGCTCCCGGGGTCGGCATCATCAGTCTCGGCGTGCCTGGGTCGCTGCTCTACGAGACCTACAAGTCGGCTCGGATCGGCAACGGGTTCCTCCGCGGCAGCGGGACTTCGCAGTCCGCGGCCGTGGTCAGTGGCGCCGTCGCGCTGCTTCTCCAGCGGTACGTCTGGCTGACTCCGGACGACGCGAAGGCATACCTGATGTCGAGCGCGACCTCGCTGGCCGGAACCTCCGCCACCGCCCAGGGTGCCGGGGCGATCGACCTGCGCAAGGCCATGGCGACCGTGCCCGCGCCGAAGCCGCAGACCGTGGCAACCGGGAACGGCTACGGGTCTCTGGAATCTGCTCGCGGCGGGCAGCACGTCCAGTTCGACGGCGTCGACCTGAGCGGCGAGCAGGACATCATGGGTCAGCCCTGGGACTCCAGCAGGCTCTCCATCCCGGCCGGCGCCTGGCAGTGGGACGGCTCCTTCAACGGCAGCATCTGGACCGGAACCGGTCTCACCGCGGACACCACGACCTGGGCCGGGAGGAGCTGGGCCGGCAAGACGTGGCAGGGCAAGACCTGGCAGGGCAAGACGTGGCAGGGCAAGACCTGGCAAACCGGCACCTGGTCGGGCAAAGGCTGGAGCTCTTCCAGCTGGTCGAGTCCGGTGCCGACCCCCGGGTGGGCCGGCCGGATCTGGGCTTCCGCCGGCTGGAATTGATCCAATCAGAAAGCACCTCGGAATAGCCCCAAAGACCCGCTGATCGACCAGGTCAGGGCCTGGGTGCGGGGAATGTCACCGGGGTCGGCGCTGAAGCAGGGCGCCTGTGCTGTCGATTACACGGCGAGGTCGCTGCAGCAACTCGGCCAGACGTCGTGCCGCACCGGCGGTGGGGCACCACATCCGCGGGCTGGACCAGGGAGGAGCGCCGTGAGCTTTATCGCGTCGCGAACTACCTGGGTGCTCGCGATGGCGGCGTTGCTCTCGGTGCCCGCAGTTGCTGTCGCCGGACTGCCGCGGCCGCCGGCGCTGCACGAGATCCTGGAATCGCCCTGGTGGATCTTCGTCGTGCTGTTCTGCGTCACCGAGGCCTTCGTGCTCAAGCTGCGCGTGCGCGGGCAACTGGAAGGGATCTCGCTCAGCGAGATCCCGCTGGTCATCGGGCTGGTCACCGGCGAGCCGCGGAACGTCCTGATCAGTCGAATGATCGCCGGGTTGCTGGTCTTCAGCGTCGTCCAGAGACACACCCCGCTGAAGAGTGTTTTCAACGTGATGCTGATCGGATCCAGTACCGCCAGCGCGATCGCCGTCTTCGGCGCGGTCCTGGGCCGCCTGGAGGCGGTCGGCCCGGTGAAGTGGATCTCGGTGCCGATCGCCGTGATGGCCAGCGGGCTGTTCGAAGGGGCCGTGATCGTGCTGGTGATCGGCTGGTACGTCGGCCCTCGCCCGGCCCGGGAGGTACTGCGCGAGTTGGCCTTCTCCGTCCTCGTCCCGGTGACGGTCTCGCTGATCGGCCTGGCCACGGTCTACGCCCTGATCAGCGGCGCGGCTATCTACCCCCTGGCGATGACGGGGGTGGCCGCGATGCTGGGATACCGCGCCTTCGCCGCCCTGTCCGACCGTCACGCCAGTCTGGAGCGGCTCTACGTGCTCTCCGACGCCCTCGCGTTGGCCCCCCGGTCGGACGGCGTGGTGGCCTCGGTCCTCACCGAGTCGGCGGACCTGATGCGCACCGACTACGGCGAGATCGCGCTTACCGGATTTCAGGTCGAGACCCCGGTCCGCTGGCGGATGCGCCACGGCGAGCCGCTGGTCGGACCGGAGGAGACCGGGCCGGCGCCGATGCTGGCGTTTCCGCCCACCCAGGTCCTGCTGGTGACCGGCGTCACCGCCGCCGAGAAAGCCTTTCTTGCCGACCGCGGCCTGGACGAGGCCTTGATCGTGCCGTTGCGGGTGGACGACGAGGTGGGTGGTCACCTGATGGTCGGCGATCGGCGGGCCGAGGAACGACCGCTGGCGATGACCGATGGGCGGCTACTGGAAACGGTGGCCAATCACGCCGTCGTGGCGCTGCGCAACGGCCGGCTGATGGAACGGTTGCAGTTCGAGGCCCGCCACGACGAGCTCACCGGCCTGCCGAACCGCCTCGACCTGCGCGATCGGCTGGACGAACTGGCCACCAGGGCGGCCCACGGTGGGAAACCGCTGTCGGTGATGGTGCTCGACTTCGACGGCTTCAAATCGATCAATGACACCCTCGGTCACCAGGCCGGTGACGAACTGCTTCGCGTGCTCGCCGCCCGGTTCCGGGTCAAAGCGGGTGACGAGGCGATGGTGGCGCGGATGGGCGGGGACGAATTCGCGATCCTCTCGACGGCCTGTTCCGATCCCGAGAGCGCGATGGATCTGGCCCGGCGGGTGCTGGCCTCGTTCGACGAGCCGGTGGCGGTCAGCGGCGCACCGCGGCTACGGCTGGGTGGCTCGCTCGGGATCGCGCTGGGCCCACGCCACGGCCTGAACGGGTCGGACCTGCTGCGCAACGCGGATATCGCGATGTACGCCGCCAAGGCAGGGGCCGGTGGCGCCCGGTTGTTCTCCCAGGACCTGGTCGAGATCACCGCCTCCGCTCTGACCCTGGCCAGCGACCTCAGGGATGCGGTCAGCCAGCAGGACATCGGCGTGGCCATCCAGCCGCTGGTCCGGCTGGACACCGGTGCCATCCATTCGGTCGAGGTGCTCGCTCGTTGGACCCACCCGGACCTGGGCGAGATCCCGCCGGAGACGTTCTTTGCCGCGGCGGAGCGCTGCGGGCAGATCACCAGGCTCTCGACCCGCATCCTCACCCTGGCTCTGACCTGGTGTAACCAGTGGCAAACGGAGGGGTACCCGGTGCGGGTGGCGGTCAATCTGGCGCCGCGCTGGTTGGCCGACTCGTCGCTGCCAGACCAGGTCGCGATGGCACTGGAGCGGCATTCGGTGCCCGCGGGCTCGCTGTGCCTGGAGATCACCGAGAGCAGCGTGATCGCCGACCCACGCCGAGCCATCGAGACCTTGGAGGAACTGCGAGCGATGGGGGTGCACCTGTCGGTCGACGACTTCGGCACCGGGTACTCGTCGCTGACCTATCTCAGCCGGCTTCCGGTAGACCAGATGAAGATCGACAAGTCGTTCGTCTCCCGGTTGCTGGACAGCAACCGGGACCGGGCGATCGTGCGATCCATCATCGACCTGGGCCGCAATCTCGATCTCGAAGTGGTCGCCGAGGGGATCACCGATTCGGCCACCCGGCGAATTCTCCAGGACCTGGGCTGCGGCCTGGGCCAGGGATTTCTCTTCAGCCGCCCGGTCGACGGTTCGGCCCTGCGGGCGCTGTTCGACAGCCGTGGCCTGGTAGCCCCAACGGCACCCCCGCTGGGAGGGGGGATCGACCAACCGGTTGAGACACCGGCTTCTCCCCTGGCCGGCCGCCCGCCCGTGCCTCGCCCAGCGCCTGCGCCGGGCCCGATCCACCCCCAACGGCCTCCCCGGCAACCGCGCTGACCCTCAGTCGTTTCGGTCGAATGGTCACTCTTGGTCAACTTGACAGGAAATAGGTGCGGAAGCCGTCAGCGGAACTCTTGAGCGGGTGCGCCAGGGGGACCCCGCGCGCCCTTAGGCTGGGCGGTCGGTGGTGGTCTCATCACCGAACGGGAGCGGAGCGAGGAGAAGGCGTGACGGAACTGTCTGGAGTGCCGCCGCTGCGGGACCCCGTGATGGTGGCTGCCTTCGAAGGCTGGAATGACGCCGGTGAGGCGGCCAGCGGAGCAGTGGCCCACCTGGAGCGGGTCTGGGGGGCGGAGGCCGTCGGTGAGCTGGATCCTGAGGAGTACCACGACTTCCAGGTGAACCGACCGACCATCTCGGTGGACGACGACGGCAAGCGGCAGATCACCTGGCCGACCACACGCCTCTATTGGGCCCGGCCGCCAGGAGCGAACCGCGACGTCGTGATCGTCCGTGGCATCGAGCCCTCGATGCGGTGGCAGCGATTCACCCGAGAGGTCCTGGGATACGCCGACAGGTTGCAGGTCGGCACATTGATCACGCTGGGCGCGTTACTGGCGGATGTGCCACATACCCGGCCGATCCCCGTGACCAGTACGAGCGAGGACGAGCAGTTGCTGAGCCGGCTGGCGATCGAGCCGTCCCGGTACGAAGGGCCCACCGGCATTGTCGGCGTCCTGCAGGAGTACGCCGGCAAGGCCGGGCTGCCCAGCTTGTCGTTGTGGGCAGCGGTTCCGCACTACGTCGGTCAGTCGCCGTCCCCCAAGGCGACGCTGGCGCTGCTGCGCCGGGTGGAGGAGATGCTCGACGTCACCGTTCCGCTCGGAGACCTGCCGGAAGACGCCCGGGCCTGGGAACGCGGCGTCGACGAGCTGGCCGAGGAGGACACCGAGATCGGCGAGTACGTTCGCCAGCTCGAGCAGGCCAAGGACACCGCGGATCTACCCGAGGCCAGCGGTGAGGCGATCGCTCAGGAGTTCGAGCGCTACCTTCGCCGCCGCGACGACGACGGTGGCCCCGGCGCCGGCCGCCAAGGCCCCGGCCGGATGCCCCCCGGGTCTTGACCCTTGGGCCGGTCAAAGAGCACTCCCCACCACCAAGATCGCCAGGTGTGCCCGCATTTGGGTGCCTAGGGGGCACAAAGGCGGGCACGGTTGGCGATCTTGGTGGCCTGGCGATCGGCAGGGTGAGCCTGCTTGCTGGTTCAGCACCGCCCAAATTCCTGCGGTGATCATGCACGGTTACCCGCGTTGAGGTGGGCAACCGTGCATGATCACGGTCCCTAGACGGGGCAACCGTGCATGATCACGGTCCATAGACGGGCAACCGTGCATGATCGCCGGTTTTGGTTAGCCGAGCGAATTGGCCAGCGGTGAGCTGGCCCGGGCCAGCTCACCGCTGCGAAAGACCT
>DATINJ010000274.1:0-5621 GCA_035474375.1 Kineosporiaceae bacterium | reverse complement strand
GATGAGATCTTCTAGGCGGCTTCGGGTTGAGATGTTTCGTCGGGTCGTTCGACGAGCTTGCCGTTGACGAAGGTTGCGCCGGCGCGGACGAGGGCGACCAGGTGCGGGCCGTTGACCGCGCGCCAACGATCCTGCGCGGCCTCGATCAGCTTGAACGCCATCGCCAGCCCGGCCGCCCGTGATCCTGGGCCGCGGGTGACCTTCGTGCGGTGCCGGACGGTGGCGAAGGTCGACTCGATGGGGTTCGTGGTCCGCAGGTGGATCCAGTGTTCGGCGGGGAAGTCGTAGAACGCCAGCAGCTCGGCCAGGTCGTCGGTGATCTTCGCGGCGGCCTTGGCGAACTTCGCCCCGTAGGCGGCCTTGAACGCCGACACGGCGTCGAGTGCGTGCTGCTTGTCTTCGGCGTTCCAGATCTCGGCCAGTGCCTTCTTCGCCCCGGGATGCGCGGACTTCGGGAGCGCCCCGAGCACGTTGGCGATCTTGTGGAACCAGCAACGCTGTTCCCTGGCCTGGGGAAACACCTCCCGCAGGCCGCCCCAGAACCCGAGTGCGCCGTCCCCGACCGCGAGAACCGGGGCGCGCATTCCGCGTCGCGCGCAGTCGCGCAGCAGATCCGCCCACGACTCGACCGACTCCCGATAGCCGTCAGCCAGGGCGACGAGCTCTTTGCGGCCGTCGGCGCGCACCCCGATCAGCACCAGCAGGCACAGCTTGTGCTCTTCGAGGCGGATGTTGACGTGGATGCCGTCGGCCCACAGGTAGACGTAGTCCACACCCGACAGATCCCGCGCGGCGAAGGTGCGCTGCTCGGCCTTCCAGGTCTCGGTCAGCTTGGTGATCACCGGCGCGGAGAGCCCGGCCGAGCTGCCGAGGAACTGCCCGAGCGCGGGCACGAAGTCCCCGGAGGACAGGCCGTGCAGGTAGAGCAGCGGCAGGACCTCGGTGATCTTCGGGGTCTTGCGGCACCAGGGCGGCAGGATCGCCGAGGAGAATCGGCACCGTTCACCCGTCTCCGGGTCGGTGCGGCGGTCGTTGACCCGCGGCGCGGTCACCTCGACCGCGCCTGCGCTGGTGAGGACCTCGCGGGAATGGTGAGTGCCATTGCGCACCACCAGCCGTCGACCGGTCTCGTCGCGTTCGCCGGCGTGGCGGGCGATGTAGTCGTCGACCTCGGCCTGCAGGGCTTCGGCCAGCATCCGCCGGGCACCCTCGCGGACCAGCTCGTCGATCAACGCGCCACCATTGGGGCGGCGGGGGCCATCGGCGTCGGCAGCTCCAGGAACTACGGTGAGCACGGGTCGTACCCTTCCGACCGGCGTTGGCGCGCCGATCTTGCTTGAGGGCTTGCAGGTGATCGGGAGGGTACGACCCGTCCATCTCATCCACAGGTCTCAAGCATTGCTCTAGGAACAACCGTGATCACCAGTGACTACGGGCGTTCTGCGTCCGACACGCCGCACCCCTCCGACGCCAGCAGCTCAGCCGCAGCCCGCTGCGATCAGCGCGACGTCGTCACGCATTGGTGCGGTCCAGGTATCGGCATACGTTCACACCACGTCACCGCACACGCGATGCGCGCAGGCACCAACCCCGATCAACTTCGATGACCCAGTAATCGGCCGTCCGGTTTATCGGAGCCTGCCATATGGCCGAGTTAGCCTCCTCCTCCGACTGCCGGGAAAGATTGGCACAGCGTACGCAGTAGTACGTACTTGACGTTTTTGGATCTTGCCTGCCGTCCGGTCCGGGATGACACTCGTGCTCACAACTCGCTGGTACCGAAAGGGGTATATGGGATGGCCGACGACGAGACCCGTGCCAGCGACGAGCAACTCGCAGCCAGTAACCAGGGTTTCCAGTCGAGCGGTGACGTGCGCACCGGGTTTATTTCGGGTGCGACGTTCGAGCGGAAGGCGGTTCAGTACGAGGCGGTCGGCGACCTGGCGTTCTTCGAGGGCGACATCTGCCTTGGCACGGTCGCGGCGCTGGAGCGGAGTACGGGCCTCGTCCAGGCAAGCGCCGCCGGCGATGTTTCCTCCGACGACCCACTGATTGCCCACGGTGTCGTGATCACGGGAAGCCAGTACCGGTGGCCGGGCGCCCTGATGCCGTACGAGATCGATAACGCTCTGCCGAACAAGCAGCGGGTCACCGATGCGATCGCGCACTGGCAGGCGCACACCAACATGCGGTTCGTCCAGCGGACCGCGGCGAACGCGTCACAGTATCCCAACTACGTGCGCGTGTTCCCCGGCGACGGCTGCTGGTCCTTCGTGGGCATGCAGGGGGGAAGGCAGGACCTGAGCCTGGCGGACGGTTGCGGCTTCGGGGCAGCCGTGCACGAGTTCGGCCACGCCTGGGGTCTGTGGCACGAACAGAGCCGCGAGGATCGCGACTCCTACATCACCATCAACTGGCAGAACATCGAGGCGGGTCGGGAGCACAACTTCAACCAGCACATCTCCGATGGTGATGACGTCGGGGCCTACGACTACGGCTCGATCATGCACTACGGCGCCTACGCGTTCTCTAAGAATGGGCAGCCGACGATCGTGCCGAAGCAGTCCGGCGTCACGATCGGACAGCGCAACGGGCTCAGCGCCGGTGACATCGCGGCGGTCCACCACATCTACCGCACGCTGCACCTCAATCTCACGGTGACGCTCGCTTACGCCACTCCACACAGCAAGAACGCGTGGGTCTCCTTCGCCGGGCTCGGCTGGCGCAAGATCGACCCGAACGCACCGGCCGGTGTCACCAACACCCTCGAGTTGTTGGCGGTATCGCGGGCAACCGGACGAACCGTCCACGCCGAGCTCGATGGGAACACCATCTACGCCGCATACGGAAACTGATCAGACCCGATCTGCAGCGAGGGGAACGCGACATGTGGATGAACATCAACCAGACCTACTCGACGCCGCACAGCATGAACTCGTGGGCCAGCCTGCCGAACCAGGGGTTCCGCAAGGTCAAGCCGATCGCGGCTGATGGCGTGACCAACACGTTCCTGCTGTTGGCGCTGGCCAGGGCAACCGGCAAGCAGGCTCACGTCACGGTCGACGGCGCCAACGAGATCACCGCCGTATACCTTTGATCCGTTCGGTCCTGGAGGCTACGCAGTGTCTGTCACCATCAACATCACTCTGGGCCCGGCGGCGGGCGGCGCCGGGATGACCACAGCAGGGCTCGGCGAAGGCAACGCGGGGTCGGCATCGGGTGGGGCGCCACCGCCTCGGGATGTCGGGAGCCCGACGGCCACCGCGACGGCGACAACGGGCGCCGTGGCTGGTGAGGGCCCACCGCCACTGGAGCCCGGTGAGCTGGGACTGGCGTCGGAGGCCTTGGGGGCCGGTGGAGAAGGCCCGCCACCGGTGGATTTGGACGCCGGGGGTGAGGCAGACACGACCGCCGGGCCGCCTCCTCCACAGGAGGTCGGGGAGCCGTAGGCGAGGTCCAGCTCCCCAAAGCGGGATCAGGCGCGGATCTTCTCCTCGACCTCGAGGAGCGTGTAGCGCAGTGTGGAGGCGTCGGCCGGCGCCTGCTCGACCGGGGTCACGCGTACGCGCACTTTGTACGCGTACCCCGGCTCGAATGTGAACCCCTCGATTCGGCCGTAGAACAACTCCCAATCCTCGTCGGGACTTTTCCGTACCTGCATGCATTGTTGCGGGGCCACACCCTCGCACTCCACGAGTTGACTGTTGATGTAGAAATCCTCGGCCACAGTACCCTCCCTGGTCGCCTCAATCGTCTCCATTCTACCGGGCGGATTGCTGCAGGCGACAATCACCAAAAACAGGATCATCGACGCGGCCGTCAACAGGAACTTGCACAACTCCCCCGACGACGCGGGCCACGAGACCACGAATGCCTCCTCCGCGAGTCTCTCGTCACAGAACGCACCGATCCCGCAGAGACCCGCCGTTGCGGCAGCGGGTTCGAGGGCTCGGCCCATGCGCCGAGACCCGATGATGCTCCGGAACGGGGCTGCGCAGAAGTGGCACCGCCGCGCAGTCGGGTCGACGGCAGCCCGCGGCGGCGGGGGGCCGAGATGACGCATGAGCGGCAGCCCGCCACGCGCCTGGCGCCACGCTCTCCCGCCGCCGGCTCTGGCACGGCACGATCTCGATCACGTCCAAACTCCGAGGAGCCTTCAGGATGACGCGAAGTGACCCCTTCCAGCTGGTCGACGACAGGGAGGCGCCCGAGCAGGGGGACGCGGCCGTCCACGTCTTCGGGAACCGGATCGTCTGCGACACCGAGGCACGGGGCTACGCCAGGCCGAGGAACCGGACTCCGCTCGAGATCGTGGTCGACGCCTCGCAGGGCTTCATCCCGCTATGGGCGGCGGACACGACGCTTCGGTGGCGCTTCCAGGAGCGCTCCCTGCGACGTTTCGTCAATCCGGAAGCGGCCAAGGCCGCCATCTCCGCGCTTATGGGTGACGCCCTGTTGGCGTGGGGTAGCGCACGGCCGATCGCTTTCTCACAGCGGGACGACGCGTGGGACTTCGAGGTCGTGATGCGGCACATCGACGACTGCGACGCCAACGGTTGCGTACTCGCGAGTGCGTTCTTCCCCGATGGCGGGCGCCACCAAGTGGTGATCTATCCGCGCATGTTCGCCCAAAGCCACAAGGAGCAGGTGGACACCCTCATACATGAGATCGGCCACATCTTCGGCCTCCGGCACTTCTTCGCCAATATTAGCGAAACCGCGTGGCCGAGCCGTGTATTCGGCGTCCACAAACCGTTCACAATAATGAACTACGGCAGCCAGAGCGAGCTGACCCAGGACGACAGAAACGACCTGCAGCGGCTGTACCAGATGGCATGGACCGGCCAGTTGCGTGCCATTAACGGAACTCCGATCCGCCTGATGCAACCGTTCTCCGCGACCGCGAGCTCACCATTCCTGATCGGCATGGGCCCACCCTTGTCCACCGCCGCCGCACCCGCGATCCCACCCTGGGCGCCCGGTGCCAGGACCGAGTCGAACGGCGCATTCGGTCCCGCCGACCTGGAGGACCTAAGTCCCGGGTTCGCCGATGACGCGGAGCAGACCGCCTCGCTCGACGAGGCGGCCGACGACGACCGGTTCCCTCGCAGCGCCGCGAGCGACGTTCCAGAGGCTCCGCTAGCGGACCGAATCCGACAGAGGAAGAGGGGTTAAGCGTGGGCGACGTCCGGTTCATCAACGACACGGCGGCGATGATCTACGTTGCCTACATGTACCGCGACTACCAATGCCGCGACGAGTGCGAGGACATCTGGAATGTCGAGGGATGGATTAATCTTGCTGCCAGGCAGACTCAGACCCGCTCGAACCCCACGAACAACCGCTGGTTCTACTACTACGCGGAATCGGGCGGCACGGTGTGGAGCGGCAACTACATCGCCGACGTGCGGGATTCAAGGTTCGAAAAGTGCAACTGCCTCGGGGTCTCCGTCTCCCACGGCACCAACCCCTGGTACAAGGTCGGAATGAGAGCGCTCGACCTTGACCAATTCGGTGGAGTCCGGTTCGGCTGAGCCTGGATCCACGTCGCCGGTTCGAGCTGGTTCGAGCCTCCGGTCAACAGCCCACGGATCCGCCACCGCCGGTCGGCGCGCCGACCG
>DATINJ010000273.1:0-38967 GCA_035474375.1 Kineosporiaceae bacterium | reverse complement strand
TCGCTCGGTGACACTGGGGCGACCGACGCGACTGTCGCCACTGCTGTGGCTCCTGCTGCAGTGATTGCTGAACAACCGGTTTCGGAACCCGCTTCGATTCCGGCTCCCGAGGCGGCCCCGGCCGCGGCTGCGCCTTCGGGTGCGGTGTCTGCGGCGGTGCAGTCTCGGTTGTTGGAGATTGTTGCTGA
This sequence comes from Kineosporiaceae bacterium, assembly GCA_035474375.1. Lineage (GTDB taxonomy): Bacteria > Actinomycetota > Actinomycetes > Actinomycetales > Kineosporiaceae > JANNPJ01. The sequence goes on along the minus strand of DATINJ010000273.1, from coordinate 38,779 downwards.
TCAAACCGGGTATGCGGCGGACATGCTGGATCTGTCGATGGGCGTCGAGGGTGATCTGGGAATTGACTCGATCAAGCGGGTGCAGATCCTTGGTGCGTTGAAGGATTCGTTCCCGGCGGCGCCGATGATCGGCCCGGATGAGTTGGGTGAGATCCAGACCCTGGGAGACATCGTCACCCTGGTCGCCGGTTCGCTCGCAACGCCAACCACCACGGCATCATCGACCACCGCTGTGCCGTCCACAATCGCTGCGCCGTCCACCACGGCGTCGACCATCGGCCAGCCTGTCACCGAACTGGCTGCACCGGAAACCATTTCGCCGAGCACTGCGCCGGAGAGCCCGCAGTTCCCGCCGCCGGCGTTCGCCGACGGCATCATCCGGGGCCGGCTGGGGCTGCGGGAGCTGTCCGAACCCGATCGGTTGCTGTTGCCCACCGGCCAGGTGGCGGTGATCGTCGATGACGGTCAGCTCGGCCGACCGCTGGCCTATGCCCTGCAAACCAGCGGCTGGCGGGTGCACCTGCTCACCGTTCCCGGCGTTGCCGCCCTGCCCGGCGCGCACTCGCTGAGCAATTGGTCGCAGGCTGAGGTCACGGCGAAGATCGAGGCCGTCGTGGCGGCCGAAGGCACCCTGCACCTGTGCGCCTACCTGGCCGGAGCGCCGGTCGGCGACCTGGCCGCCGCACAGCAGCGACTGCTGCACGCGTTGAGCACGGCCCGGGCTGCCACGCCGGGGCTGGAGACCGGCCCGGACCGCTCGCTGTTCCTCGCGGTCACGGCGCTGGACGGGGCCTTCGGTACCCAGACGCCAGTGTCAACCGAATCTGCCGTCCTCAGTGGGGTTTCCGGACTGGTGAAGACGTTGGCCGTGGAGTCGCCCACGGTCAGTGCCCGGTACGTCGACCTGGCGGCCGACCTGACCCTGCCGCAGATCGCCGCGTTCCTGCTGGCCGAGGTCGAGGATCCGGATCGTGGCCTGCGCGAGGTGGGCCGTAGCGCCGACCGGCGGGTCACCTGGCAGATCACCCCGGACGACGGTACCGGTGACCGGACCGCGGCTCTGACCTCGGACGACGTGCTGGTCGTCACGGGCGGCGGCCGGGGCGTGACCGCAGCGTGTGCAGTGGAACTGGCCCGGCGACACCAGCCCACGCTGCTCCTGCTCGGCCGTTCCGGAATCGAAGCCGAACCAGGCTGGGCGACCGGCGTCCCGCTGGACGGGCTCCGTCGGGCCGCAGTGGAGGCCCTGCGTGCCGCCGGTCAGAAGCCCAACCCACGGGACATCGAGCGCAGCGTGCGCTCGATCACCGCCAGCCGGGAGATCCAGGCCACCCTGGCCGCGATCCGGTCACACGGCGGCCGGGCCGAGTACCTCCCGGTCGACGTCTCGGCCGCGGCCGAGACCCGGACGGCGCTGGCGCCCTACCGGGACCGGATCACCGGTGTGGTGCACGGGGCCGGGGTGCTGCACGACGAACTCGTCGCCAAGGCGGACACCGCGAAGGCCGCGCAGGTGCTCGACGTGAAGCTGGGCGGCCTGGCCGGGGTGCTGGCAGCAGTCGATGGGCCGGCGCTACGCCACGTGGTGCTGTTCTCCTCGGTGGCCGGCCTGTTCGGAAACCGCGGGCAGGCGTCCTACGCGATGGCGAACGAGGCGCTCAACCGGCTGGTGCCGGCACTCCGCGGCACCCACCCCGGCTTGCACGTGACCTCGGTGAACTGGGGGGCGTGGGCGGGCGGAATGGTGTCGCCGGAGCTGGCGGCGATGTTCGCCGAGCGCGGGGTGACATTGATCCCGGTCCCGGACGGTGTCGGGTTCCTGGCCGAGCAGTTCGAGGCCGGGCATCTCGCGGACACCGTGGTCGTGGTCGGGCCCGACGTTCCGCTGTCGGGCACCGCGCCACGGGTGCCGGCCGGCCCGGTCCGCAGCCGCTCCGGCTTCGATGACCTGGTCCGGCACCCGGCCATCGAGTCACACCAGATCGCCGGGCATGCCGTGCTGCCGCTCAGTTTCGCCCTCGGCGCGCTGATCGGTGCGGCCGAGCAGGCCTGCGAGGTCGGCGTCGGTCAAGCCACTGGCGTCCGGGTGCTCAAGGGCGTGGTGTTCGACGAGCAGGCCCCGGTGGGCCTCGACCTGGAGCTCACGCCCGGCCCGGTGCCGAGCGGTGCCGGCCAGCCCGGTTCGGTCACGGTGACCGCTCGTTCGGTGCTCGCCGATGGCCGGCAGCGGCCCGCCTACCAGGCCACCCTGAGCTGGGCGGCCAACGAACCACCGGTCGCCCCGCCGGTTCCGGCCGGGTCGACCGCTGCTGATCACCTCTACCGGGACGGCACCCTGTTCCACGGGTCCGAACTCCGCGGGATCACCGGGTTCGTCGATACCCCGCACCCCGCAGAAGAATTGGTGCTCAGCTGCCGGCTGGCCGACCTGGCGGTCCCTGGTCACTGGTCCGGGACGGCCTACAGCCCAGTGCTGTTCGACCTGCTGCTGCAGGCCTGCCTGGTCTGGGTTCGCTCGCAGACCGACTCGCCGAGCCTGCCGATGGGGATCGCCCAGGCCGATCTCTACGCTCCGCTACCCGACGACGAGCCGTTCACCGTCGCGGTCCGCGGTGTGCTCCGGGACTCGACCCGGGCCTCCTGTGACGTGATCGCTCAGGCCGCTGACGGCCGCGTGCTGCAGCGGCTGTCCGGGGTGGAGCTCGTGTTCAAGCCGGAGTTCGGCGCCTCCGCCAACTCCCACCAGGAAGAAGGCTGAGATGAGTGGATACGCGATCGTCGGTCTGTCCTGCCTGTTCCCCGGTGCGTCGTCCCCCCAGCAGTTCTGGGACAACTTGCTGGCCGGGCACGACAGCCGCCGAGAAGCGGGTGCCGAGGTGTTCGGGTTCGACCCCGCCGACCCGGCGTTCGCCGACCCCGAGCACCGGATCACCACCACCCGTGGCGGTTTCATCGACCGGCCGGAGGTCGACCGAAGCCGGGCCGAGCTGGCCGGATACCGGATCCCGGCCGCCGACCTGGCCGACCTGGACGACGTCTTCACCTGGTCGCTGCGGGTGGCCCGGCAGGCGGTGCAGGACGGCGGGTTGCAGATCGGCGACCCGGTGCTGGAGCGGACCGGGGTGGTGTTCGGCAACTACACCTTCCCGACCCGCAACTCCAGCGAGGCGGTGCTGCCGTTGCTCGGTGAGGCCGTGCTGGACGGCCTGCGCCGGGCGGGGGTGCCGGTTCCGCAGGCCGGGACGACCGTGCGCCCGAGTACGACCGATCTGGGTGTCGGTGGCTTGCCGGCGCTGGTGATCGGCTCTGCCCTCGGGCTCGGCGGTCCCCGGCTCGCCCTGGATGCGGCCTGCTCATCGGCGCTGTACGCACTAAAGCTGGCCTGCGACAGCCTGGCGACCGGCGCTGCTGACCTGATGATCGCCGGTGGGGTCTGTGCACCCGACCCGGCGTTGATCCACCTGTCCTTCTCGGACCTTCAGGCTTACCCGGAGAACGGCATCAGTCAGCCGTTCGACTCCGCTTCGGGCGGCATCCTGACCGGCCAGGGAGCCGGTGCGGTGGCGGTCAAGCGGCTGGCCGACGCGGTTCGCGACGGCGACCGGATCCACGCCGTGATCGAGGGAATCGGCCTGTCCAACGACGGTTCCGGCCGGCACGTGCTGGTGCCGAACCCGGAAGGCCAGTTGGCCACCTATGCCCTGGCTTACGCCGACGCCGGTGTTGATCCGGAGGACGTCGACTACATCGAGTGCCACGCCACCGGCACCCCGCTCGGGGACGCCACCGAGCTGGCCGCGCTGGAACGCTGGTACGCCGGCCGCGGTCACCGCCCGCGGCTTGGCTCGGTCAAGGGCAACGTCGGGCACCTGCTCACCGTGGCCGGCCTGACCAGCCTGCTGAAGACGGTGCTGGCCATGCAGCACGGCGTCATCCCGCCGACTCCCGGCGTCCAGGAGGCGCTTTCGTCGCCGGACGGCACCACCGGCGGTGCGCTGATCGTTCGCCAAGCGATCCCGTGGCCGGACCGTGGCGTGCGCCGGGCCGGGGTCTCGGCGTTCGGGTTCGGCGGCACCAACGCGCACGCCATCCTGCGTGCTCCGGACGCCGTCCTGGACGCTCAGCCGGCCGTGCCCGAGCCGAACCTGACCGGCCCGCCACCGGCGACCTCGATCACCGGGCTCGGGATCCACGTCGGTGGTCTCGCCGATGCCGCCTCGGTCGAGTCGGCGTTGCGCTCCGGCGCGGCTGACGAGCGGCCGGTGCCCGCCCAGCGCTGGTACGGAGTGCGTGACCCGGAGGCAGCCGGAACCCCGGACGGCAGCTACCTCGACGCGTTCGACGTCGACGCGCCGCGCTTCCAGATCCCGCCGAAGGAGCTCGGGCACTTCAACGAACAGCATCTGCTGATGCTCCGGGTGGCCGAGCAGGCCCTGCTGGACGACGGGCTGCACCAGCCGGAAGCGGGGTTGCGGCGCCCGGACCGGCCTCGCCGCCGGGTCGCGGTGCTGATCGCCGCCGAGATGGAACCGCGCACCCACGCGCACCGGGCACGGCTCGGGATCGGCCAGGTCGTCGGCACCGAACTTGACGCCGCCGGCCTGGTCAGTGCCGAGCAGCAACGTGAGCAGGTGCTCACCGCAGCCCGGCAGAGCCTGCACGACCCGGTCGCGCCGAACGAGGTGCTCAGCTACATCGGGAACGTCATGGCCAGCCGGATCAGCGGCCGCTGGAACCTCACCGGCCCGGCGTTCACGCTGGCGGCCGACTCCGGGTCGGCGGCGACGGCCCTCGAAGTCGCTGCCCTGTTGTTGCGGGACGAGAGCATCGAGGCCGTTCTGGTCGGTGCCGTGGACCTGGCCGGTGGCGCGGAGACGGTGCTCAGCCGGTTCGGTGCCGACGCGACGGCACCGGCGCCTGGATCGGTCCGTCGACCCGGTGACGGTGCCGCCGCGATCGTCCTGCGCCGCACCGCCGACCTGCCCGCCGAGGCCAGGCGTTACGCCTCGATCGAGGCGGTCGCCGTCCGGCACGGCGTCGCCGGTGAGGCTGGCGCCGTCCAGGCTGCTGCCCGGGCCGCCCTGGCTCAGGCCGGGGTGGCGGCGTCCGAGGTGGGCCTGCTGCAGGTGCACGACGCCCTGGTCGGTGCCGACTCGCACGAGGCCGGCCAATTGCCCTGGCTGAACGAGGCGTACCCGGCGGACGGCACCCCCACCTGCGCGGTTGCCCGGGTGGCCGAGACCTTGGGTGATCCGGGAATCGCCGGGGGCCTGGCCGCGGTGGTGGCCGCCGCGCTGAGCCTGCGGCACGGCTATCTGCCCGGCACCCGGCAGGACTGCGGCAGCACCCCGGCGGGCTCCGCGTTCTACCTGCCGGCCGGGGCCCGGTCGTGGTTGCGCCGGTCTGTTCCCGGTCGCCGAATCGCCGCCGTTGCCCTGCGCGGAAATTACGGCAGCGCAGCTCATCTCATCCTCGCTGCGGATCCTGGCGTCGAGCCACGGGCCACAGTGGGCACCGAGCCGGGCACGTCCAGCTCGGCGAGCGCCGTCCGCTGGACTGCTGCTGGGGCCCCGTTCCTGCTGCCCGTTCCGGCCATCCCCGCCGAATTGCCGGAGCGGTTGCTGGCACTGCGCGAGCGGCTGAGCGCGGGGGAGGATCTCGCCTCGCTCTGCCGGGAAGGTCTGGTGGACGCCGCTGCTCCGGACGCCGGCTCGCCGCGGGTCCGGGCGGTGCTCGTCGGTGCCGACCGAGCGGCGCTGCTGGCCGAACTGGAGCGGCTGCTCAGCGACCTGCCGGGCCTCCTCGTTCACCCCGGCGCGGAGCCGACCGGCCCGGAGTGGGCGACTCCCGGGGGCAGCTACCTGACCCTGGAACCGGTCGGACCGGCCGGCCGGGTGGCCCTGGTCTACCCCGGCGCCTTCAACTCCTATCTCGGGATGGCGCAGGACCTGCTGGAGCTCTTCCCCGGGCTGACCGGGCGGTTGGAGGCCCGCTCGCCGAACCCCGACCACACGATGCGGGCGCAGCTGCTCTGGCCGCGTAGCCGGACCCCGATGGCCCGGCGGGACAAGGTGCGGCTGGAGGAACAGCTGATCGGCGACATCCCGGCGATGCTCGCGACCAGCACCAGCCACGCACTGCTGATCACCGATCTGCTCCGGGAGGTGCTCGGGGTGCCGGCCGCCGGGGCGTTCGGGTACAGCCTGGGCGAGAGCAGCATGCTCCGCTCGCTCGGCGTCTGGGGTCCGGATCCGGTCACCGACCGGCGGATCGACACCACCCAGACCTTCGTCGACCGGCTCTGCGGCCCGCGCCGCACGGTGCGGCGACTGTGGAACCTCGGGGACGACGTTCCCGACCGGGAGGTCTGGGCCAGCCAGGTGCTGATGGCGTCCGCGGCCGGAGTCCAGGAGTTGCTGCCGGAGTACGACCGGCTGTTCCTCACCCACGTGAACACCGCCGGCGAGGTCGTCGTCGCCGGTGCCCCGAATCAGTTGCGAGCGTTGGTCGATCGGCTGGGCAGTCCGGCTGCCCGAACCCCGGGCGAACACGTCATGCACTGCCCGATGGTTGACCCGGATCTCGAAGAGCTGGCCGCACTGAACACCTACCCGGCGCACGACCCGGGCGCCGGCGTGGAGCTCTTCACTTCCGGGGGGTACCGCCGGGTCACCGAATTCGGCTCCGCCGAGCTGGCCGACAACATCGCCGAGACGCTGCGCAGTTGCGTCGACTTCCCGCGGCTGATCGAGACCGCCTACGCCGCCGGGTACCGGTACTTCATCGAGGTCGGCCCGGGTGCCACCTGCACTCGCTGGATCGACGAAACGCTACGTGGCCGTGCACATGTCGCGGTTTCCGCCGACCGGCGCGGTCGACCGGCCGCGACGTCGGTGAGCCACTTGCTGGCGCGGTTGATCGGGAACGGCGTGCCGCTCCCGCTGGACGCGCTCTTCCCGGCTCCGGCTCCGGCCGGTCTCGGGCGATCTCTCGCCCTCCAGGTCCGTTGCGGCGGACCGTCGATCCGCGACCGGATGCAGGCCGCGATCCAGGCCTTGGACCTCGACCCCACCCCCACCGTGAGTACGGAGACCAGCCACGCCATGACCGAGACCCCGAACCAGCCGGTCCAATTCACCCAACCGAGCCAGCCCACCTACCAACCGCTTCCGGCGATCTCGCTCGAACCGTCGCCGGAGGTCGCCCGCGAACGACCGTCCAGCGCTCCCGAGCCGCTGCCGACCATCGGCCTGGAACCACTGCCGGCACTCAGCCTGGAACCACTGCCGACGCTCAGCCCGCAGCCACCGGTACCGCGCTCCGCCGAACCAGTGCCGGTTTCGTCCGTTCCGTCGGCGGTTTCGGCACCGGTCGCGACGGCGTCGGCGGCACTGGCCTTCGACCCCGCCGCCGAGGTCGTCAGCATCTCCGGGGAAGCATCCGGGGCGGCTTCCGGTCCAGCACTGAGCTTCCACGGTGTCCCGCTGTCCACCGTGCTGAACCGGGTCCGGGTGGACGCCGATCTGATCGACGCGCCGTTCTCGGACTGGAGCACCGGAATCTCCACCGGCGACACCGGCCCCCGTCAGCGCCCGCCCGGCGTGATCTGGGACCAGCAGGATCTCCTCACCTTCGCCACCGGCCGGATCGCCGACGTGTTCGGCCCGGACTTCGCTGACATCGACGAGTTCGCCAAGCGGGTGCGGCTGCCCGAACCGCCGTACCTGCTTTCCAGCCGGGTGATCAAACTGGACGCCACCCCGGGCGAGTTGGAGCCGGCCACTCTCAGCTCCGAGTACGACATCACCGCCGACGCCTGGTACTGCATCGACGGCCAGGTTCCGGCCGCGATCACGATCGAGGCCGGCCAGTGCGACATGATCCTGGTCAGCTACCTCGGCATCGATCGGCACAACCGCGGCGAGCGGTTCTACCGGCTGCTGGACAGCACCCTCACCTTCCACGACGACCTGCCCCAGGCCGGGCAAACGCTGCGCTACGACATCTCGATCGACAAGTTCGTCTCGCACGGTGAGGTCCGGCTGTTCTTCTTCAGCTACCGCTGCTACGCCGACGACAAGCTGATCCTGGAACTGAACGACGCTTGCGCAGGCTTCTTCACCCAGGAGGAGCTGGAGGCCTCCGGCGGGATCGTCGTCCCGAAGCTGGCCCGGCGCGGCAAGAACGTCGAAAAGCGCTTCTTCAAGCCGTTGCTGCGTACCGATCGGATTTCCTTGGAGCCGGCCGACCTGGCCGATCTCGGTGCCGGCCGGATCGCGAAGGTGTTCGGCCCGGCCTACGACCAGGGTGGGCTCAACCCATCGCTGCGACTGCCGGACGAGCGGTTGCGGATGATCGACGAGATCGCCTCGATCGATCGGCGCGGTGGCGATCTCGGGCTGGGGCACCTCTCCGCGATCAAGTACCTGGATCCGGCCGGCTGGTACTTCCGCTGCCACTTCACCGACGACCCGGTCCTGGCCGGCTCGCTGGTGGCCGAGGGCGGGGTGCAGATCCTGCAGGCGTACGCGCTCAGCCTGGGCCTGCAGACCGTCCTGCCGGACGCCCGGTTCCAGACCGTGCCGGGGCTGCAGACCCAGGTCAAGGTGCGCGGTCAGATCACGCCGAAGTCGCCGTCCATCCGTTACGAGGTCGACATCACCGACCTGACCCTGCTCCCTCGGCCGACCATGATCGCCGACATCACCGTCTACGACGGCGATCGGGCAGTGATCAGCATGCGCAACTTCGGCGTCCAGTTGCGGGAGAAGCCGGGGACGGCGTACCGGGCGGACGCCGGCGGGATCACCCGCGACCTGGGTCGACGCAACCTGGCCGGCGAGGTGGCGGTGATCAACGAGTTGCACCTGGCGCACGCGGCCAAGGGTGACCTGGGTACCGCGATGGGGCCGGAATTCGACGTTTACCACGACCACCGGGCACCGCACATCCCGAACGGCGACTTCCAGTTCGTCGACCGGATCATGCGCCTGGAAGGGGTTCGGGGCCAGCTCAAGTCGGGGGCGGTGATGGAGACCGAGTACGACTCCCCGCCAGAGGCCTGGTACTACGCGGACAACAACACCCCGGCGATGCCGAACTGCGTGCTGCTCGAAACATCGCTCCAAGCAGCCATTCTGCTCGGCTACTACCTCGGGGCCACGCTGGACGAACCGCAGACCGAGTACTCGATCCGCAACCTGGACGGTACCGCGACCGTGCTGCGACACGTGGATCTGCGCGGCAAGACCATTCGGCAGCGGACTCGATTGCTGTCCAGTTCGGCCGTCACCGGCACCGTGCTGCAGAACTTCGCCTACGAGCTGAGTGTGGACGGCGAGCCGTTCTACCGTGGAACATCGCTTTTCGGATACTTCACCGCCGAGGCGCTGAGCGTCCAGGCCGGCCTGGACAACGGCAAGTACGTGGCGCCCTGGATCGATCAGCAGCCACAACTGCCGGCCGGTACCCGCCGAATCGATCTGGCCACCGACCCGTCCTACCTGATCGACGAGCTGGGCGGCGGAATGCGACTGCCGGACGGCCAATTGCGGCTGCTCGACTGGGCCGATGTGGTGCCCGGCGGTGGTCGGTCCGGTGCCGGGTACGTCCGGGCCCAGCGCCGAGTCACTCCGCAGGACTGGTACTTCAGCTGTCATTTCCACCGCGACCCGGTGATGCCCGGATCGCTCGGCGTGGAGTCGGTTCTGGAAGGCCTCCAGCTGTTCGCCCTGACTCAGGACCTGCACGCCGGGATGACCGCGCCGACCTTCCAGCTGGCCCGGGACGTGCCGGTGCGGTGGCGCTACCGGGGGCAGATCAGCACCACCGACCCTGAGCTTCACTACGAGATCCACGTCAAGGAGGTCCGGCGGGAGTCGGGCCGGGTGCTGGTCATCGCCGATGCCTCGCTCTACAAGCCAGGACTACGGATCTACCAGCTCGACGACCTCGCTCTGGAGATCGTCGACTCAGCGCCCGTCACGTAAAACCTTTCCCCCAGCCTACTTCGCGAGGAGCATGTCATGACCGAGACCATTGTCGCCGCGCCTGGCGCTGCGCTCAGCATCGCACCGAGAACCGCCGAATCCGAGACCACTTCCACCGGTGCCATCGACCCGGGTGCGGCCGAGCGCATCATCGGCCGGATCGAACCGCACTCGTATCCCGTCGTCGCTCGCGCCGAGGCCGACGTGCTGGACGCGTTACGCCGGCTCGACCTGCCACTGCACGTGATCGAGGACCAGGCCGGCATCGGCCTGAGCCACCGCCCGCCGCGCGGTTCGCGGCTGCTGGCCTACGCCGGCCCGGCCGACCCGGTCCTGCTCGGTGACGTCCGCTTCCTGGCCGCGCACGGCGTCCGGGCGCCACTGATGGCCGGGGCGATGGCCAACGGCATCGCCTCCAAGGAACTGGTGGTGGAGCAGGCTCGGGCCGGTTACCTCGGCTCGTTCGGTGCGGCCGGGCTGCTGCCGGAACGGATCGACGCCACGCTGACCGAACTGGCCACCCTGATCCCGGGGTTGCCGTTCGCCTGCAACCTGATTCACGCTCCATCCGAGGAGCGGCTGGAGCGCACCGGCATCGACCTCTTCCTCAAGCATCGGGTGCGCTGCGTCGAGGCCTCGGCCTTCATGGATGTCACCCGGCACGTGGTGCGCTACCGGGCGCTCGGGCTGCGGCAGGACCGAGACGGCACAATCCGGGCCGAAAATCGGCTGATCGCCAAGCTCTCCCGGGCCGAGGTGGCGGAGAAGTTCCTCGCCCCGGCACCGGCAGCGCTGCTGGCAGCGCTGGTCGCGGACGGTGAGATCAGTGCCGAGCAGGCGTTGCTGGCCGCCCGGGTACCGCTGGCCGACGACCTCACCGTGGAGGCAGACTCCGGTGGTCACACCGACCGTCGTCCGCTCTCCGCACTGTTTCCGAGCATCGTGCGACTCCGGGACCGGCTGGCCGGGCAGACCCCCGGCTGGGTGGTTCGGGTCGGGGCCGCTGGTGGGATCGCCACCCCGGAGGCGGTGTTGGCCGCGTTCACGATGGGGGCCGCCTACGTCGTCACCGGTTCGGTCAACCAGTCCTGCATCGAGGCCGGCACCTCGACCGAGGTCAAGGAGATGCTGGCCACCGCGGGCGTCGCCGACGTCGACATGGCCCCGGCCGCAGACATGTTCGAGCTCGGGGTGGAGCTTCAGGTGCTTCGCCGGGGGACGATGTTCGCCGCTCGAGCCCGCCGGTTGCGTGAGCTCTACCGCACGTACGACGGTCTGGAGGCGATCCCGGATGCCGAGCGAGCAAAGCTCGAGCAGCAGCTGTTCCGCCGTCCGCTGACCGAGGTCTGGGCCGAGACCGCCGCGTATTTCGCTCGCCGCGACCCGGCCCAGCTGGCTCGAGCCGAAGGTGACCCGAAGCGGCGGATGGCACTGGTGTTCCGCTGGTACCTGGGAATGTCGTCGCGCTGGTCCACGGTCGGCGAAGCCGGCCGGGGTGCGGACTACCAGATCTGGTGCGGGCCGGCGATGGGTGCGTTCAACGACTGGGTGCGAGGCAGCTACCTGGAGCCGGCCTCGGCCCGCCGGGTCGCCGACGTGTCGTACCAACTGCTGGCCGGCGCCGGGTATCTGGCCCGGGTAGAGGTTCTGCGTCGGGCCGGGGTCGGGCTGCCCGCCGGGCACCGCGAGTTCCGGCCGCAGCCGCTGGACTGGGCCGCGTCGAACGCGAAGGATCTCGGGTGGGCGGTATGAGCCTGACCGTCGAATCTGTCGACTCCGCTGGTCCGGCGGCGGTCGAGGTGGAAACCCTGACCATCGCGGGGTACGGCGCGGCAGCCGCACTCGAGCAGTCGCTGGGCGACCCGCACCGGGCCGACAACCCGTACGGGTTCGCCGCTGCCGTGCACCGGGATCGCACCGGTGGCTACCCGAGCGCGCTGGCCGAGGCCGGGCACCGGGCCGGGTTGAGCCTGGCTTTCGTGCCCCGGCAGCTCGGCGGCACGCTGGACAGCTTCGACCGCACGCTGGCGCTGACCCGAATCGCGGCTCGTCGGGACGCCTCGGTGATGCCGGCCACCATGTTCAGCGTCACCGGCGCCACCTGCGTGCTGCTCGACGGCCGCCCGGACCAGGTGGAGCGAATGGTGGCCACGCTGAGGTCCGGCCAGTCGGTCGGATTCGCGCTCTCCGAACCGCAGTCCGGCAGCGATCTGGTGACCAATACTTGTGCATTGCAAGGTGATTCGGGGCAGCGTCGACTGGACGGCGGGAAGTGGCTGGTCGGCACCGGTGACCGGGCGGGGCTGCTGCTGGTGATCGCCCGGACGGCGGCCCGGGGGATGGGCGCCTTCACCGCCGTGCTGATCGACCCGGCCGCGTTGCCGGCCGGAACCGTGCACCGAACCGCACTGTCCGGCACCGGGCTGACCGGGATCGAGCTGACCGGGTTCGATTTCACCGGTGCTCCGGTGGCCGAGGCCGACCTGCTGGGCCGGCCCGGTCACGGCCTGGCCACCGCGATGCAGGGGATGCAGGTGGTGCGGTTGCTCAGTACCGCGGCCAACCTTTCCTGCGCGGACCTGTCCGTGCGGACCGTGCTGGAACTGCTGGACGGCGTGCACCGGGGCACCGGAGCGGTGCTGGACTGGCCCTACACCCGCCGGGAGCTGGGCCGGATCGCGGCCGCGATGATCGCGATGGACGTTGTCGCGATCACCACAGCCCGGGCCGCACACACCGCTCCGGCCGCGCTGAGTCTCGCCTCGGCGGTGGCCAAGCGAGTGGTGAACGAGCTGTCCCGGGATCTCACCGCCCGCTGCGGCGACCTGGCCGCCAGCCGGGGCGTGCTGGCTGAGGGCCCCGGGGCGCTGCTGGCCAAGGTTCGCCGGGACACCGAGGTGATCCGGTACATCGACACCACCCCGGTGGCCACCCTGCGCCTGCTCGCTCTCCAGCTGGCGGGGGTGGTCGGCGCCGAAGCAGTCGGTCCGACCAATCCCGACCTGACCGCCTTCGACCTGGCCGCGCCGCTGCCGGCCTTCCAGCCGGCTCGGCTGGACCTGGCCGTACGCGGCGTCGACCCGGTGCAGACGGCGTTCGCCGCCGTCCGGGCCAGGGTGCTGGCCGAGCTGAGCACCGGCGGTGACCCGGACGGTCCGGGCGCTGCCCGGTTGTTGGGGCGGCTGGCGAGCGACCTGCGAGAGGTCCGGGCCGGGCTGACCCGAGGCCGCGCCGATCGCTCGGCGGCGGCCGAGACGGCCCTGCTCGACGCCGCCGCCCGCTACGCCGAACTGCATGCGGCCACCACCTGCGCGCTGCTGTGGTGGGCCAACCGGGAGCGCTCGCTGTGGGGCTGCGCACCTGGGGCCGCCGGCTGGTTGCGGGGCGTTCTCAGCTACCTGGTCGACGACCGCGGTCATCGCGCACCCGACCCGGCCGACCTCGAGCCGGCCGCCGCCCGGGTGATCGACCTGGCCGGGCGAGGCCTGCTCTTCTCCACCGTCCCGATCCCGCTGGCCGACCACGGCCATCTGTCCCCGGCCGATCCCGGCCATCTGCCCCCGGCCGATTCCGGCCACGATCCACGGAGGACGACATGAATCCGGTGATCGACACCCGTCCACCGGAACCGCCGCCGCAGGCCGACTACCCGCCGACCCAGACCTCGGCCGGAGGGCCGGCCGCGCGGGTCCAAGAGCTGGTCGAGAGCCTGGAGACGCACCTGGGTGACCCGTTCGCCGCGGACAGCAGGATCACCTTCCGCCGGGTCATCGAGCTCGACGAGAAGGAGGGCTACCCGCACGACGAGCTGGCCGCATTGCACTCCTGGAACGCGCACGAGTACGCGGTGCCGGCTCGCTGGGGCGGCCGGGCGGTCAACATCGAGACCGGCCTGCACCTGATGCGGCAGATCGCCCGCCGCGATCCGACCGCCGCCGCCGCGCTCAGCCTGACCAGCCTCTGCTACATGACCATCTGGGTGGCCGGCACCGACGAGCAGCGGGTGTACTACGGCGACCTGGTCCGCAACGGGGCCAAGCTGGCCTACGCGCTGTCCGAGCGTGACTTCGGCAGCGACATCCTGGCCTCGGGCACCGTCGCCCGGAAGGTGCCTGGCGGCTACCGGGTCAGTGGCGAGAAGTGGCTGATCGGTAACTGCACGGTTGCCGACTTCCTGCTCCTGTTCGTCCGCACCGGGAGCCGGCCGGGCCCGGCGGCGTTCAGCTTGCTGCTGCTGGACAAGCGCTCGGCCCCGGCCGGGTCGATCGAAGCGCTGCCGGACGAGCCGCTGCACGGGCTGCGCGGTCTCGACCTCAGCGGCGTCCGGCTGCACGACGTTTTCGTCCCCGACTCGGCCCGGATCGGGGCCGAAGGCCGGGGCGTGGAGATCGTCCTGCAGGGCGCGCATTCGGTCCGGTCGATCATCTCGGCGATCCCGCTCGGGTGCACCGACACCGGCCTCCGACTGGCCCTCGACTTCGCCGTCAACCGGCGGGTTTTCGGCAGCGCGGTGGCCGAGATCCCGTATTCCCGGCGGCAACTCGTGCAAGCGTACGCCGATCTGTTGACCGGGGACGCGGTGGCCAGCGTGGCCACGCGCAGCCTGCAGGTCTGCCCGGAACAGAGCAGCGTGTTCTCGGCGGTGGCCAAGTACTGGGTGCCGACCCGGCTGGAGGCGACGATGTCGCAGCTGGCGGTGGTGATCGGGGCCCGGCACTACCTGCGCTCCGACCCGCGGTTCGGGGTCTTCCAGAAGCTGGCCAGGGATCTGCCGGTCTCTGGGTTCGCCGACGGCAACACGGTGGTCAACCTGAAGAACGTGGCCGCCCAGCTCGGCCAGCTACTCGGGCCGACCGGCGGCGGTTTCCCGGGCGGCAGCGGCCCGGCCGAGGTGTTGTTCAACCTGGACGCCGAACTTCCCGACTACGAGCCCTGGCGGCAGTCCCTCTCGGCCCGCGGCCGGGACACCGCGGTCGGCGCGCTCGCTGACACTGCTGACCGGCTGCGCCGCCGCGGTCAGGCCGACGGTGGCGAAGCGGGCTGGGTGGCGGCGGCCGACCTGCTGGAGCGCATCGGCGGCGAGCGGGCCCGGCTGGCGGGCGAACTGGCCACGCTCAAGGACCAGTACGGCGCCAAGCACGCCGAGAGCGAGGAGCTGTTCGCCCTGGCCCGGCAGTACTGCACGATCCACGCCGCTGCCTGCGTGGCCGGGATCTGGGCGCATTCCAGCCCGGTACTGCCTGCTGGGGATCGCCCGGAGCTGCTGCTGGCCTGCCTGGAGCGGCTGTACGAAACGTTCGCCCCGCAGCACCGGGCGCTCGACCGGGCCGGAATCGACCTGGTCGCCGAGGTGATGCTGGGCCAGCACGGCCGGGGTGAGAGCTTCTCGATTCGCCCGGCCGCACTGGCCGCCGTCCCGCTGGATCACCTCACCGAGACCGCCGATATCCGCCCGGTCGGTGGCCCGCAGGCCCCGAGCCGGCCCTTCGAGCCGGTGACGGGAGGTGCGGCATGAGTCCCGACCTGCCGCCGCCGGACAGCGTCGAGCTCGGCGACTGCGCCGACCTCTGGCTGATGAACGAGTCCGAGGTGGACGACGCGGTGCGGCGCTACCACGTGATCGACATGATCTCCGAGGAAGAACGGCTGCGGTACCAGCGGCTGCGCTCGGCCAGGGCCCGGCGCCAGCATCTCGGGGCCCGGATGCTGACCCGCTACGTGCTCGCCGCCTACACCGGGGTGACGCCCAAGGAACTGCGCTTCCAGGCCGGCCCGTTCGGCCGGCCGGAGCTGGTCTCCAACCCGCTCGGCCTGGACTTCAACATCTCTCACACCGACGGCCTGATCGGCTGCATCCTCACCCGCGACCAGCGTTGTGGCCTCGATCTGGAACAGACTCCGGCACAGCACGAGACGGCCGCTGCGATCCTGCAGTTCCTGGCCACCGAGGAGCAGAACCACGTGCGGTCCCTGCCGGAGTCGGAGCAGGACCTTGCGGTCCTCGACTACTGGGTGATCAAAGAGGCGTACCTGAAGGCGCTCGGCGTCGGATTCACCCGTGCAGTAAACAGTTTCGTCGTCCGTGGGGTGGGCGGTCCGACGATCATGATCGACGATCCGGCCAGTGGTGGGCAGCGCGGCTGGCAGCTCGAACTGCGCCAGTTGCGCAGTGAGCACCGCCTCGCCGTGGCTCTGGCCCACCCACTGGGGACGTCGCAGCGGACTCCGATCCGAATCCTCGACTTCGCCGCCTTCCTGCGAGTGGCGGCCCCCGAACCGCAGTCATCCGCCAACCAGCACCCTGAGGAGACACCATGACCCGCTCCCGGCCGCCGCTCTGGCTGGCCATCCTGGCCGCGTCCGTCCCGATGTTCATGGTGGCGCTCGACAACCTCGTGGTCAGCACCGCGCTCACCGCGATCCGCGCCGACCTGGGCAGCACGCTTGAGCAACTGCAATGGGTGGTCAACGCCTACATCCTCGGCTTCGCCGGCGCCCTGATGACCGGGGCCGCGCTCGGTGACCGGTTCGGTCGGCGCCGGGTGTTCCTGCTCGGCATCGCCCTCTTCACGGTGGCTTCCGCGCTCTGCGGGCTGGCTCAGAGCAGCACCTGGCTGGTGCTGCTGCGTGGCTTGCAGGGGCTCGGTGCCGCCGGCGTGATGCCGCTGTCGCTGACGCTGCTCTCCGAGGCGGTTCCGGACAAGATGCGCAGCGCATCGGTCGGCATCTGGAGCGGGATCAGTGGGCTGGCGATCGCACTCGGTCCTCTGGTCGGCGGACTGGTGGTCGACGGTCTGGACTGGCGTTGGATCTTCTGGGTGAACGTGCCGATCGGCATCCTGGCCATCCCGCTGGCCCGGTACAGCCTGGCCGAGAGCCGGGGTCCGGCCGGCCGGCTGGACCTGCCCGGCGTCTTCCTGGTCAGTTCCGGGGTGGTGGCCCTGGTCTGGGGCATCGTCCGGGCCGCCGACCATGGTTGGACCAGTACCCCGGTGCTCTCGGCGTTCGCGGCCGGCGTCACCCTGCTGATCGCCTTTCTGCTCCGGGAGCGGGCCACCAGCGAACCGTTACTGCCGCTCTACTTCTACCGTTCCCGGTCGTTCGCCCTGACCAACGTGGTGTCGCTGGCGATGAACTTCGGCGTCTTCGGGGCAATCTTCCTGCTCGCCCAGTTCCTCCAGTTCGCGCAGGGCCTGACGGCCTTGGAGGCCGGCGTCCGGACGCTGGCCTGGACCCTGGTGCCGATGGTGTTCGCACCGCTGGCCGGCTTGTTCACCGACCGGATCGGCGGTGGCCGACTGATGGCGGCCGGTCTGTTCCTGCAGGCGTTCGGGCTCGGCTGGATTGTCACCGTGGCCGATGTGAGCAGCCCGTTCACCGCGATCCTGGCGCCGATGATGATCGCCGGAGCGGGGATGGGGCTGGTCTTCGCGCCGGCCTCGGCGGTTGTCCTGGCCAGCGTGGGCGAGCACGACCGAGGTCGAGCTTCCGGCGCCAACACCACGCTCCGGGAGATCGGCGGCGCGCTCGGGGTCGCCGTCCTCGGCACGGTGTTCGCTCATGCCGGTAGCTACCGGTCGCCGGAGAGCTTCGTGGACGGTATGCGCCCGGCGATCTGGGTCGGCATCGCCGTGGTCGTCATCGGCGGACTGGCCGGGCTCGGCATCCCCCGGCACCCGAAACCGGTCCTCGCAGACCAGCCGACCGAGACCCCGGACCGCGAACTCGTTCCCGCCGCCCCAGTTTCGTCCCACTGATCACTCAGACCTGTCCCCCAGGAGGTGGATCCAATGACCATCATCGACGGGCCCGTGGCCCGCACCAACCCTGTCCCTACCGCGACGGCGAGCGCTTCGATCCCGAACACCCGCACCGAGAAGACCGCGACCGACGACACCCAGCCCTGGATCAAGTGCACCGGCTGCCGGATCCTGATCTACGCCAAGCGCCTCGAGCGCCACCAGCACGTCTGCCCGGAATGCCAGACGCACCTGCGGATCGACGTCGACCGCCGGCTGAGCTACCTGCTCGACCCGGGTTCCACTGTCGGTTTCGGTGAGCAACTGGCGCCGGTAGATCCGCTCGGGTTCGTCGACACCAAGCCCTACGCCGCCCGGGTGGCCGCCGCGCAGCGGGCCACCGGGCGGTCGGACAGCGTGATCTGCTGCACCGCCACGATCGAAGGTGAACCGGTGGTCGTGGCCGCCTTCGATTTCGGTTTCATGGGTGGCAGTCTCGGTTCGGTGGCCGGTGAACTGATCACGGTGGCCGCGGAACTGGCTCTGCGCAACCGAATTCCGCTGCTGGTGATCACCGCCTCGGGCGGTGCCCGGATGCAGGAGGGTGCGCTGTCACTGATGCAGATGGCCAAGACCGCCCGGGCCTTCGCCGAGTTGCACGACGCCGGGGTGCTCGCCGTCAACCTCAACACGCATCCCACGTACGGCGGGGCGACGGCGTCGTTCGCCACCCTCGGCGATGTGATCCTGACCGAACCGGGCGCGCTGACCGGGTTCGCCGGCCCGCGAGTGATCCAGCAGACCATCGCCACCCAGTTGCCACTCGGCTTCCAGACCGCGGCATTCCAGCTCGAGCACGGCCTGGTCGATGCCGTGGTCTCGCGGGAGAACCTGCGCGGCGTGGTGGCCGGGCTGCTGCGGGCGCACGGTGAGCAGGGGCAGCTCCCGCCACCCCCGGCTCCGGTGGTGCTGACTCGTCCCGAGCAGATCACCGAGCGCCCGCCCCAGCAACTGACCGCTCTCGCCCGGGACATCAACCGGCCCACCACCCTGGAGTACATCGGCGGCATCTTCGATGGTTTCACCGAGCTGCACGGTGACCGCCGGACGGCGGACGATCCGGCGATGGTGGCCGGCCTGGCCCGGCTGGGTGGCCGCAGTGTGGTGGTCGTTGGCACCCAGAAAGGCCACAGCACAAGAGAACTCGTCGATCGCAGATTCGGCATGCCGCTGCCGGCCGGGTACCTCAAGGCGCTGCGGATGTACCGGCACGCCGCCCGGTTCGGGCTGCCGGTGGTCAGCTTCATCGATACCCCCGGTGCCTACCCGGGAGCCGAGGCGGAGCAACGCGGCCAGGGCCACGTCATCGCCGAGTGCATCGCCGAGATGTCGATGCTGAAGGTGCCCACCGTGTGCGTGATCACCGGTGAGGGCGGAAGCGGCGGGGCGCTCGCGCTCGGCGTCGGTAACACGGTCTTCATGCTGGAGAACGCCTACTACTCGGTGATCAGCCCGGAGGGTTGCTCCAGCATCCTCTGGGGCGATGCCTCCCGGGCTCCGGACGCCGCCGCCAACCTCCGGATCGACGCCCGCAGCCTGCTCGGGCTGGGGGTGGTGGACGGGGTACTACCGGAACCGCCCGGTGGTGCTCACCTGCAACCCGGAGACACCGTGGAGACCGTGCGCAGCGCCGTCCTCAATGCTCTCGATCGGTGGTCGCGCTGCACTCCCGAGGAGATCAGCAAGCATCGTCAGGCAAGGTTCCGGACGCTGGGCGCATTGTCCGGTACGGTCGACTTGCCAGTGATTGACCATGATCGAAACTTCATCCCCGGCCTTACCCTGGAGGAGTCATGACCGGCACCGCCTCAGAACTTGGCACCGCCCAAACGGACGGCACCACGGGGTCGCCCGACACGGGCCTGGTCGCCGGTCTGGCGGCCGAAGCAAGTGCCCTGATCGACCGGTTGCCCGGCCCGCTGCGCCGGGTCCGGGTGCAGCTCGGCGAGGCCGAGGTGGAAGTGGAATGGGCTACCCCGGAACAGGTCCAGGCGGCCGCCCCGGCGCCGGCCGCGTTCGCTCCCGGTCCGGTCGCGGTCTCCGGCGGTGACTGGCTCACTCCACCAGACGCCGGTGACGGGAACGAGAACGGGCCGATCCCCGGCGCCATCGTGGTCGAGGCTCCGGTGGTCGGCGTCTTCTACCGGTCCCCGTCCCCGGACGAGCCGCCGTTCGTCGAGCTCGGCGAGCGTGTCGAAGTGGGCCAGCAGCTCGGCATCGTCGAGGCAATGAAGCTGATGAACCCGATCCAGGCCGAAACCGCTGGTGTGCTGGCCGCCGTG
This sequence comes from Kineosporiaceae bacterium, assembly GCA_035474375.1. GTDB lineage: Bacteria > Actinomycetota > Actinomycetes > Actinomycetales > Kineosporiaceae > JANNPJ01. The sequence goes on along the minus strand of DATINJ010000273.1, from coordinate 18,709 downwards.
CACGTCGAGACCGGGCAGGGCGTGGAGTTCGGGCAACCGCTCTTCGAGATCCTGCCCGACCAGACCTAGGGGAGTGGTCATGTTCCGCAAGATCCTGATCGCCAACCGAGGTGAAATCGCCGTCCGGGTGGCCCGGGCCTGCCGGGAACTCGGCATCGCCAGTGTGATGGTGCATTCCACCGCTGACGCCGACTCGCCATCCCTGTCCTACGCCGACGAGGTGGTCTGCATCGGGCCGGCACCCGCGGCCCGAAGCTACCTCTACGTCCCCAACTTGATCGAGGCCGCCGCCCTGACCGGTGCGGACGCCGTCCATCCGGGCTACGGATTCCTTTCCGAGGACCCCTATTTCGCCGAGATCTGCGCCGAGCACGACATCACCTTCATCGGGCCGACAGCCGCGGTGATGGAGAACGTCGGGAGCAAGGCGACGGCCCGCCGACTGATGGCGGACGCCGGGCTGCCGCTGCTGCCCGGCACGATCGAACCGGTCACGTCGGTGGATGCGCTGCTCAAGGTGGCTGACGAGGTCGGTTTCCCGCTGATCATCAAGGCGGTGGCCGGCGGCGGTGGCCGCGGGATCACCGTCGTCGAGCGGCCGGAGGATCTCGAGCAGGCCTACCGGTCCACCCGGGCTACCGCGCTCGCAACCTTCCGGGACAGCTCCGTCTACGTCGAGCGCTATCTCCGCGGCGCCCGGCACATCGAAGTTCAGGTGCTGGGCGATGCGCACGGCACCGTGATTCACCTCGGTGAGCGCGACTGTTCGGTACAACGTCGGCATCAGAAGCTGCTGGAGGAGGCCACCTCGCCGGCGGTGAACAGTGAACAACGGGCACAGATCACCGGTTGGGCGGTGGCCGGGGCCGAGGCGATCGGCTACCAGGGCGCAGGCACGATGGAGTTCCTGCTGGATGCGGACGGCCAGGCCTGGTTCATGGAAATCAACGGCCGGATTCAGGTCGAGCATCCGGTCACTGAGATGATCACCGGCATCGATCTGGTCCGAGAGCAGATCCTGGTCGCCACCGGCGAGCCGGTCTCCGTCCAGCAGCACGACGTGGTGCTGCGCGGGCACTCGATCGAGTGCCGGATCAATGCCGAGAACCCGGACCGCGACTTCGCCCCGACCCCGGGCCGACTCGACGAATTCGTGCCGCCGGGTGGCCCTTGGACCCGGGTCGATACTCACTTACGAGCCGGTAGCGTCGTCCCCCCGCACTACGATTCGATGATGGCCAAGGTCATCGTCTGGGCCCCGGACCGGCTCGCGGCGATCGCTCGGATGCAGCGGGCTTTGGCCGAGTTCGAGATCAGCGGCCGCGGCGTCAGCACGACCATCCCGTTCCACCAACGAGTACTGTCCGACCCGGCGTTCGTCGCCGGTGAGCACACGCTCGACCTGGTGTCGACCATGACCCCCGACCGCGTCGCCCGGACAGCGTGACCGGGTTGTCCGTCCGAAAGGACCTTTGATGATCACCGTTCCCTGGATCTTCCGCGACAAGGGCGCCACCGGCCCGGTTTTCGTGATGACCTCGCGATTCGAGGTGAAGTCGACGACCAACGTGCCGCGATTCATGATCCTGGCGTTGCGGGCCTACCTGCAGGCGTTGCGGGCTCCGGGGGTGGTCGGGGTCTCGCTGCGGGCCGCCCCGCTGAAGCGGTCGTTCTGGACGCTGTCGTCCTGGCAGGACGAGAAGCAACTGCGGGCGTACAGCGTCAGCCAGCCGCACCGAGGCATCATGCGCTCCCTCGGCCCGGTGACGAAGAAGTCGCTCTTCGCCTTCTATGACGCACCCACCACCCCGGCGCCGACCTGGTCGGACGCGCTGGAGCGACTCGCGGCAGTGGAGGCCCCGGAGGGCACCCCCGAGCCGTAACCGGCCGGCGGTGGGCAGGTCGACTCGGACGACAGCGTCGTCATCCGGTCGGGCTGCTCACCTGATCGGGCTGGCGATCACCGGCATCTCCTCGGTGTCGACCCCGAGCACGGCGGCCTCGTCCGGCTTATGCACCAGGACGCCACGGATGTAGCCGGCCACCGCCTCGTCCAGGCCGACGTCGGTGCCGCGTTGCTCGGAGAGGTACCAGGCGTGTTCCAGAACTTCGTGAAAAACCTCGGCCGGAGCCAGCTTTCCCCGCAACTCGGACGGCACGGCGCGAACTACCGGCTCGAACCGGCGGGCCAGCCACTCGTGCGCGATCACGTCCTCCTCCGCGGCCTGCCGGTCGGTGGCGGCGCGGTAGGTGTCCAGATCGTTCAGCAACCGGCGAGACTGGTTCTCTTCGACGTCCAAGCCGGTCAGCCGCAGTAGCCGGCGCCGATGGTGCCCGGCGTCCACCACCTTCGGCTGGATCTCGATCGAGGTTCCGGTCAGGTCCGTGCTGATGTTCAGTTCGCCGACATCGAAGCCGAGCTCGTTCAGTCGCCGGATCCGGGCGTCCACTCGCCACCGGTCGCCGGGTTCGAAGGCCTCCGGCTCGGTCAGTTCGGCCCACAACGTGCGGTACCGGGCGATAAAGGCGTCGCTGGTCTCGATCGGGTCGAGGTTGTCGTCCAGCAGGCCACCGGCCTCCAGGTCCATCAGCTCACCGGCGATGTTCACCCGGGCCAGATCGAGGTCGTGCTCGCGCTGACCGTTGGACAGCGAGTCGTGCAGATCTCCGGTCTCGGCATCCACCAGGTAGGCGGCGAAGGCACCGGCATCGCGGCGGAAGAGCGCGTTGGAGAGGGAGACGTCACCCCAGTAGAAGCCGCTCAGATGCAACCGGACCAAGAGGACGGCGAGCGCGTCGACCAGTCGGGTACCGGTGTCCGGTCCGAGGGACTGGGAGAAGGCGGCCCGGTAGGGCAGCGAGAACTGCAGGTGCCGGGTGAGCAGTACCGGGTCGAGGTCGGTGCCGTCCGGTGTTTGCCGGCCGGTGACCACGCCAAGCGGCTCGACCGCAGGCAGTCCGAGTCGGCGAAGCATCTTCAGCAGGCCGTACTCGCGACGGGCCAGTTCTTCGTTGATTTCCTTGGCAGCGAGCACATTGCCGGAAAGCTGGACGAAACGGACGACGTGCCGCGAAATTCCCCGAGGCAGCGTCGCCAGGCGGTTGGCCGGCCACTGCTCCAGTGGGAGTTGCCACGGTAGATCCAGCAGAGCCGGGTCCGACGCCGCTGAAGTGATCTGGAGGGTACGGGTGATGCTCATCTAACAAACCCCCCAAAGTTTCGCCGAGGCCGGTCGGCCGCGAAGTTGCTCGCGGCCGACCAGCGCGTCTAGGCGGGGTGTGGCGGGGTCAGGCGCCCAGCCGCAATCCCGAGTCGACATTGAACAGGTGCGTGTGGCCTTCCTTGGCCTTGAGGTGAACCGTCTGCCCCTTCTCCGGGGGACGACGGCCGTCGACCCGCGCGATCACGGGTAGCTCCGAGCCCTCACTGGTGAGGATGCCATGCACGTACGCGTCCGCGCCGAGCACCTCAACGAGTTCGACCTGAACCGGCAGGCCGTGCTCGGCCAGGTCGAGGTCCTCGGGGCGAACCCCGAGGGTGATGTTCTTCCCGGCGTTGGTCAGGGTCTCCCTGGAGACGGCGTAGACGGCGTCGCCGAACTGCACGCCACCTTCCACCACCGGCAGGCTGAGCAGGTTCATCGCGGGGGAGCCGATGAAACCGGCGACGAACGCGTTGTCCGGGTGGTCGTACAGCTCCCGGGGCGAGCCGACCTGCTGGAGCAGGCCGTCCTTGAGCACCGCAACCCGGTCACCCATCGTCATGGCCTCGGTCTGGTCGTGGGTGACGTAGACCGTGGTGACGCCGAGTCGCCGCTGCAGCGACGCGATCTGGGTACGGGTCTGAACGCGCAGCTTGGCGTCGAGGTTCGACAGCGGCTCGTCCATCAAGAAGACCTGCGGCTTACGGACAATTGCCCGACCCATCGCGACCCGCTGCCGCTGGCCACCGGAGAGCGCCTTCGGCTTACGGTCGAGGTAGTCGACGAGGTCGAGGATCTTGGCCGCCTCGAGGACTCGCTGCTGGATCTCGGCCTTGTTGATGCCGGCGATCTTCAGGGCGAAGCCCATGTTCTCGCCGACGGTCATGTGCGGGTACAGCGCATAGCTCTGGAACACCATGGCGATGTCGCGGTCCTTGGGCGGCATCTGGGTGACGTCGCGGTCGCCGATCAGGATCCGGCCCTCGTTGACGTCTTCCAGGCCGGCCAGCATGCGCAGCGAGGTCGATTTGCCGCAGCCGGAAGGACCAACCAGAACCAGGAATTCGCCGTCGGCGATCTCCAGGTCCAGCTTGTCAACCGATGGCTTGGTCGCTCCGGGGTAGACCCGGGTTGCTTTGTCGTACGTGACGGTGGCCACTTTGCCACTTCCCTTCACCGGCAGGAACGTGCCGGACGATCCGAGTGAGGGGTGCACCGAGCCGCCGGGACCGACGGTCGGATATTGCTCCGGGCCCGCGAAGGCACCCGGATCCAGCTGTGAGCGAGCGACGCGGGACGCCGTCGGCCACGGGGAACATCCAATCCTGCCCAGAGCCGCAGGTACAGGGTTTCTGGATGTCGTCTAGGTCGCATTCCCGACCGTCGAGCGCAGCAAGCTTGCAGCTGTCGCAAGTTCTTGCAGGATTCGGGGTAGTTTCTGGTCCAGACAGGATGGAGATCGCATGAAGGCTCACCGGGCGCGGCTGGCCGACATCGCGATCCAGGCCGGGGTCAGCGAAGCGACGGTCAGCCGAGTGCTGAACGGTCGGCCCGGGGTGGCGGAATCGACCAGGCAGGCAGTCCTGACGGCGTTGGATGTGCTCGGGTACGAGCGCCCGGCCCGGCTCAAGCAGCACTCCGCCGGGCTGGTCGGACTGATCGTGCCGGAGCTCGACAACCCCATCTTCCCGGCATTCGCCCAGGTGATCGAGTCCGCGCTGGCGCACCACGGGTACACGCCGGTGCTGTGCACCCAGACCCCGGGCGGGGTCCATGAGGACGACTACACCCAGATGCTGCTGGAGCGCGGGGTGGCCGGCATCGTTTTCGTCTCTGGACTGCACGCCGACAGCTCGGCCGATCCGGCCCGCTACCTGGCGTTGCGCCGCCGCGGCCTGCCGATCGTGCTGATCAATGGCTACATTGAGGGTGTCGATGCGCCCTTTGTCAGTAATGACGACGTGACCTCGATGGATCTGGCGGTTACCCATCTGGTGGCCCAGGGGCATACCCGGATCGGTCTGGCCCTTGGTCCGCGACGATTTGTCCCGGTGGTCCGCAAGATCGCTGGGTTCCGCGAGGCGATGCGTCGGCACCTCGCGGTCTTGGACGTCGACGACCTGGTGGAGTGCTCGCTGTTCAGCGTGGAGGGTGGCGCGGCTGCCGCCGACCGACTGGTGGACGGCGGTTGCACGGCGGTGATCTGTGGCAGCGACCTGATGGCGCTCGGGGCGATCCGGGCGGTGCGGAGCCGGGGGTTAGAGGTGCCGCGAGATGTCTCCGTGGTGGGCTACGACGACTCACCGCTGATCGCCTTCACCGATCCGCCGCTGACCACCGTCCGGCAGTCGGTTCAAGCGATGGGCTCGGCCGCCGTCCGGGCCCTGCTGGATGAGATCTCCGGGGTGGCGACCCGCCGAGCGGAGTATGTGTTCCGGCCCGAACTTGTGGTCCGTGGTTCAACCGGATCCATGCGCCGACCTGATTAGATGTGAACCGGTTCACGCCAGGGTCTCCACAGAGTGCTGTCCGTACAGGTACCGTCAGTAAAAGGTTGGCGATGCCTTCGACGCCGCCGGCCAACCCGTCGCGGGAGGAACAGCCCATGCGAATCTCTGACCTACTACGACGTAAAGGCAATCTCGTTGTCACGGTAAAGCCTGACCGGCCCGTGGCCGAGCTTCTCGATCTGCTGGCCGAACACAAGGTCGGCGCCCTCGTGGTGTCATCGGACGGCAATACCGTCGACGGCATCGTCAGTGAACGTGATGTGGTCCGCCGCTTACAGGCAATCGGCCCCGAGCTGCTGCAGGCTCCGGTGCGCGACATCATGACCTCGCAGGTCCACAGCTGCCCGCCGGACACCGATCTGGAAGAGCTGATGCGAGTGATGACCACCGGTCGATTCCGGCACGTTCCGGTCATCCAGCGCGGCCGACTGGTCGGCATCATCAGCATCGGTGACGTGGTCAAACACCGAATCGACGAGTTGCAAAGCGAACGAGATCAGCTGACCGCCTACATCCAGGGCTGAGCCGACCGGCGCCGGAGCGCCGCAGATATCCTCCTCAGTGACGACGACCGGCCGGTGCCGGTGGCCTTACGGTGGAGTCATGTCGTTCGATTCCTCTGTCCGTGAACCTGGCCGGATCGGGCAGTACCGCCTGCTCCAGCGCTTGGGCGAGGGTGGGATGGGCGTTGTCCACCTGGCTCTGGACCAGCACGGCAAGGCCGTCGCGATCAAGGTTCTCCGGGCCCACATCGCGGCGGACCCGGACGCCCGGCTGCGGTTGGCTCGCGAGGTCGCCACGCTGCGCCGGGTCCGGCATCCGCGGGTGGCCGCGGTGATCGACGCGGATGTCGACGGCGAGATCCCCTACCTGGTGACGACGTTTGTTCCGGGCAAGCCACTGGACGCGCACGTGCGCGACCACGGGCCGTTGCCGCGCGGGCATGTCGCCCGGATCGGGTCGGTCCTCGCCGAGGCGCTGCGGGCGATTCACCAGTCCGGGGTCGTGCACCGCGACGTCAAACCGGCAAACGTGATGCTGCTGGACGGCGAGCCGGTTCTGATCGACTTCGGGATCGCGCACGTCGCGGACGAATCCCGGATCACCCACACCGGCCTGGTGATGGGGACGCCGGGGTACCTGTCCCCGGAGATCATCGGTGGTGAACCGGTGACCGCCGCTACCGACTGGTGGGGGTGGGGCGCCACCCTCGCCTTCGCGGCGACCGGTCGACCGCCGTTCGGAACCGGTCCGATCGAGGTGGTTCTGGACCGGGTACGTCGCGGTCAGACCGACATCGAAGGGGTGGACGCCGGGCTCCGGGCCACGCTGACCGCCGCGCTCGCCGTCGATCCGCTGCGCCGGCCTTCGCCGGAGCGACTGGTGGCCGGTCTGGCGGCGGTGGCTCCGGCTCGCAATGCCGCCCGCCCGGCGGCGGCCAAGGTTGCCGGTCCAACCGTGGCCAACGCTGCTGCTCCAGCCGCAGTCAACGGTGCCCGCCCGGCAGTCAACGGTGCCCGCCCGGCGGCGAGCGGTGGCGGCCGAGGTGCGGTCATCTCGCCGGCCGTCCCGAAATCGAGCGAGGCCGTCACCGTCGTCACGTCGAACCCGAGTCTGGCTGACCAGGAGATAACCAGTCGCACGCCACCGCCGGATCCAGCGAGCGAGGCGAGAACCATCCGCACCCCGCCGCCGAGCGCCGGCAGCGAGGCAGTCACCTCGGTGGTCCCGCCACCGGCCGGCTGGGGTTCAGCAACGCCGGACACCCGTCGTTTCGACCCGCCGCAGAATCCGCAGCGACCGCCGAACAGCGATCCGAGCGGTGCGCCGAACGGCAAGCTGAACGGCCGGGCGCAGGCCCCGGCGAACGGTTTCGCCGGGCACGGCGATCGGAACCCGCCGGTCGCCGAACCGCAGCCGCCCCGGCAGCAAGCACCTGCGCCGTGGCAGCGCGCCGATCCGGTGATCCAGGTCACCGGTGACGACGGCACCGAATCCGCCGTCGCCCACACCGGGGACCCGACGCGTGGGATATTGCTCGGCCTTCTCCTGGTGCTGGCTGCGGTGGCCGGCGTGGCACCGTTCGGCGCCACGTGGATCGCCGCGCTCGGGATGGTCGCTGCTCGGGTGATCGACCGCAGCAACACGGCCCTGCTGGTTCGGCGCGATCAGCGCGGGCCGCGCGGCAGTGATGCATTGATGACCCTGCTTGCGTTGCCCTGGCGGTGCCTCACCGCCGGCGCGGCCACCCTGGTCTGGCTGATCCTGCCGATCATGATCGGGATCAGCGTGTCGTTCATTGCCGCCAGCATCATCAGCGGCGCAGTGATCAGGCCGGGTACCCCCGGCCCGCTGGCCGCCGGGATGGTCGCCCTGTTGCTGACCGCCTGGTTCGGGCCGGGCGGCGCGGGAGTGCGACGCGGCACCGAGAAGGCAGTCGGGTTCGCTGTCCGGGGTCCGCGCGCGCGGATCGTCGCCTGGAGTCTGCTGGCCTTGGTGCTGGTCTCGGCGCTGACCGTGGCGAGAGGCGGCAGCAGCCCCGACTGGGGCCCGCTCACCGGGGTGGACCTCATCCATCAACTCGTCGTCGGCTGACTAGATCGCCGGTCCGCGCGTCCGAGCTTCAGGTGGTGGCGTACTCCGGGGTGGGACGACCGAAGAGGTAACCCTGGGCGTGCTCGGCGCCGATCGAGGCCAGCATCTCGCGCTGGACCTCGGTCTCCACTCCCTCGACGATCACATCGACCTCGAGACCGTGGGCCAGCCCGGTGAGGGCCTCGACGATGCGTTCGCACTGCGGATCCGTGCCGAGCCCGGCGGTGAAGCTGCGATCCACCTTGATCCCGGAGATCGGGAGGTCGCGGAGGTACGACAGGGCTGAGAAGCCGGTGCCGAAATCATCGACCACGATCCGGACGCCGATCCCGTCCAGGTGGTCGATCTCTCGGCGGGCGCTCGGGGTGGTGCTCAGCATCACCGACTCGGTCAGCTCGATCACCAGCCGGTCGGCGGGTAGACCGGTCTCGGCGAGTGCCTTCTCCACCGAGTCCGCCAGACCGGGCCGGGTCATCTGGTTGGGAGAGACGTTCACCGCGACGTAGCCAACCGTGTTGACCGCGGCCGCGGCCACCCGGGCGGCCTGCGTCAGTACCCAGGCACCGACCTCGACGATCAAGCCGGACTCCTCGGCCATCGGCAGGAAGAGCATCGGTGCGAGTTGTCCGCGATCGGGATGGTTCCAACGCACCAGGGCTTCTCGTCCGACCACCTCCCGGGTGCTCACGTCGACGATGGGCTGGAAATGCAGTTCCAGTTCGCCGGCGGTGATCCCGGCGCGTAACGCGTGCTCGATGTCCAGGCGCTCCATCGCGCGTTCCCGCAGGGCGCCGTCCACCAGGTCCCACCGGTTGCGGCCGCGGTCCTTGGCCCGGTAGGTGGCGATGTCGGCGTCCCGCAGCAGCGCCATCGGGTCGCTGTCCGGTGAACCGGAGACCGCGATGCCCACGCTGACCGTCGGAGTCAGGGTCCGTTCGCCGACCTGGAGCGGGGTGCTGACGGAGTGTTGCAGCCGCTCGGCGACGATCACCGCTTCGCGCTCGTCCGTGACCTCGTCGCAAACCACGATGTATTCGTCTCCGCCGAACCGACCGGCGGTGTCGCCGGCCCGCAGCGCTCGGCTCACCCGCCGACCGATCTCGATCAGCACGGCGTCGCCGAGCTCATGCCCGGCGCTGTCGTTGATCACCTTGAAATGGTCGATATCGCATTGCAGGACGGCGACATTGCGGCCACTGCGACGGCTGCGGTCGAGGGCTTTCTGGATCCGGTCGATCACCAGGGTGCGGTTGGCCAGACCTGTCAGCGAATCGTGCAGGGTCATGTGCGTGAGCATTTCCTGGGCTCGATGCACCTCGCTGATATCGATGATCTGAACGATGAAATGCAGCGGCCGGTCCTGGCTGTCCCGGATCAGTGTGATTGAAAGTCCGCCCCAAAGAGGCATTTCCGCTTGTCCAACGAACCGGCGCTCGAGGACGACGGCGCCGATGTCGCCCCGGATCAGGCTGCCGATCCGGACGCTTGCCTCTTCCAGGTCGGCCGGGTGCATGATCTGGTAGAGCGTGCGCTCCTGCAATTCGTCGGAGCGGTATCCGAACATCCGGCAGAGCGCCCGGTTCACGCGCAGGAACCGGCCGTTGAGCGCGGTAATCGCCACAGCGATCGGGCTGTACTGCATCGTCTGGCGAAACATGTCCGCACCGCGAGGGGCGTCGGCCTGCGCCTGCTGCTGCGCCCCATCCGGGCGGTCGGTCAGGTCGGTGAGGGAACTGACGACGGCTTGCGGCCGGCCGTCGTCCCCGAGCAGCGGGTTGGCGGTCACCCGGAGCAGTCGAGTCCGACCCGCGCGAGTGATCGGAACCGTGACCTCGGTCTGCGTCTCGCCGGTGCGCACCGCCGCGGAGGTCACCACGGCGAGCTGGCTCAGCGGGGCGTCCGAGTCGACGGGTGATTCAGCCGACACCGATTGTCTCGGGGTTGGAATCGCCGACTCCGCGCTGATCACGCCTTGTGGCAGCAGTGGCGTGTCCGGAGAGCTGATCCCGAGGAGTTCGCAGGCGCGTGGGTTCGCGAGCAGGACCGTGCCGTCGATGTCCTGCAGCAACACGCCATCGGTCAGCGCGGCCAGCAGCGCCCGGTGTCGCGCCTCGGACTCGGCCACCGAGAGGGCCAGACGCTCCTGCATGGCCCGGCGTAGATCTGCTCGCGGCATAACACTCCCTTGGTCGCTGGCAGTCTATGAATGGTCACGCCATGCTCCGGTGGCGACACGGACGGCGTTCGGCTCATTTCACAGCGTCATCTCAGGGAACATCCACTTCGTCCAGGTATCACGGACCTGACCGAAGGGTTCCTGGAGGGGTCAGACGCGGGAACTGAAATAGTTCGCGGCGCGGCGATGACTCCGGGTATTACTCGGGGTCTGCTTCAGGGTGATCCCCGATTCAGGTGGATCATCGCCTACGGAAGAATGAGCGGCGGCGGGCGAGGGGGCGCCCACCCGGACACCGGGTCTGTCGCGCCGAGGGTTCCTGTCACACAGCTAGGTCGCCTGCCGTCGAAGGTACGCGGAAGCCAGTCAGGGTTCGAAACCGGGGAGATATTTCGATGGATAGATCGGCTCGTTTCGTGTTGCGGCACCGCTGGTGGGTGATCGGGTTCTGGTTGATCGCCCTGGTCGCCGGTGGCGTCGCGGCAGGCAAGGTTCCGGACAGGTTGTCCTTCGACTTCTCGCTTCCGGGGCAGGAGGGCTACGAGACCGAGGTAAAGCTTGCCGAGGCGTACAACATCGGCGCCTACGCCGGGTACATCCCGGTGCTCACGGTTCCGGCCGGGGAGAAAGTGGTCGACCACAAGGCCGACCTCCAGGCCGTGGCGGACAAGATCCGGGCAATCCCCGGGTCCGGCGTCCAGGTGATCGATTACGCCAGCACCGGAAACCCGAAGTTCATCACCGACGACGGGCGAAGCGCCTTCGCTCTGGTCTATGCCCCGCAGCCGCAAGGCTTCGTCGACCCACTGGCCGATGTGTTCGACCAGACCGTCCAATCTGCTGCGGCCGAAAGAGGGCTTACCGCAAGCGTTACCGGCTACAACCAGCTCGCGGCCGGGAGCGAGGACAATGACGGGCCCAGCGTGCTGGTCGAGACCTTGCTCGGTGCCGTCGGAGCCCTGGTCGTGCTGCTCTTCGTGTTCGCCTCGTTCCTCGCCCTGGTTCCGTTGATGATTGCGCTCGTGTCGATCTTGTCGACCTTCCTCGTCGTCCTGGGCCTGACCACGTTCACCGACGTCTCGTTCGTCGTCCAGTTCCTGATCGCCCTGATCGGTCTGGGAGTGGCGATCGACTATTCGTTGCTCGTGGTCTCGCGCTGGCGAGAGGAGCGAGCCCGTGGCGAGACCAACGAGGACGCCGTCGTCATCGCGGTGAAGACGGCCGGTCATGCCGTGCTCGCGTCCGGGATCACGGTCGCGATCAGTCTGGTTGCGCTCGTCGTCGTGAACGTGCCGTTGGTCCGCAGCATGGGCATCGGCGGCATGCTGATTCCGGTGGTCAGCACGCTGGTCGTGCTCACCCTGCTACCGGCCTTCCTCAGCCTGGCCGGATCCGGAATGGACTGGCCGCGGATCCGCAAGGAAGGTCACGCCTCCCGGGGTTGGTCGGCCTGGGCTCGGGGTGTCGTTCGATTCCGGTGGGTCGCCGCCGGAGCCGCGATCGCCGCGTTGACCGTCGCGATCATCCCGATCTTCGGCATTCAGATCGGCCAGTCCAGCTCGGACTCGTTGGCCAGTAACGGGGTCGCTCACGACACGCTGGTGTCGCTGCGCCAGAACGGTGTCGGCAGCGGTGTGCTGACCACGATGAACGTGCTGGTGAAACCGGGTGGCGACGCCCAGGCCCTGGCCGCTGCGGCGGAACAGGTGGACGGCGTCCGGATGGCGGTCATCGCGCCTCCCGGAAAGGGTGGGGTCACCGACATCATCGTGGTTCCGGATCACGAAACCGTGGACAACAACAGCGTCGCCGTCGTGACCGCGGTTCGTGAGGCGACCCAGGACTTGCCCGGCTACAACGGCCTGGCCGGGCTCGGTGCCACCGTTCTGGATTACCAGAAGGCGGTCTACGCCAACTTCCCGTACGTGCTCACGCTGATCGCGTTGGTGACGTTCGTGCTGCTGGTGCGGACTTTCCGCTCGATCCTGCTGCCGCTCAAGGCGGTAGTCCTGAACCTGATCAGCGTGACCGCGGTGTTCGGGATCGCGACCTGGTTCTGGCAGGACGGGCACGGCTCGGACGCGATCTTCGGGATCGCCGGCACCGGCGCAATGACGTTCTGGCTCCCGGTGCTGATCTTCGCGTTCCTGTTCGGGTTGTCGATGGACTACGAGGTGTTCATCCTGGCCCGGATGCGTGAGGAGTACGACCGGACCGGTTCCACCGCGTATGCCGTGGAGCATGGCCTGGGCCGAACCGGGCGGCTGGTCACCTCGGCCGCGCTGATCCTGTTCTTCGCGTTCGCCGCGCTCGCCTCCGCACCGGGAACGGACATCAAGGTGATGGCGACCGCGCTCGGCGTCGGGATCCTGCTCGACGCCACGATTGTGCGGGCGTTGCTGGTGCCGGCGCTGGTGTCGCTGTTCGGCAAGTACAACTGGTGGCTGCCGGTTGGGGTCGCCAAGCTGCTTCGAGTTGAACCGTCACCGCTGAAGCCCGACGTGATCCTGCCGCCCGGGTATGACGGCGACGCAATCGCGCCGGGTGGCCCGGAGGGAGAGGGTCGCAAGCGTGACCCGATGCCCGTGCACTGACCAGTAATGGTGATCCCGTACCAGGACCAGTACTCGGTCTAGTCGCGTCCAGTACGTGGTCGAAGGACGAACTGCGACGTGGCTCCCGGTAGGATCGGGAGCTACGTCGCAGTGCGTTGCCCGCGTAGCTCAGTGGCCAGAGCAACCGCCTTGTAAGCGGTAGGTCGTCGGTTCGACTCCGACCGCGGGCTCAACGGATCAAGGTTTGACCAGCACGTTGCCGTCCAGATCGATGACCGGATCGGCCGTCGCACCGGATCTGTGCCGCCATCGACGTCCTGGAGGCTTCATGATCCACCCGTACTGATCCGGCCTGCCTGGTGTTTCCGTCAGGCGCGAGCGACCTCCTGCAGCTGCTGGGTGAGCACGTCCAGGCGTTCGGCGGTCTCGGTTGCTTCCGCGGCGACGGTCCCTACCTCGGAGGTGGACAAGGCCAGTCGGCGGATCCGCTCAACCAGCTCACCGACCCGCAGAGTCGTGCTCTCGACGGCATCCTCGATGCCCGCAGTGACGCCCTGCTGCCCGGTCACCGCTTCGGCCACGACGTCCTGGGCGCTGCGGACCTCCTCGATCGAGGATCCGATCACGTCGATGGCCTCCACCGTGGAGACGACGTCCCGCTGGATCGCGGTGACCTTGCTCGCGATCTGCCCCGTCGCCGCGGCGGTCGCCCTGGACAGCTCCTTCACCTCTGCGGCGACCACGGCGAAGCCGCGTCCAGCGCTTCCGGCCCGGGCCGCCTCGATCGTGGCGTTGAGGGCCAGCATGTTCGTCTGTTCAGCGATCTGGTCGATCAATGACACGACATTGCCGATCTCACGCGAACTTTCGTCGAGGTCCCGGACCAACTGCCGGGTCCGGCCGGCCTGTCCACTGGCGCTGCCGCTCAGCCGGTCCGCCAGCGCGGTTTGGGAACCGATCTCCGTACTCGTGGCCGCCATACCCCGGGCGTCACCGGCCACGTCGACCAAGCGCCCACTGATTCCGACCGCATCGACCTCGACTTGGCGCGCGTTGGCGCCGACCTCATCGACGATGGCGACGAGGACCGAACTGTGCTGACGCAACGACGCGGACTCCCCGGCCAGAGACTGGGCCAGTTCTCCCAGAACCTGGCGGATCCCGCGATCCAGAGCGGCAGACTCACCCAGACTCGCCGGTTCGGACCCGACCGGGGTCGCCTCCCGGCCGGTCCGCATCAGCTGTCCCAGGGCGAGCCCGGCAGCGACCAACGCCAGTATCGAACCGGGCACGGCACCCGCCAGAGGTCCCACCAGCGCGGCCGCGAGCGAAGTGACAGCACTGCCGATCACCAGTGCACGGGTGGGTTGACGGCCAGCGAACCCGACGGGCTGGTGCGCGGCGACCGGACGGCGGCCAGACGGTGGCGCCGGACTCAAGGATGGCGAGCCGGGCGGACGCGCGGGTGTCGCGGCTGTTTCCCTCGCCCGCCGGAGGAGCTGTCGACCCTCGCCGATCGAGGAGGCGTACTGAAAACGCGGGCCATCCGGGGTGGCGTCCGAGGCGCGCTTCATCTGTGTCCGCACGACGGCGCTCGGAACGACGTGCACCGCTTGGCCCAAGCCCTGCGCCAGCGCCACACCCATCAAGCGTCCGTGCAGATCCTGAGTGGCCGATTCCTGGGCGGGGTAATCGCTGAAGTCGACGAAAAACTGAAACCCCGGCTCCATCGACTTCATCAGAGGAACGATCTCGCGCTCCCAAGCAGCGCGCTCGGCGTCCCCCCACACCCCGTGGAAGGTGAACTCCAGCACGTTGCCGTGGCGTGCAAGGGTGTGCCCGGACATTTCTCCGCCTTCTTTTGATCGCTGGTGGTCGGATCGACAGCCACCGGTGGAAACTTGATTCCCGCCCGTCATCAGACTCAGGCATCCTCGCCGACGCACGGAATGGCGGTGCTCTGACGGCAAAAGGCCATAGAATGATCCGATTCCGAACGAAGTGATCGGATCGGCGAGATCGCGTCCGCTGCAGGTCGAGTGAGTGGAGGTACGGTGAGCGACCCACGCAACGAAGCGTCGATCAAGCCGGAGAAATGGGTACCGCCGGCCGAGGTGCCGTCGCTCGACACATCATCGGTCCCGCACTCTGCTCGCGTGTACAACTACTGGCTTGGCGGCAAGGACAACTACGAGGTCGACAGGAAGCAGGGCGACAAGGTTGCCCAGGCGTTCCCCAGCATCCGTACGGCGGTCCAGGAAAACCGCGGTTTCCTGCGCCGAGCGGTGCGAAGCCTGACCCAAGACCTGGGAATTCGGCAGTTCCTCGACATCGGCACTGGGTTGCCGTCCGCTGACAACACCCATGAAGTGGCGCAGGCGGTGGCCTCGGACTGTCGGGTGGTGTACGTCGACAACGACCCACTGGTGCTGGTGCACGCCCGTGCCCTGCTCACCAGCTCCTCGGACGTCGGCGTCACCGACTATCTCGATGCGGACGTGCGGGACTCGGGCAAGATCCTTGAACAAGCGGCGCGGACGCTGGACTTCACCCAGCCGGTGGCGCTGATGCTGGTCGCGATCATGCACTTCATCTCCGATGAAGACAAGCCGTACGACATCGTCGCCGGCCTGGTAGACGCTCTACCGTCGGGTAGTTACATCGCGATGTCGCACGCCACCGGCGACTTCCTCAGCGATCAACTCATCGCTGAGGCCGCGGGCCGGGAGGTCCCCGTCTACCTCCGCAGCCGTGCGCAGTTCGAGCAGTTCTTTCACGGGCTGGAACTAGTAGAACCGGGCATCGTTTCCACCTCGGAGTGGCGGCCTGAGATTGATGCCGAACTGCGGCCCGCTGTGGAGGACGTCGCGGCCTACGGCGCCGTCGCGAGAGTCCCCTGACTACGCAGCGTTACGTCGCTATTTGGTCGAGGCAGGGCTGCTGTCGCGCAGCGATAGTAGCTATCAACGCTCGTCATAAGTCCAGGTCGGCGTAGATCGCGGCATGGTCGGACGCCTCGTGCACCGGCGCGGTGAGCGTCGGGTACACCTCCCACGGGTCTCGGGTGCGCGGACCGCGGTGCACTCCCTTGCGAAAGATGCCACCACCGATGACCCGCCCGAACAGGTCTGGGGACAGCAGCACGTAGTCGATCTTGTCCTTTAGGTTGCCGCTGCGGAAAGTGCCCAGCCGCGAACCGAATTCGAACCCGGGAAATTCGCTGATGTCCTTCAGGTTTGTGTCGATCAGCAACGGCGCGAGGGCGTCACTGGTGGGATGGTCGTTGAGGTCGCCGACGATCGCCACGTACCGGGCGCCGTCGCGAATCAGCCGCTGATAGATCTCCCCGATCCGGACGGCCTGACGCTGCCGGCGGTGGTTGCCGATCGGGTCGGACGGCGAGCCGTACCCCTTGGACTTCAGGTGGTTCACCAGCACGACCAGGCGCTCGCCGGACGGGGTGCGCAGGTGGTACTCGCAGCAGTCCCGGGAGAACACCACCCCGGCGTCGTCCCGGTCGTAGACATGGGTGCGGATGCTGACGATCGGATACCCGGGACGGCTCATCAGGCCGACGTCGATGCCCCGCGGGTCGTTGCCGTTGAGCAGCATCACGGTCTCGTACGGCACGCCTCCCACCTTGGTCAGCATCGCCGCGGAGAACATCTCCAGCAACGTCCGTGACTCGGCCTCGATCACGCCCAGGACGTCCGCACCGACATCCCGGATGACCATCGCGGTGTGCCGCATCGCCAGCTGGTCGACGTGCTCGGTGACCAACTCGATCCAGCCGATCCAACTCGACCGGCCGCGCGCCACCACGATGGTTTCGCCGTTGCGCTGGCGGCGCAGCAGCGACCCGCGGATCCGGCGCAGGCGCACGTACCGGCTCTCGTCCGAGCGCAGCAGCCGTAACTCACCCAGCGCGCCGAGGATCGCGGCCTTGTCCTGGTCGCTGTACGGGTCGTGCTGCAGCAGGGCGTTCAGCCGGGCGAAGGCTGCCAGGACGGCTCGGCCCTCGATCCAGGACTCTTGCTTGAGCACTCGCGGACGGTCGAACAGGTTCTCGACGTTGTACGACGCAATCCGCATCCGGGCCTCCGAGTTCCTTGCCGGCTCACCCTCAGGGTGCGACGGTTCCGACCGCGACCCACATTGTCAGGACGGCGAGAAACTCGTCCCGGTCCCGGGACGCGGCGATCGCTTCGAACCAGCTCTCCCGCACGTCGTTGGGAATCATTCCGGCCTCGGCTGGTAGCAGCGGGCTGAAGATCGGCAAGATCGCGGCGGCCCGATCCGGATCGGTGAAACAGATCGTGACCGGTTGCGCCGAGACCTCGGTGAGCCCGGCCCGGACCAGGCGGCGGCGCAGGGTGCGCCCCATTGCCGAGTGGTGCAGGACGGTCCGCCTCAGCAGCATCCCGGTCACGGCCTCGACCAAGTCGTCCGGCAGTCCGTCGCTGGCCATCGACTCCCAATCGGTGTCGATCAGGCAGACCCGCCCACCGGAACGGGTGACCCGGACCAGTTCCGCCAACCCGGCGTCCGGATCGGTGAGGTGTTGCAGCACGCGCTCACAGCGGACGGCGTCGAAGGCGTCGTCGTCGAACGGCAGCGCCGTGACGTCGGCGACGCGGTACTCGACGCCGGTTCCGTCGTCTTTCGACCGGGCGTGCTCTACCGCGGTGCGAGAGGCGTCGATCGCCGTCACCTGCCCCTCGGGCCCCACCGTCGCCGCCAGCGCCCGGGCGGCCTCACCCGCCCCACACCCGGCATCGAGGATGCGTTCCCCGGCGGCCGGCCGCAGCAGAGCGTCGGCCGCCCGCCGGACCTGCCCGATCTCGGGCGTCGCCGCCATCAGCTCCAGCACACTCAGGATCAGCGCCTGGAGCTCCGGCGGCGCTTCGTCGACCTGTGCAAAGGGCGTGGGCTCGCGGGTCGACGCGGCCTCCCCAGTGGTGGTCTCCCCGGTCGTGCCCTGGCCTTTTGTGTCCGTCTCGGTCTCGGCCATCGTCGTCCCTCCGACCTGCCTTCGGCCTGCCGCGCTCACCCCACGAATTCTGCTCGGCGTTCCCAGTTTGCAGCATCGACCGAGCCTTGCGAAAGACAATGATTCGCAGTCCGGGCCGACGGGATCTTTGGGCCAGAAAATTTTTGGCATTGGAGAATGGGCTGTATCCGGCGAAGTTGAGCGCTTTCACCATTACCGTTCGCGCTAATAGGATTTTCGTTCTGCGCAGGGGCTGCCAGAGGCCATCGAACTGTCGAACATAGCCATCGCTGTTCGCCGAGCAGGACGAAGCCGCACAGGCCGCGGCAGTTCGTCGCATTGATAAAGGTACGCCACACATCCGTGCCTGGTGCTGTCCAGGCGGGGTCGACCGAGCCGTTGCCGCCATGCCACCGATTGACGTAGCCGTCGATTTCGCGGTGACTGGACCTGCCGGGACGGATGCCCCGGGAGAGCGGATCAATCAGCGAGCCCCGGGGAGCGCTAGGAGAGGGAAGTGCATTGCCTTCCTCGCCGGTCACCGGTTCCATCCGGTGGACGAGCCCTTGCCGCCCACTATGCCCCGAGTCGGTCAACGATCACGTTGTACCGGAATCTGCAGCACCGCTGAGCTATTCCGGTCCCGGCGGGCACGATGTTCCCGACCGTGCTGCCAGAAC
>DATINJ010000272.1:0-22431 GCA_035474375.1 Kineosporiaceae bacterium | reverse complement strand
CACTCGGCGGGCGAGTTCGGCGACTTCGGCCAGGCTGCGGCCCTGCTCCGCCGCGGCGCCGGCGATCTTCTCCACCAGCACGGTGACGCCCACCCCGCGCCGGCCCGCGGTGTAGAGGCTGTCCTGCACCGCGACGTCGTCGTCGGTGACCACGGAGACCACGTCGACGCCGGTCTCGGCGGCGGCCAGCTCGGCCGCCATCTCGAAGTTCATCACGTCGCCGGTGTAGTTCTTCACGATGTGCAGAACGCCGGCCCCGGAGTCGACGGTCCTGGTCGCTTCCAGGATCTGGTCCGGTACCGGGGAGGTGAATACCTCGCCGGCGATTGCGGCGTCCAGCATGCCGAGCCCGACGAAGCCGCCGTGCATCGGCTCATGGCCCGACCCACCACCGGAGATCAGCCCGACCTTGCCGGCGCTCGGGGTTTCTCTTCGATACACGATTCGGTGCTCATGGTCGACTCGGATCTCGGGGTGGGCGGCTGCCATCCCGAGCAGAGCTTGGGCGACGACGTCACCGGGTTCGTTGATGAGCTTCTTCATCGATGCTCCCGCGGCTGAGTGGATCGGGTCATCTCAGAACACCATTCGACGAAGCGAATGTGACACGGACGATACGCTGGGGGACACAGCGCGGACAAGGACGGTGACCCTAGGTCGCGGCGATCGGGATCTCGATCTGGTCGGTGAGCGGCCTGGGTGAGTAGCTCTGGCTGAGGCTTTCGTCAGGGGAATTCTCTTGGAGGTCGGCCGAAAAGCGGCTGGCTGCCGTGCCCGTGGACCCAGGCCGGATGCCAGGGCCAGTGCCCGTCATGGTCGCTCCAGATCACCTGCAGCCCTGGTACCGGCCCGGCCTCGCTCTGGTAGGTCTCTTGCGCGTCTACCAGTTGGGTGGGGTCGTCGACCGGGACGAACTGCCATCGGTGCCCGTTCGGCTTGGTGAGGATATTGCCAGCCGAGTAACGCTTTCCGGCTCGGATCTGGTGGGCGAACCCGGTCAGGAACTGCCCGGCCGAGGCGTGCGACAAGCCGGTGACCAGGAGCTCCGGATGGCCGTGATACCTGGTCAAACCAATCGTGTAGGCGAAGCCCACGGTTGTGCCGTCTCCGGTCACCGACGTCACCGCCCAGCCGTGACGTTCGATGGTCTGTAGTCGAGCCTGAAAGATCTCTTCTTCCGTCCACCCCTGGCACTTCAAGCACATGATCATCACCCCTGATGCCCGTCTTTGCTCTTGCTGGACAACTTAGGGCGCACCACCGACAGTTTGGCCGGGTCGCCGGGCGCCGGAATCGGATGGCTTGCTCGCGGAGATGGTGCTGGCCCAGGGCGACTAGGAGGGCCCGGCTTTGCGGATGATCTTTGGCTCCGCGAGATCCGAGTTGTCCACCACCAGGCTGGCCTGGTCCCAGGGCGAACAGGCCGCGAAGTACAGTCGCTGGCCGCCGACGTAGCGCGCATTGTCCGGGTGCTCAGGGTCCGGATCGCTGCCGTCGCGTTCCGCCATCCGGGCCACGGATACTGCGAACGGAACCTGGAGAAAGATCGAGAAGTCCCACCCCCCGGCCAGTTCTCCCCGATGGAGAAAGAGCCCGTCGAGGACGAGGACCGTTCCCGGGGCGGCGGTCTGCCAGGGCAGATCAAGCAGCTGATCGGAGGCCAGATCATGGCTGGCTTCTCGATAGCGACCGGTGCCACCGCGGCCGAAACCGTCCAGGACATCAGCTCGCAGCGTCGGGTAGTCGTAGCTGTCGAGCCAGAATCCCTCCGCCGAATGGCGGCCTCGGCGGTGCCGCAGCGCGCGTTGCTGGTGGAAGTTGTCGGCGCTGATCTGCACTACCTCGCGGCCGAGGGAGCGCACAGCGGAGGCCAGCTCGCCAGCGAAGGTGGTCTTGCCGGCACCGTCCACTCCGTCCACACCGACCCGCACCCCATCGGCGCCGGCGCAGTCGAGCACTCGGCCGGCCAGGTCCAGCAGAAGTCGGCGACGGGTGTCGCTAGAGGTTGGGCCGGTCATCGGTCCGCTCCGGCGAGCGTGACGGCCAGCTCGGCGGCGCGCTGTGCGAATCCGACCCACTCGGGCGGGGTGTCAGCCAGCCGCTGGGCAGCTCGAACCTGAGCACAGCTGCGCTGGGACCAGGTATCGAGCCGACCGGCATGTATCCCGAAATGCACCAGGATCCCGCCGGACCAGCCGTACACATCACGATCTTGTGTCGCGGCGTCCGGGATTGTCACCCGCTGCGGACCGGAGGTCCACTCCAGAGCCTGCAGCTCCGTCTGAATCCGGCCCGCGAGTTCAAAAGCCATTGCGGTGCAAGCACGATCTCGAGCCCTCAGGAGGTCGTCTCGGGCTTGAACGATCGCCGCCGGGTCCCGTTGCAACACCGCAGCGACCGCGGCGGCCAAAGCGCCGGCGTCGATCTCACCGATTCCTCGGGCGCGAGCGATGTCGAGTTCCGCGCCGCGCAGTCGGGTACCGGTATGTGCCAACGGCAGGATCCGGTGCAGGGCGCTCACCGTCTGCCGGGCCCGCTCGCCGCCCAGGTACGGTCCGAAATACCGGACCCCGACAGCTTCCTGCCGGACGTGCGCGACGCTGAGCCCGGGTGCGTCCGGGCGGGTGTCCAAGCGGAGGTATACCGGAGTCTCCTGCCCACCGCGGGTCCGGTTCCACCGCGGCAGGGAACGCTCCAGCAAGTTGCGCTCCAGCCAGGTCGCCTCGTGTACGCCGTCGCAGGCGACCGCCTCGACCCGATCGATCTGAGCCACCATTCGGGTCAGATGCCGACGACCGCGCAACTTCGACCAGTAGGAGGCAACTCGAGGTCGCAGTTCGGTGGCTCGGCCGAGATAGAGGACAGTGCCCCGGGCGTCTCGGAATCGGTAGACGCCGGGGGAGCGGGGCAGGCGCCGAACCGTCTCGCGCAGATTCACCGACAGGTCATTTCCTGGCAGGACAGGGACAGCCACATCGGTGACCGTACCGCAAGGCCACCCCTGCGTCCGTGCACCTTTCGGGGCGGACGCAGGGGCGGCTCCGGTCTATGGGGTGAGCCCCCATCGGGTCCGGGCCGAGGTGTTTTCCACTCCGGAGAAGCCCTCGTACGGGTTGAGGGTGTCCGCACCGAAGTCGACGTCCGGATCGTCAGCGGTGCCACCGACGCCGTCCGGTCCGACGGCGTACAGCAGCGGGAAGTTGCCACCCTGATCCATCAGGTTGAGCACGGTGTTGAACTGGTCGACGTGCCAGTTTCCGAGGTAGTGGCCGGCCTCGTGCGAGGCGAGATTGCCGAGCGCGGTCCCGACGAACTTGACCCGGTCGCTGGTCGGGGTGAGGTAGGCGTTGAATGAGGCTTCTGGCTCATCGGCGGTCGGAGCCGAGACGACGTCGAGCAGGACCAGTGCCGTCTCGGCGGTATCGAAGTTGCCCGGATCGATGGACTGAGCGATCCCGATCGTGTCCACTCCCGACTCGGCAATGGTCCCACCGATGATCAGTCGGCTGACGTTCGGCCGGCCGAAGGGATCGGCGTTGTCCCGGCTGTTCAGGATCTTGATCTTGACGCCGGTGCCGGTGAAGTCCTGCTTCAGGTTCTCGGTGACGGTCGCGATCACGCGGTTGATCAGTGCATTCTTCTGTGCGGTCGGGATGGCCCAACGCCCAAGGAATGCGGACAGCCCAGACAGCGTGGAAACGCCCCGCCCGCCGAAGATTGCGGTGTTGACTCGTTGGCCGTCGAAGTCCAGGAAGATCGTCTGGGTGGCGTGGCCGGTTTCCGGACCCGGACGGTAGACCTCGAACACGACGTCGTAGTCGCCGGTCGATCCCTCGACCGCCAGGTAGTGCATCCCGGTCTTGGTCACGACGTGATCGACCACGGCGTTGCCGCCACCGGCCAGCGGCGAGAGCATCGGGTAGATACCGGAGAAGTCTTGTTCCGAACCGAAGACCTGCCGCACGCTCGAGTCATACACGCTGAGCCGGCTGGCGGAACCGGTTGCGGACCCGGACAGCACGTCACCTGCTTTCAGCTTTACGGCGTAGTAGTCGACGTCCGCAGCGTCGAGTCCGATCGTCACCTCGTAGGCTCCCTCGCCACCAGCCTCGGCGATCCCGGTTCCGCTGCCGGAGTCGAAGGGGTCGCCTGGTGCTGAACCGAACCCCCCGACCATCGCGAAGTAGTCGCCGTCGGCAGGCAGCGCGACCGACAGCTTGCTGTCCAGGCTGGTGCCGGTGTCATCGTCGTCGTTCACCGCGACGGCATTTCCGGTTGCATCCCAAAGGATCACGATGGAGTCGAGATGTTCGACCGAAGCGTCGGTATCGATGGTCACGCGTTGGCCGGCGGTGGCTTTGCGAATCGCGTAGTAGTCGAAGTCGCCGGTCCCGTCCCCGGCCGAACCATGTGGGCCGTCCCCGATGGTGCCGGCGGTCGCCACGAGAGATCCGCTGATCAGGCCGGTCTCTCCGGCCTGTGAAATCGAGCCATTGTCTTCCGGGGGAGCCGGGAAGGAGGTCGAAACGGCATCTGGGGCAAGCGTTCCGCGGAGTCGAGCGGCCGGACTCTTGCTCGAGGTCGACCCGAACTTCTTGATGAACTGTGCGCTCGCGGCGGTGTCATTTCCGCCTCGGTCCCCGTCCGGTTCTTCTTCGTCCACGAGCAGAAGCTCTTTCGCCTTCGACCTGGCTTGCTCGGCGAGGGCTTTCGCGCGCTTCTTCGACGCGCTCTCCATCTTCGAATTCCAGTAATGCGTATCCGTCAGTGTCGGATCCGGTAACAAGCTGAGCAGTGGGTTGGCCGTGGCTGCGCCATAGCGCCCCTTCTGCGGCGAAGCCCGCTTCGGCACCAATTGAAGCCCTAGTTTCTCGGCTTTCGCGTCCGAGGGTCTGACCTCGGGTGCGGCCGTGGCCGGTGAGGTGACCGGTAATCCGGAAAAGGTAGCCAGGCTTATCGTTGCCGCGACCGCTGTCGCCCAGCCATTACGTCTCTTTTGTGCGCGTGTCATCAAAGCCCCCCGTGGATCCGTCAACCATGACGTCGACCACCTTAGGTATTGCGGGCCCGGAATCACGCGTTTGAGACATAGGGGACTGGTGATGATTCTGGGTCACGATTTTCCGGCGAGTGGTGCGAGGCGGAGGCGGGCCTCTGGGGAAGTCATTTAGCTGTGCAGGAGGGTATTTCGGCTTCAGACGGGCGCGGGTGTGGACCCGGACGGGGCCGTTCGAGCGTCGATCGGGCTGTCTAGACCGAGGCGGAGCGAGGCCGATCCGTGCCGGACCGGGGCCGGCAGGGCCTGAAAACCAAGCTCGAAAAGCAGTTCTGGGGCTGGCCCGGACTGCAGGCACAACACCGCTCGGCCGTCGGCGTCGATCGCCGGCATCGCGGCGTCGATCAAATCTCGAAGGACCTGATCGTCGTCCGGTGCGGCGGCCGGTAGCAACAGCCAATACTGCTCGGGGACGCCGGCCATGGTGGCCGGCTGCGGCAGGTTCCTCGGAAGTAAGCCAAGTTCCAGTCGCACGGCGACGTCCATCATCTCACCGCCCTTGCGGCCCGGTGGGAGCAGCACCACGGCGGCTCGAACACGGTTACCGCGCTCGACGGCGACCCAGAACTCGCCGAGTTCCAAGGCCACGTGGGTAAGTACGAGACGGGTGGCGGAGGTCAGGGTTTGATCCGACAGCTCTGCCCTGCCTGGCCATTCGGCCGGGATGGGCGCGCCGAGCAGTCGTGCGACGGCCGGAACGTCGATGAGTTCGGCCCGGCGAATGGTCCACCCCAGCGGGCGTGGGGATCCTGGCTCCTCCATGAAGTGATAACGCCCGAGCGGGCGCGGTGGTTCCGGAAGACCGGATCTGCCGGAGTCAGGGTGCCCGGTGGCCTACCCCGCTGAGCGCTGCTTCACCTCACCGTTCTGATGGCGGTCGATCCGGCTTTCACGTTGCACGCGGATCGAGAGCGATCTGGAACGCCCTCTCCGGCGCGTCACTGGTTTCTGTCACCGAGGTTGGGGACATCGTGAGAAGGTGACGTAGAGCGTTCGTATAACTACTGATCGTGACCATGGATCCAGGCTGCGGGGAGACGCTGTGAGAGTCCGAAACATCCGGAGTGCCGTGATCGCGATCACCGTTGGACTGGGTGTCGTCGTTCTGGCGGCTCCGGCCGACGCGACCCCACGGCCGATCCCGAAGGATCGCTCCGGCCTGCGCTGGGCCAGCGGCGCCACTCTGGCGGAACAAGCGCCCGCTGGGCACAACCGGTTCGGGAAGTGGCGCAAGGCGAAGACCGACCTGGCGCTCACCTTCACCGGTCGCGCGTCCTGGCCCGAGATCGTCAACCCGGCCTGGCTCTACGCGGAGTGGAAAGACGCCCCGCAGACTCTGGTAATCAGCTCGGCGCCCTTCCCGGAGCAACCCAAGTACTCGCTGCGGGCCTGCTCCCGAGGCGCCTATGACGTCCGCTGGCGCAGGTTCGGCCGACACGTCGCCGAGGCTGGACTGGCGTCTCGCACCATCGTCCGGCTGGCCTGGGAGTTCAACGGCGATTGGCAGCAGTGGGCGGCGCGCAAACCGGCGGACTTCGTCGGGTGCTGGCGGCACATCTTCCGTGCCGCCGAGTCGAAGGCGCCCGGACTCCGCTGGGACTGGACGGTGAACCGGGGGAACAGTGAGGGCGTGATGACCGACCCACGCAAGGCTTGGCCGGGTCGGAAGTACGTGGACTTCGTCGGAATCGACAGCTACGACGGTTGGCCGCCGGTGCGGGGGAAGGCGGGTTGGAACGCACAGTACGCGGGGGCCTACGGCCTGAAGTTCTGGGCGGATTTCGCTCGGAGCAAGAACCGGCAACTCAGCGTGCCGGAATGGGGCCTGTTCCGGGGGTCGGCCTGGGCCGGGCACAGCGGCGGGGACAACCCCTACTACATCCGCAAGATGTTCGGGTTCTTCAAAGAGCAGCGGGGCAACCTGGCCTACGAGGCCTACTTCAACGACGAGGATCCCGCGCACCTGACCGCCCTGTCGGTGAACCCGCGGGGCGCAGCCGAGTACCGCCGTCAGATCAAGAAGGCCAAAGCACCTCGGTGAGCGTGTGGCCAGGCCTCCGCCAGCGGTCCGGCGACGGAGTTATCCACAGCCTGCGCGGGTCGCGGTCCGGAATGTCGGTCCCGAGCAATAGCCTCTGCGTCACCTCGAGATGATGGTGATGAAGGGGAGGCACACGTGGAGATCCTTGACGCCCGCCGGTTGGCTGCCGGCCTGATGCGGCGCCATGGGCTTACTGGTTGGCGGCTGGTGTTCGACAACGCCAAGACTCGCGCCGGGATCTGCCGTGCGGTGCCGCGGGAGATCGGCCTCAGCCGGGTACTCACGCAGTTGCACAACGAGGCCGAGGTGACCGACACGATCCTTCATGAGATCGCGCACGCGCTGGTTGGGCCGGCTCACGGGCACGACGCGGTCTGGCGGGCCCAAGCCCTAGCCATCGGGTGTAGCGCGAAGCGGTGTGTGCCCAGCAGCGCTCCCAGGCCCGCTGGCCCCTGGGTCGGCACCTGCC
Organism: Kineosporiaceae bacterium; assembly: GCA_035474375.1. GTDB lineage: Bacteria > Actinomycetota > Actinomycetes > Actinomycetales > Kineosporiaceae > JANNPJ01. Next base: position 14,865 of record DATINJ010000272.1, on the reverse strand, counting down.
CCGCCGGGCATCGCACCACCCGGCATCGGCAGCCCACCCGGGTGCAGTCGTGTGGTCATTGCTCCAGGGTTTTCGACCCGCTCACCGTGCTGGACTGGACCTTCAACGGTCGGCGGGTGCAGATGCACCCCAGCTACGAAGCCGAGCGGCGAGGAATCGTCGACGGGTTCGAGCGAGGTCGCCCAGAACGTTCCGCAGTTCCGATCGCGGCCCGATCGACCCCGGCGGCCAGGCCCGCGATCGTCGACCCGGCGCCGGCCCTGCTCCCGGTCGGCGCTTGGGTCCGGCTCGCCGGCCGGGGCAAGTACGCCGGTAGCGTCGGCCAGGTGGAGAAGGTCGGTCGCAGCAGGTACCACGTTCGAACAGAATCGTTGCTGCTCACGGCCCCGTTCGCGCTGGTCGAGTCGTGCTGACCGGGGGGTCCGCGCGGCTGCCGGCGCGAGTGTCGCACACCGGGCCGGCGCGGTTCGGGCCCGACAGCTTCGAGCTCAGACGACGCGTAGTTGCTCCTCGCCGAGTGCCACCACGTCGTCTCGGTGCAGTTTGCGACCCCGGCGGATCTCGGTCTCACCATTGACCGAGACTTCGCCGTTGGCGATTCGTTGCTTGGCGTCACCGCCAGACTCGATCACCCCGGCGAGCTTCAGAAAGGCACCCAACGGGATCGATTCACCTGAGATTTCTACGTCCGACACGCAGACATCATCGCGCACGCGCTATCCGAGTACCGTGCCGGCATGTCCTCCGATCCGAGGCACCGTCCCGCGTTCGTGCTGCACGAGCACCGTCGTCCCCAGCATCACTTCGATCTGCGTCTGGAGGAGGACGGCGTCCTTCGCTCCTGGGCGGTACCACGTGGGCTGCCGACCAGTTCGACGCAGAATCGGCTTGCGGTTCAGGTTGATGATCACGAACTGGGGCATCTGACTTACCAGGACGCCGACAAATCCATCGCAGATATCGGTTGGTGGGAGGAGGTGGATCGGAACGAGCGGCGGATTGTCTTCACCTTGCACGGCAACGGACCGCCGCAGCGGTACGCGCTGATCCGCACGTCGAAGGATTGGCTACTGCATCGAACCAGAGATCAGCCGGTTGAGGATCAGCCGCTGGTTGAGGGCCTGGCATCTCCAGAAGATCAGCCGCCGGCTTGAGCGCGACGATCAGCGACTGACTGCGATTAACGCCCGGCGGGCCACCGTGGCCTGCAGCACGGAGAAGTACGGGTTGATTTGCAAGGCTCGCTCGAGGTCGAGACGAGCCGCCGCTCGATGCCCGAGCGCCAACTCGATCATGCCCAGGTGGTAGCGGTAGGTGGCGTTGCGCCGGCCGACTCGATTCGCGCGGGCCGCGTATCCGAGGGCCTCCCGGTCTCGGCCGGCCCGATGCAGAGCCCAGCCGAGCGCATCGGCGACGGGGGCGCCCTTGCGTCGTCTCCATTCGGTCTCTGCATGACGGACGGCTGCCGTGGCCGAACCATGATCGGCCTCCAGCACCGCGATCATCAGATCATTGGCGACGCCGTTGGTCGCGAGCCGTTGCCGCGCGGTGGCCAAGGCCACAAACTGCTGCTCGGCTTCGCCGTCCCGGCCCAGCGACAGCAGCAGCTCGGCGTTGTCCAGGAGGAACTGCGGTTGCGTCGTGCGGTGAGTGACGGTCGCGTAGTCGAGCAGGGCCGCCGCCCTCCTACCGAGCGCGACCTCGGCCTTGGCTCGCCCGGCGAGCAACGGATCGGAGTCCGGATTGGTCAGCAGGCCGAGTTGGAACTGCCGAAGCGCTGCCCTCGGGTCTCCTTGGTTGGAGGACAGTTCGCCGAGGTAGTACCGGCAGAGAGCGAGGTCAGACGGTTCGTTGGTCTCGGCCAGAGCCCGCAGTAGAATGCGTCGAGCCGAGGAATTGTCTCCGCGCTCCTCGAAATATTCCGCCGCTTGGATGAAAGCCGTTGTTCCTGGCTGCAATTTGAGAACTCTGCGGACTGCGACACTCGCGGCGGAGTAGTCGCCGAGTTGGGTCAGCGCTTCGATCATCACGCCGTAGGCGCTCACGGCGTAGGCATTGACGTCAGTGGCCTGGCGAGCCCAACCGAGCGCCTGGGTGAAGTCCAGCCGTGCGTTCGCAAGTGCTCCCAGTTCGGTCATGGCATTCCAGTTGTTCGCTGGGTCGAGCGCCAGCGAACGTTCCAGAGCTTCCTCCGCCCGGGGAAAGTACGTCGGGTCGCCAGTGATCTCGGCCAGTTGTAGGTAGGCCGATCCGAGCTCGGTCCACGACGGCTCGTCTGCCTGGTTTGTCCGTAATCGCTTCCGGGTCAGGGTGATCGTCGCGGACAGGGCTTCGTGCGTCGAGGTTGCGCCTGAATCGAGCGTGGCCGGTCTGCTGCCAACCTGATGAGTGGAACTGGTGGCCGGGGCAGGGCGACTGAAGGATGCGACGACCACGGCCAGCACGGCGACCACGGCCATGATCAGGGCTAACGGCAGAGCCAGGTGCCGCTCGCCGCTGCTCGCGGCGCTCGCCCTGCTGCTCCTTGCCCTGCTGCTCCTTGCCCTGTGGCTCCTTGCCCTGTGGCTGCTCGTGCTGCTTGCTCTGTTGCTGCTCGCCATGATTGCTGTGTGGGCGCTCGTGGTGCGGCCACTCGTAGTGCTTGCTGTGCTCCCGCTCGTGGGGATCGCTGCGCTGGTGGCGGTAGTGCCGCCGCTCGTAGTGCTGGCTGTGCTCCCGCTCGTGGCGTTTGCTGTGCAGCCGCTCGTGGTGCAGCCGCTCGTACTGCTTGCTGTGCTGCCGCTCGTGGCGCTCGCCGGGCTGCGTGCCGGGGCGAATGAACCGCCGTGCCCACGAGCGGTTCTGGTGAGTCTGAGCAGCATCGAGCGGCTTTCCTGAGGTCTGACGGAGGGGTGCCGGCGGGAGCGTCTCGTCCTCTCTGTCGGGCCATCGCCGGTAGCAGTCAGTCACTTGTCGTCGCGGAGAGGATACCTATCCGAGTCCTCGGGCTAGCTGAAGTCGCTCGCGGGACATTCACCGCGCCGTCCCGATCATCGATTCACATGATCAGGCCCGGTGATGAACTGCACGGTGAGGGAGATCTCGGTCAACGGGGGACATGCCGTGCGGGCACCGGTTCGGCGAAGCTAGATTTTGCCTTGTGAGTATTCGTAGATCCATGTCCCGGCGACCACCGTCGCCGGCCCCCATCCGACAACTGGGTGATCCGGTACTACGGACCCCGGCCGAGCCGGTGACCGTGTTCGACGATGCGCTGGCGGATACCGTCGAGTTGATGTTCGTTTCGATGCGCGAGGCCCGGGGTGTGGGCTTGGCGGCCAACCAAATCGGGCTCGGGATCTCGCTATTCGTGATGGATTGTGACGACGTGGTGGCCGTTGTGGCGAACCCTCGTCTCGTCGAGCTCTCCGAGGAGCGCGAGACCGCGCCCGAGGGCTGCCTGTCGGTTCGCGGGAGGAACTATCCGACACCCCGGGCTGTCCGGGCCACTGTCGAGGGGCAGGACGAAACGGGCAAGACAATCCGGATCAGTGGCGAGGGCGAGGTTGCGCGCTGCCTGCAGCACGAAACCGACCACCTGAACGGGCGGCTCTACTTGGACCGATTGGTGGGCAGCGTCCGGCGTCAGGCCCGCCAGGAGGTGGAGACGACCTGACCCTGACCTACCGTCAGGTCAGCGCCGCGAAGCCCCCACCTGGAGAATCGCCGCGAAGCCCTCACCCGCGGATCGCCGCGAAGCCCTCACCGCGGATCGCCGCGAAGTTCTCACCCGGAAGCGAGAACGACGGGGTGCACCTCGATCGCGCCGGCCCGACGCAAGGCCCGGCTGGTGACGGCCAAGGTCCAGCCGGTGGTCGTGCGGTCGTCGATCAGCAGAACACGCATCCCGTCGACTGCCGTCGGATCGTCCAGGGCGTAGCGCTCGGCCACGACGTGCAGGCGCCGTGCCGAGTTGGCGGCTCCCTCGCCCGGCGCACCCGGCCCGGTCACCGAGAACTGAGTGAGCAGTGGCAGGTGCAGGAACCGGGACAGACCTTCAGCGAGATGCGCGACCAGCTGGGGCCGGCTGATCGAGCCGATGGCCACGATGCCGTCCGGACGTTCGGGTAGATCCCAGCTCTGAAGGACCTGGACCACCGCGTGCCGCAACGGAACTGGTACCTCGCCGTCGGGGGTTTCCGGCCGGAACAACGCCCGTACCTGATCACCCCAGCCGAGATCGGTGAACCGAGAAACCGCGCGTCCGGCTCCGGCCTGCTCGGAGGCCGGGATGCGGCCGCTCAACTGCACCCCGAGCGCGGCCATTCCGCTGGGCCATTGGCGGCGCGGCTCGAGCGGCACCCCTGGCTGTTCCAGCCGGTCGTTCGCCGCCTTCACCAGGTTCTGGTCGATCCCGGTCGGGAGCTCGAGACCACCGCATCGGTCGCAGCGCCCGCACCGGCCGGCCTGGTCGTCGTCCAGCGCCAATCGTAGGTACTGCATGCGGCAGCCCTCGGTCGCGACGTAGTCGAGCATCGCTCGCTGTTCCGCGCGGCGGGTCTGAGTGACTCGCTCATAGCGGTCGGTGTCGTAGTTCCAGGCCTGGCCGGTGCCGATCCAGCCGCCGCGGACCCGCCGCACTGCACCGTCGACGTCCAGCACCTTCAGCATCATCTCCAGCCGGGTTCGGCCGAGGTCGATCCTGGGCTCCAGCATCGGCGTCGAGATCGGACCGTCCCGCTCGGCCAGCACCTGCAGGGTCTGCCGGACCTGGTGTTCGGGTGGGAACGCCAGGGAAGCGAAGTAGTCCCACACTTCTTTGTCTTCTCGGCCGGGCAGCAGCACGACAGTGGCCCGTTCAACTCCGCGACCGGCCCGGCCCACCTGCTGGTAGTAGGCGATCGGAGAGGGCGGGGCGCCGAGGTGGATGACGAACCCGAGGTCGGGTTTATCGAAGCCCATGCCCAGCGCCGAGGTGGCCACCAGCGCCTTCACCCGGTTGTTGAGCAGGTCGTCCTCGGCGGCCAGTCGGTCGGCCTCTTGAGTCTGGCCGGAGTAGGCCACCACCTTGTGCCCCTGCCCGCGCAGGTGCTCGGCGATCTGCTGGGTGGCGGCCACGGTCAGGCAGTAGATGATGCCCGAGCCGGGCAGGTCAGTGAGGTGATCCGCGAGCCAGGCCAGCCGCTGGGCGGCAGTGGGTAGTTCGACCACGCCGAGCCGCAGCGACGTTCGATCGAGACTGCCGCGCAGCACCAGAACGTCGTCCAAGGTGCGCTCGCCGCTGACCGACAGCTGTTCGGCGACGTCCTTGGTCACTCGACTGTTCGCGGTTGCTGTGGTGGCCAGCACCGGAATATCGGCTGGCAGGTCGGCGAGCAGGGTACGGATCCGCCGGTAGTCCGGCCGGAAGTCGTGCCCCCAGTCGGACACACAGTGCGCCTCGTCGATCACCACCAACCCGGTGGCGGTGGTCAGCTGAGGTAAGGCCCGATCTCGGAAATCCGGGTTGTTCAGCCGCTCAGGGGAGACCAGGAGAACGTCGACCTCGCCGTTCTCGATCGCCTTGTAGACCTCTGCCCAGTCGCCGAGGTTCGAGGAGTTCACCGTGACCGCTCGGATTCCGGCCCGCTGCGCGGCGGCGATCTGGTTGCGCATCAGTGCCAGCAGCGGCGAGACGATGATCGTCGGACCGGCACCGGCGGCCCGAAGCAGCGCCGTGGCGACGAAGTACACCGCAGACTTGCCCCAGCCGGTGCGCTGCACCACCAGCGCGCGGCGCCGATCGACGACGAGCGCTTCGATCGCCGTCCATTGATCGTCGTGCAGCCTGGCGTCGTCCCGGCCCACCAGGCGACGTAGCGCCTGCTCGGCCTGATCGCGCACGACAGAGTTGGCGGTGGTGGCTTCCAGCGGTGTGGTCACGGGTCGAGCCTGCCACCGAGGACCGACAACCGTCATCGCCGCTATCGGATCTGTGGATAACCGGGGCTGGATCGGCGTCGCGTGGACAGCCCGCGACCGTCTCAATTGGTGAGCACTGGTGGACGACGATGCTGATCCGGAGCACCATATCTTGTATATCGGGATGACAATCTCACAATATGAGAAGGTGCTCATGCTCAGAGAATGGAACGCAGGTCGGTACGACGCTCTGCCCCTGCCACATCTGGGTTGGGGTCGGCGCACCATCGAGCGGCTCGATCCGGCCGCTGATGCCACGGTGCTGGACGCCGGCTGCGGCACCGGCCGAGACGCCGAGTTGCTCCTCGCCCGGCTCACCACCGGCCGGGTGATAGCCGTCGACGGGTCTCGACAGATGTTGGATCGGCTCCGCGAGCGACTGGCCGGCGACCTGAGTCGCGTGGACGTAGTCCTGGCCGATCTAGGCCGGCCGCTGCCGGTCTCCAGCCCGGTGGACGCCGTCCTGAGTGTCGCGGCATTCCACTGGGTGCTCGATCACGACGCGTTGTTCGCGAACCTGGCCGCGGTACTCCGGCCTGGAGGGCGGCTCGCCACCGACTGCGGCGGCGCGGGAAACATCGCGAGCGTGTCCGCTGCCGTCACCGCGGTCGCCGGTCCGCAACCGTCCCCATGGAACTTCGCTGGGGTGGAGGTGACTCGGCGTCGACTGGAGGCGGCCGGATTCACCGACATCGACGTCCAGCTGAGAGTCGATCCCGCCCGGTTCGACGACCGCGCCCAGCTCTGCGAGTACCTGCAGACGGTGGTACTGGGTGGCCAGCTCGAGCGGCTGCCGGTCGAGCAGCATGCGGCCTTCGTCGAGAACGTGGCTGACCGACTGCCGGAGCCGGTGGTGGACTACGTCAGGCTCGAGATCACCGCTACCAGACGCTGAGCCGACCTGATGGCCGTGCTCAGAGCACGTGCCGCAGGTAGCGCATCGGTTCGGCGAGGAAGCTGCGGTAATGCTGCACCAGGTCGAGTTCCTCCCACTCGGTCTGGTGAAAACCGTCGCCGTCAAGCTGGAGGATCCGGGCGCCCGGGATCGCCGCGACGACCGGGGAATGGGTTGCCACCAGCACCTGCGAGGTGCCCGCCTCGACCAGATCGTGCAGCAGGCCGACCAGCCCGAGGCAGGCGGAGAACGACAGCGCCGACTCCGGCTCGTCCAGGACGTAGAGGCCGGGGCTGCGAAACCGGGAGTTCAGCAGCGCCAGGAAGGACTCGCCATGCGAGATCTCGTGAAAGACCGGTTCGGGTTCGCTCGCCGGCGGCAGCGGGTTGGCCTCGAGATAACTGTAGAAGCCATGCATCGTCTCGGCTCGTAGGAAGAAGCCCCAACGCGTGGAACCCAGGCCGCGGGACAGCCGCAGGCCCTCGTGCAGCATTGACTCGCTAGGCCGGGAGGAATGCCTGGCACCGGTGGAACCACCCTCTGGCGACAGCCCGTACGCCTGCGCGATTCCCTCTACCAGCGTCGATTTGCCTGATCCGTTCTCACCGATCAGAACCGTGACCGGGGCCAGGTCGAGGCCCTCACGCAGCAGCTGGGCGATCGCCGGGATCGTGGTCGGCCACTCATCATCCGGCAGTTCGACGGCCGGGTCACGCTCCACCCGGCGCACCGGCAGCGCTCCCGGCCGGATGGTGCGGGGCTTCTTCACCGTCCGATTCAACCGGGTAGCCCCACTGGAGACCAGCCCCGATCGGACGAAGCTCAAGGAGCGCCGAACCCGCGCCGATCCACCACGGGTGACCCCTGCCGCTCTCGCTCCCCAGGCGGGCGACGCCACCAGCCTGGGGCTACCCCGGCTGTGCGCCGGCTTCGCCGCCATTCATGCGGCGCACGCCGTCCTCGCCCTGTTCCTGACTGACTTCGCCTACCGGACTGTGCTGATCACCCTGGATGGTGGCAGTGCGGTCGGGTTCACCCTGCTCGCCTTCCTGGCCAGCACGCGACGGTTACCCGGTTGGCGGCGGGAGACCGTGGCCGCCATGGTCCCGATCGTCGCCGCCGCCGCCGCGGCGGCCCGGACCGGCCTGCTGGATGCTCAATGGCCGGCTGCCGAACTCGTCCTGGCCGCTGCCGCGGCGTGCGTCGTCACAGCCAAGCACTGGTTCTGGTCGGTGCTCGGCGCCTGTGGTGCGCTTTGGGCCGGTTGCGTCGTGGCTGCCGTTTTGCGCGGTGGATTCGACCTGGATGCGGCCGCGATCTGGCTGCACATCGGTCTCCTGGTAGCCGCCGCCTCCGGGCTGGCTACCGCCATCCGTCGGGCCCGGACGGCGTCCGCGATTGCGCTGGTCCAGGCCAACCGCCAGTTGCTGGAGCACTCCGTCCGGGATTCGCTCACCGGGGTCGCCAACCGCAAGGGCCTGGAGCTGGTCGCCCGTCCGATGATCGACTTGGCTCGGCGGCAGGGCCAGGCCGTGCACTGCCTGGTGGTGGACGTCGACACGCTGCGGGGGATCAACGAGCGACACGGCGTCCGAGAAGGTGACGAAGTGTTGCTGGCGGTGGCCGATGCGCTGAAGGTCGCCACCCGGACCACCGACATCGTGGCTCGCTGGGGCGGAGACGAGTTCGCACTGCTCGGCCCCGGAACCGGGACGTCCCCGCTGGAGATGGAACGACGGATCCGGGCGCATTTGAGCACCGTGCTCACCTTGCCGCGAGGAGCCTGGCAGGGGCGAGTGAGTGCGGGCGCCGCCACGCTGGTGCCGTGGGACGGTGACGATCTCGACGGGCTCCTGCACCGGGCCGAGCAGGATCTGGGGCTGCGTCGCTCGCTGAAGCGCCGGGCCGCCGCCCGAACTCAAGAGGAGGACTCGTCGCCGCCGTCCGGTAGCGGCCCTGATGCAGGTCCCGGCTCGGATTCGGCCGAAGGTCCCTCACCGGGTCCGGCTTCAGGTCCGGCTTCAGATCCGGCCTCGGGTTCTGGTCCGGCTCCGACCGTCGGGTGAGCTAGGCTTTGGCTATGCGGACCACGCAGCTCCTTATCGAGCCGCGCTGAGAAACAGTCGGTCCGGTCGAACACACGAGGTTCGATCGCCTGGCATCAGCGCGGCAACCCCTCCTGTGCGAGGGGTTTTTTCGTTTCGGTGGCAGCAGCGTGAACGCGAGGACGGGGAAACACCATGACTCAGATCAAGAGCAGTATCACGAAGGGCAAGGACGGCGTGTCCGAGAAGCCAGCAGACCAGACCGACCTGATTGACCAGGACGACGCGGCGACCGAGCGTTACGACGCCGAGACGCTGCAGGACCGTTGGTTGCCGGTCTGGGACGAGCTGATGCCGTTCCGCAGCGGTCGCCCGGACGATCCACGACCGACCAAGTACATCTTGGACATGTTCCCGTACCCCTCCGGCGACCTGCACATGGGTCATGCCGAGGCGTACGCACTGGGAGACGTCGTCGCCCGGTACTGGACGCAGCGCGGCTACAACGTGATGCATCCGATCGGCTGGGACTCGTTCGGGCTGCCCGCCGAGAACGCCGCGATCACCCGTGGTCTGGACCCGCGCGGCTGGACCTACGACAACATCGCCCAGCAGAAGGCGTCGATGCGCAGGTACGCCTGCTCGTTCGACTGGGACCGCGTGCTGGTGACCAGCGACCCGGAGTACTACAAGTGGAACCAGTGGCTGTTCCTGCGGCTGCACGAGAACGGCCTGGCCTACCGCAAACCGAGCATGGTCAACTGGTGCCCCAAGGACCTGACCGTGCTGGCGAACGAGCAGGTCGTCGACGGCCAGTGCGAGCGCTGCGGTACCCAGGTGACAAAGAAGAAGCTGACCCAGTGGTACTTCAAGATCACTGAGTACGCCGACCGGCTGCTGGACGACATGGAGCAGTTGCGCGGTGCGTGGCCGGACAAGGTCCTGACCATGCAGAAGAACTGGATCGGCCGCTCCACCGGAGCCGACGTCGTCTTCCAGGTCGAGCCGGTGGACGCCGGTGATGTGACCGACGGTTCACCTGCCCTGGCCGCGCGTCCGGTGACGGTCTACACGACCCGCCCGGACACCCTGCACGGTGCGACGTTCTTCGTGGTGGCGGCGGACTCCGACCTGGCCGCCGAACTGGCCGCCGAGGCCTCCGCGGAGGTGAAAGCGGAGTTCGACAGCTATCTGGAGAAGGTCCGCGGAACCTCGGAGATCGAGCGGATGTCTACCGACCGGCCGAAGACCGGGGTCTTCCTGCATCGACACGTGATCAACCCGGTGAACGGCGATCGGCTGCCGATCTACGCCGCGGACTATGTGCTGGCCGACTACGGGCACGGCGCGATCATGGCTGTTCCGGCTCATGACCAGCGCGACCTGGACTTCGCCCTGGCCTTCGACCTGCCGGTGCGGGTCGTGGTGGACGTGAAGGACGCGGACGGCGAGTCGCTGCCGGATCCGGCGAAGTCCGGCGAGGCGACCGCTGGAGACGGCGCCCTGATCAACTCCGGTGATCTGGACGGCCTGCGCAAGGACGAGGCGATTGCGAAGATCACCCAGGTGCTGAAGGACCGCGAGCTGGGTGGTCCGAAGGTCAACTATCGGTTGCGGGACTGGCTGATCTCCCGTCAGCGGTACTGGGGGACGCCGATCCCGATCATCAACTGCGAAGCCTGTGGCGAGGTTCGGGTCCCGGACGATCAGTTGCCGGTCGAACTGCCGCCGACCGAGGGCCTGGACCTGAAGCCGAAGGGCAGCTCGCCGCTGGGCGCGGCCACCGATTGGGTGAATGTCGACTGCCCGAGCTGCGGCGGTCCGGCCAAGCGGGACACCGACACGATGGACACCTTCGTCGACTCGTCCTGGTACTTCCTGCGGTTCGTCTCCCCACAGGCCACCGACGTGCCGTTCGACAAGGCCGAGGTGATGAAGTGGATGCCGGTCGACCAGTACGTCGGCGGCGTCACGCACGCGATCCTGCATCTGCTGTACGCCCGGTTCTTCACCAAGGTGCTGTACGACCTGGGCATGATCGGCGTGGTCGAACCGTTCTCCCGGCTGCTGAACCAGGGCATGGTGGGGATGAACGGCGCGGCGATGAGCAAGTCCAAGGGCAACCTGGTCCGGCTGTCCGAGCAACTGGATCTGCATGGCGTCGACGCGATCCGGCTGACGATGGCGTTCGCCGGCCCGCCCGAGGACGACATCGACTGGGCCGACGTGTCTCCGGCAGGTTCGGCGCGCTTCCTGGCCCGGGCCTGGCGGCTGTCGAGCGACGTCACTTCGCCGGTTGGTACCGACCCGAGCACCGGCGACCTGGCGCTGCGCCGGGCGACCCACCGCACCCTGCACGAGGTGGTCGGGCTGATCGAATCCTTCCGCTTCAACGTGGCCGTAGCCCGGGTGATGGAGCTGGTGAACGTCACCCGGAAAGCGATCGACGGTGAGGTCGGCGGTGCTGATCCGGCGGTTCGGGAAGCGGTCGAAGCGGTGGCCGTGATGCTGTCGCTGTTCGCCCCGTACACCTCCGAGGACATCTGGTCTCGGCTGGGGCACCAGCCAGCGGTTGCGCTGGCCGGTTGGCCGCCGATCGATGACGCGCTGTTGGTCCAAGAGTCCGTGACCTGTGTCGTCCAGGTCCAGGGCAAAGTCCGAGACCGCTTCGACGTGGCCCCGACGATTGCCGAAGCGCAGTTGCGCGAGCTGGCGCTGAGCAGTCCGGCGGTGCAGAAGGCGATGGCCGGTCGAGAGATCCGTACGGTGATCGTCCGGGCCCCCAAGCTGGTCAACATCGTCCCGGTATGAACGGTTCGGGGTGCTGGTCAGTGATCAGCCAGCACCCCGGCACGCTGGTCCGTTACCGCTGACCTGCCGCGCACGCTAGGGTCGGGCTTCATGTCAGGGCGCGTCGTGCTGGTCACGGATTCCACGGCTTATCTGCCACCCCGAGTGGCCGATGAGCTGGGCATTACTGTCGTTCCGCTGACCGTGGTGATGGGTGGCAAGTCGTTCGCCGAGGGCGTCGACATCGGCGGTGACGAGGTGGCTCGCGCGCTCCAGAGCGACGCCACCGTGACCACCTCGCGACCGTCCCCGGCCGCCTTCGTCGAGGTCTACCAACGGCTGCAGGCCGAAGGCGCCACCGCGATCGTTTCGGTACACCTGTCCGGTGACATCTCCGGGACGGTGGACGCCGCCCGCCTCGCCGCCGCCGAGGTCTCGTCCGTCGGCCTTGCCGTCGATGTGGTCGACTCCCGCTCGCTCGGGATGGGAATGGGCTTCGGCGTGATCACGGCGGCCCGGCTCGCCGCCGCTGGTTCGACGCCGCGCGAGGCTGCCGAGGCGGCCCTCCGCCGCTCGCTGAACTCGTCGATCTTCATGTACGTCGACACCTTGGAATACCTGCGCCGGGGCGGACGGATCGGGGCTGCTCAGGCCTGGCTCGGATCGGCCTTGACGATCAAACCGCTGCTGAACCTGGTGGACGGGCGACTGGAGCCCCTTGACCGGGTTCGAACCACCGAGCGGGCGATCGTTCGGTTGGTGGAGGCGGCGACCGCAGACGCCGGCACCGACCTGGTCGACGTGGCGGTGCATCACCTGGCCGCCGCCGATCGGGCGGAGAACGTCGCGCAGCGGCTGAGAGGGCAGATCCACGCTCTGAACGACCTTTCGGTGAGCGAGGTGGGCGCCGTGATCGGTGCGCATGTCGGGCCGGGCTCGGTCGGAGTCGTGGTCTCACCCGTCGATCCCGGCTGATCGCCCCGAGGGCTCGGTCGATTCGTCCACAGGCCCGGACGACGGCCTGGTTGTCCACAGATCATGGTGGGTGCCGGTTTCCGCCCCGCCGCATTCCTAGCGTCGACGCATGCGACATGACGACGATTCCTCCACCGTTCAGCGGGTCAGCCGCATCCTTGATCAGGCTCGGCGTACCGAAGCGCCGGCTGAAGAGGATGCCTGGCCGCAAGAATGGCCTCCCGGGGTGGCTGATCGGCCCGATCCGGACGATCACCGAGATGGCGGGTTCCCGCTAGGTGCCGGTGCCCGCTGGCAGATTCCGCTTCCGGCCGCCCTCACGGCGGCTGTGCTGGCCCTGCTGATCGTCGGGATCGCGGCAGTCCTGCTCCTGCGTGATGGCTCGCCCGGAACGGTCGTGCCACCTCGGTCACCAGGTTCGCTGACGGGCATCCCGACCGAGCTTGCCGGGGCGGCCCAAGCCGGCGGTTCGACCGAGCCGGTGGCGCCGAGCGCGCTCACCGGCTCGGACGGTTCCGACGCTTCGACCGGTGATCCGGTTTCCCCAGCCGGATCCGGCGGCACCGCTGCGGGGCCGCTCCGGGTCTACGTCGTCGGTCAGGTCCGGCGGCCAGGCGTGGTTTCGCTGGCGGCCGGTGCCAGGGTCGAGGACGCCGTTCAAGCGGTCGGAGGTGCTACTACCAAGGCCGATCTGGCCGTGATGAATCTGGCCCGCAAGGTGATCGACGGTGAGCGGATCGTCGTCCCTCGTCCGGGTGAGAAGGTGCCGACAGCCGATCCGGTCGCCGATCCGGGTTCGGCCGGTAGTGGTGCGACGAGCGCTGCGGGCGGGCAAGCGGCGCCGGGTGCTCCGGTGGACCTCAACACCGCGACGGTCGCTGAGCTGGATGCCCTGCCAGGGGTCGGACCGGTGATCGCCGGCCGGATCGTCGCCTGGCGGCAGGAGAATGGCAGGTTCGCTTCCGTCGACGACCTGGCCGAAGTGCAGGGCATCGGTGAGGCCACGCTGGCCAAACTCCGGCCGTTGGTGCGGGTGTAAGCGTGGTCGACCGATCTTCCCGGCGCGCTACTGCCGCTTCCACTACCAGCCACACCTGCGCCACAGCATCTGCTGCCGCGTCCCGCTCGGCGCCGGCGGCGCCGGTGGAGCCGGGAAAGCCGGGACCGGATCTGCGACTGCTCCCGGCGGCCGTCACCTCCTGGGCGCTGACCTGGTGGGCTACCGCCGCGCGCGCCAGCACGGTGCTGATTCTGGCTGCGGTATTGGTGATTTCGGTCGGAGTGCTGCTGGCCACGCTGGTAACCAGGAGTGGACGCAGGTCGAGAATCTCCACCCGATGGCTGGTCCGGATCTCCAGTTTGACGTTGCTTCTGGCGATCGCGGCGGTAGTCCTGACGCTGACCGGTCTGCGACTGTTCGAGCGAGAGCGAGATCCGTTGACCCGGGCTGCTGCGGCGCACGCCACCGGCACCCTGACCGGGCGAGTGAGCGGAGATCCACGGCAGTCAGAGACTTCCTCCGCGTCCGGAGAGAATCGGTACGTCGTGCGGGTCGCGGTCCAGGAACTGACCGTCCAGGGGCGAACAGAGTCCAGTTCAGGGCGACTCATCGTGCTCGGGGGCCCGCCCTGGAGCGCCCTGGTCGCAGGGTCTCACGTTCGAGTTACCGGCCGCCTGAGTTCGGTCCAGGCCGGAGACGCCGCATCCGCCATTGTCTTTCCCCGAGGCCCACCACGGGTCATCGATCATGGCAACTGGATCTGGCGAGCGGCCGAGCGACTGCGGGCTGGCCTTCGCACCGCGTGCCGGGGTCTGCCCGCCGACGCCCGTGGCCTGCTGCCCGCGCTCGTCGTCGGTGATACGTCACGGTTGAGTCTGCCGCTGCGGGCGGATCTACAGACAGCCGGGCTGTCGCACTTGACCAGTGTCAGCGGTGCCAACGTGGCGATTGTCGCGGCCGCGGTCGTGACCATCATCGGCGCTCTAGGTGCCGGTCGGTACCTCCGCGTTGCCGGAACCGCGCTCGCCATCGCAGGTTTCGTGGTGATTGCCCGGCCCGAGCCGAGCGTTCTGCGAGCAGCGGTGATGGGCGGGCTGGCGCTGATCGGTCTGCTTCAGGCTCGGCGTGGAGCCGGAATGCCACTGTTGGCGGCCACCGCTGTGCTGCTCCTGATGGTGGATCCCTGGCTGTCCCGTAACTACGGGTTCATCTTGTCGGTG
>DATINJ010000271.1:0-10252 GCA_035474375.1 Kineosporiaceae bacterium | reverse complement strand
TGTACCCGGCCGGATCACCCACCGCCACCGGCGCCCCCGCCGCGACCACCAGATCATTGTGATTCCAGCTGCCGTTGAACCAGAGTTCGTGAATATGCCCGTCGCCGCTGCGGTAGACCACGTGCTGGGTCTTGTCGACGTCCCAGGTGTACCCGAAGGGGTTCCCCGCAGCGGCCGGCGCTCCAGCCGCGATTACCAGGTCGTTGTGGTTCCAGGTGCCGTTGAACCAGAGTTCGTGAATATGCCCGTCGCCGCTGCGGTAGACCACGTGCTCGGTGTTGTCGACGTCCCAGGTGTACCCGGCCGGATTGCCGGCCGCCGCAGGGGCCCCGGCCGCGATCACGAGATCGTTGCGGTTCCAGCTGCCGTTGAACCAGAGTTCCTGGATGTGCCCGTCCGCACTGCGGTACACCACGTGCTGGGTCTGGTCGACGTTCCAGGTGTACCCGGCCGGGTTTCCGGCGGCGATCGGCGCCCCGGTCGCAGCCACGAGATCGTTGTGGTGCCAGCCATTCTGCGGGCGCTGCGGGTAGAGCGCGAGTACCGCCGCGATGTCCCCGGCGGACAACCCGGTGCGCTGACCGATCTGTGCGGCCGGGTCGGTGGGAGTGATCGTCTCCTGCCCGTTGCTGCTGAATGCGGTTCTTGGGTAGTGCATGATCGAGCCGTAGTCATAGCCGCCCAGATCATCACCGTCGGTGATGTGCTGGTCGAAGTTGTGTTCCATTCCCGGCTGGATGTTCTGGAAGTGAACGGTTACGAAGAGATCCCGGTCCTCGCGGCTCTGCTCGTGCCACAGGCCGACGGTGTGACCGATCTCGTGGATGACATTGCCGGTGGTGCACGCCGTCCCCAGACTGATCAGCTGCTGACCACCCTGCATCCCGACCGAGGACGAGCATCCGCCGGCACTGGTGAAGTGCACCCAGTCGGGGAACTGCGCGGCGTTGGCCGCGGTGCGCTCCGGGAAGCGGATCGGCGTGCGGGATTCCCAGTGTGCGATGGCATCCCGGACCCGTTGCTGGTTCGGTAGCGCGGGATCGATGTCGAACGGAACCTGAGCATTCGGCCACCGGAATCGCAGGCCACTGATGCCGACGCCGAACTCCACGTCCGCTTCGCCACTGGCCTGGGCCCGGTGCTCCTGAAGGGCCAGATCGAGCTGATCGACGGTGCCGAGGACGATGTCCCCTTCGAAGATCGCCAGGCCGTTGACTGCGCTGTAGACAACGGGCACATTTCCGAAAGTGACGCCGGAAATGATGGCGGTCCGGCGCTCACCGCCGCGGAATTCTCCTTGGTTCTGCCAAACCGTCGACTCGGTCATGGCGTTTCCCCTCCATTAGCGAAATCAGACATTTCTCCCCACCGCGCAAAGACTCAGACCGGCTGCATCTGGACCGTTGGACCAGGTTCACCCGATTGCTCCACCTGCACGGGATACGACCGAGTTGACACGAAATCTCCGGTCGTGATGGTGCCGGTGCCGCTGACATCCGCGTGAACTCGCACTGAATAGCGTCGTTTCGGATCCAGAACAGCTTTTGGCACCGGAATCTCGAACGGCAGCGAGTCGCCCTCTGCGGAGGGCAGTCGGACCTGGTCCAGCACGCGCTGCGCCACGGTCACGGAGGGCATGTCGGCGATCGAGACGTCCTCGACCCGGACGACGAGGCGGGCCGCCACTCTCGGCCGACTGCCGGGCGGAAATACGACTCGCCCCTTGATGACGACGTCCTTGGGATCACTCACGACGCCCCTCCCGTTAATGACACGCAGGCATTAACACGGAGGGCCAGGCAAGGCCGTTAAATACACGCAGCCGCCAAATCCGAGAACCCGTCGAGCGGAGCGGCCCGGCCGACGGCTCGCGAAGTTGTCACCAGATGTGGCCCACTAGCCGGGGCAGATCGGGTGACCACTTCGCCCTGATCGACGACCTAGCGGGCGGCGTCGGGCAGGGCTTCGCCGCGATGCAGGGCGGCGAGGTCTGCCGCGCCTCGACCGGAATGCCAGCCCTCAGCATCGGTGATCGTGCCGGTCGACTTCTGAGTCAGACTCGGGAACATCTCGGCGAGCGTGCTTTCTACCGCTCGGTCTCGAGAAGCGAGGACCGGCAACAGGTTTCCGCCCCCGGGCTCAGCGGTCGCGGCCACTGTCTGGGCTTCGGTGATCTCCGCCAGTCGCTCCCCGATCCGGTGCGCATACGCAGCCAGGAAAGACTGCCGGAAGGATTTGGTTCGCGACCGGGCACCCGCTCCCGCACCCGATCCGGCCTTGGTCACCGCCGTGGTGGCCTGCACCAACAACGAGGTGAACAGTGCCTCGACGGCGTCCAGGTCCGGTTCGAATCCGATGACCGTGCAGAACCCGAGACTCTTGCTCCAGACCGAACGGCATCGGTTGGCCGTCGCGACCGCGTTGAGCAGCACTGCCTTGGCAGGCTCGTACGGGTTGTCGATTCCAATGCGGCGCCCGGCCGGCCTGTCTTTGTTGTCGACCGCAGTGGCGGCGAGCATCGCCGCATCGATGCTGTAGCGGGCCATTCGCTCCTGCGCGGCGGCGGTGAGCGCCTCGGCCTCGGCCGGGAATCCGGTGGCCTCCGCCTTGGCGAGCAGGTTTCTGATCCGGCTGAGCATCCGCTCGTCCACTGGATTTTCGGCGCCTTCGCCGGTCGCAGAGGTCGCCTCTCGACCTGCCGACCTGCTCGTGGAGGCGCCCGCCGGCGGGCGCGCCGTACCGGGCTTTGGGCCCAATTGCTCCAGCGTCGGCAACCCGTTCAGCAGCGCCACCAGTTCTACTGCCATCGGGATCACCGCCACCCAGTCGTTGTTCGGCAACTCGCACCAGGCACGCAGATACGTCTGCTCCGGGGCCCACCACACCTGGGCATCGAGTTCTGCGAGCTGGGCCGGCCACCGGGGATCGAGCGTGACCACGGGATACCGCTTCAGATCAGCCGCGATGACATCGGCCACCAGACGCACGTGCCGGCTACCGAACTGGCGCCCGACGATCCGGGCCACGTCGGCCGGCTGCCAGCCGCGTTGCCAGGCGGCACTGATGACGTTGGTCAGATACGTCGTCAACGCGCCTTCGGTGATGGCCCGCCAGCCATCCAGATTCGGCCGCTCCACCAAGGCCTCTATCGCGGTTTGGACGCCGGGATGGTCGCCGGCCGCAAAGGCATGAATCGCGGTGGACACGAAGCCCGCCACCACCTCCTGCGGCGACCGCTCACGAGGCGGTGGGCTCGGCTCCCCCGCCGAGCCCCACCCTTGCGGAGCCCCAAAAGCCGCACCGGGCGACGCCGGCCGCCCGGCCGCCGATGCCGGGTGACCGGCCTTGCGCCGCTGCTTGTTCTTCTTCCCCATGACGGCCACCTTAGTGCCCTCGCGAGGGCCTCCGAATCACCTGTGGATAACCGAAATGGCGTTCGGGAGAAACCATTTCGCAGAATGCTCAGAGAAAGACGCAGCTCGTCGTCGAACCGGTGTACGTGCTCTGCAGAGCCGGCTCAGCTGGGCTTGTAAGGCGAGATGACAACCTCGACCCGCTGGAACTCCTTGAGGTCGGAGTAGCCGGTGGTGGCCATCGACCGGCGGAGCGCACCGACCAGGTTCGTGGTGCCGTCGGCCGCACGACCGGGACCGTAGAGGATCTCCTCCAGCGTGCCGACGGTTCCGACCCGGACCCGGGCGCCCCGTGGAACCGAGGGGTGGTGCGCCTCCGGCCCCCAGTGGAAGCCCCGGCCGGGGGCGTCGGACGCCCGGGCCAGCGCCGCGCCGAGCATCACCGCGTCGGCACCGCAGGCGATCGCCTTGACCACCTCGCCGGACCGGCCAACCCCGCCGTCCGCAATGACGTGGACGTACCGGCCGCCGGACTCGTCCATGTAGTCCCGCCGGGCGGCCGCGACGTCCGCGACCGCAGTCGCCATCGGGGCATGGATGCCGAGCGTGTCGCGGGTGGTGTGGGTGGCGCCGCCACCGAACCCGACCAGCACGCCGGCGGCTCCGGTGCGCATCAAGTGCAATGCGGAGGTGTACGTGGCCGAACCACCGACGATCACCGGGACGTCGAGTTCGTAGATGAAGCGCTTGAGGTTGAGCGGCTCGGCCCGGCCGGAGACGTGCTCGGCGGAGACCGTGGTGCCGCGGATCACGAAGAGGTCTACCCCGGCGTCCACCACGGTCTTCCAGAACTGCTGGGTGCGCTGCGGGGTGAGCGCCGCCGAGACGGTGACCCCGGCGTCCCGGATCTCCTTGATCCGGGCGACGATCAGCTCAGGCTTGATCTCCTCCGCGTACAGCTCTTGCATCCGCCGCGTGGAGACGGCCGGCTCCAGGCCGGCGATCTCGGCAAGCAGCGGCTCGGGGTCCTCGTATCGGGTCCACAGACCCTCCAGGTCGAGAACCCCCAGGCCGCCGAGCCGGCCGAGCGCCACCGCGGTGGACGGCGACATCACCGAGTCCATCGGCGCGGCCACGATCGGCAACTCAAACCGGTAGGCATCGATCTGCCAGTCGGTCGACACCTCTTCGGGGTCGCGGGTGCGGCGGCTCGGGACGATCGCAATGTCGTCGAAGGTGTAGGCACGCCGACCGCGCTTGCCCCGGCCGATCTCGATCTCAGTCACACGGTCAGGCTACCGGTGTCCCCGGACACGCCGACCATTCCCCACCGCATCGGCCCACTCGAGCCGGACGCTCAAGGCTGGCTGCAGCTCTGCCGACCAACCCAGCGCCGGCTCGGATAAGCATGATCGCTGAAGGGATGACTGAAGTATGGTGCGCGTGATAGCACCCCATCTCACTTCAGCCATACCTTCAGCGATCATGTTCAGCGAACTCAGGGGGCCCCAGCGAGCTCAGGCGCCACAGCGGGCTCAGAGGGCTACCGGGAGGCGTAGTTGGGAGCTTCCACCGTCATCATGATGTCGTGCGGGTGGCTCTCCTTGAGGCCGGCACTGGTGATCCGGACGAACTGCCCCCGGCGCTGAAGTTCGGGAACGGTCGGGGCGCCGACATAGAACATCGACTGCCGCAGGCCACCGACCAACTGGTAGGCCACCGCGGCCAGCGGACCGCGATAGGGCACCTGGCCCTCGATCCCCTCCGGCACGAACTTGTCGTCCGCGACGTCACCCTGGAAGTAGCGGTCCTTGGAGTACGAGCGGGCCTTGCCCCGCGATTGCGCGGCGCCGAGCGAGCCCATCCCCCGGTACGACTTGAACTGCTTGCCGTTGATGAAGACCAGGTCACCCGGGCTCTCCTCGCAGCCGGCCAGCAGCGAGCCGAGCATCACCGTGTCGGCACCCGCGACCAGGGCCTTGGCGATGTCTCCGGAGTACTGCAGACCGCCATCCCCGATCACCGGGACGCCGGCCGCCTTGCAAGCCTGGGCCGCGTTCAGGATGGCGGTGACCTGCGGCACGCCGACCCCGGCGACGACCCGGGTGGTACAGATCGAGCCCGGTCCGACGCCGACCTTCACGCCGTCCGCACCGGCGTCGACCAGGGCCTGCGCCCCGGCCCGAGTTGCCACGTTCCCGCCGACGATGTCGACGTGGGCGGCCGCCGACTCGGCCTTCAGCCGGCCGATCATGTCGGCGACACCGCGCGAGTGACCATGCGCGGTATCCACGATGATCACATCGACTCCGGCGTCGACCAGCGCCATCGCGCGCTTCCAGGCATCGTCGAAGAAGCCGATCGCGGCCCCGACCCGAAGGCGTCCGGAGTCGTCCTTGGTGGCCAGCGGGTACTGCTCGCTCTTGGTGAAGTCCTTGACCGTGATCAGCCCGGCCAGCCGGCCGTTCGCGTCGACCAGCGGCAACTTCTCGATCTTGTGCTTGCCGAGCAGGGCCATCGCGTCGTCCGGGGCGATCCCGACCGGGGCGGTGACCAATGGCATCTTGGTCATCACGGCGCCGACCCGGCGAGACATATCGGTCTCGAAGCGCAGGTCTCGGTTGGTGATGATGCCGACCAGCAGACCATCGGCGTCCACCACCGGCAGGCCGGAGATCCGATACCGGCCGCAGAGCACGTCGACCTCGTCCAGGGTGGCGTCCTGACCGATCGTCACCGGGTGGGTGACCATCCCGGCCTCCGAGCGTTTCACCAGGTCGACCTGCTGCGCCTGGTCCTCGATCGAGAGGTTGCGGTGCAGGACGCCGAGGCCGCCCTGGCGGGCCATCGCGATCGCCATCCGGGCCTCGGTCACGGTGTCCATCGCCGCGGAGAGCAGCGGCACGGCGACCTCGACCCGTCGGCTGACCTTGGAGCGGGTGTCTGCGGCGCTCGGAATCACGTCGCTCTCGCCCGGCAACAGCAGGACGTCGTCATACGTCAGGCCGAGCGGCATCACCGGGATTTCGACGGCGTTCGCAACGGCGGAGTTCGAACCGGGAACAAAGAAATCTTCACTGCTGGGGTCGCTCACGTCGGGGGTGCCTTCCGTGTCGCGGGCCCGCCGGGCCTGGCGGTGGGGGGTTCCACCACCGGCCCATCGTAGATCAGGGCGCGGGGTCGGTAGCCGCCGACGTCGCCTCGATGACCGGGGCCTCGGTGGTCGGCTCCGGTTCCGGGGTGTTCGGTTCGATGGTCGGGACCGGGTCCGAACTCGGCTCGGGGTCTTCGGGTGGCGCTGCGGTCGCAGTCGGCTCGGTACTGGGCGAGGGATTGACGGCGGGCTCGTCGGTCGGCGAGCCAGCCCCCGGAGACCCCGGACCTGCGGTGACCTCTGCCGTAGAGCCGCCCGTCACCGGCGGCGGAGCAGTCGGGGAGACCATGATCGCTACTGCTTCGATCATCTCGTTGAGCTCGCCCTTGTCCGCGTCCGGTACGTCGTTCAGACCGGCCCGAGCTTTGCTCAGGTGCATGGCTGCGGCCGACGCATCCCGTTGGAACACAGCCTGCCGAGCGGCGTTGATCTCGGACTTCACCTTGTCCAGGCTGCTGTCGTCGATGCCGGGGATTTGCTCCATCACCCGGGTGATCCCGTCCACCGGGGCCATCGGATTGCCGGTGACAGCGGCACTGACCCCGCCGCCGACCGCGACCAGCAACAGCACGGACGCCGCCGGCACCGAGACTTGGCTCAGCACCCGGTCCCAGCGACGTGGGCTGATCACCGACGCACCGGAGCGGATCGGGATCGCCGCCGGTCGCGGGAACCGGCTCGGCGGCACCAACGGCTCCGAGCCGGTGGCGATCCTCGCCGCGACCTCGCTGCGGTCGTCCTCCGAGCTGCCTGCGGTTTGGTGACCGGCCTGTTGGCTGCCGTCCAACTGGACGTCGCCGGGCTCGGTGAGGTCGATCATCTGTGGGACTTCGTCGGTGGCCGCCTCGGACCCGGTGATGTAGAGCGGCCGGCCGGCCAGCACCTCGATCAACCGGACCGCATCGACGTCCGGTTCCCGGGATTGGTCGACAAAGGCCAGCAGCGTACCCAAGACGCTGGCAGCGGGATCGAGAAGATCGTCCTCGGACGCGTTCCGGCCGCCGAGCCGGTCGAGCAGGGCATCGGTGGCGGTGAGTTCGGAGAGATCAGCGGGCTCGTAGCCGTTGTCCGGAGGCATAGTCATGCGGACTCCGTCGTGGGTACTTCGATCAGTTGCCGGAGCCGCTGCATCGCCCGGTGTTGCGCGACCCGGACGGCACCGGCGCTCATTCCCAGCGCCCGGCCGGTCTCCTCCGCCGACATTCCCACCGCTACCCGCAATACCAGCAGTTCACGGAGGGCCTCAGGCAGATTCGACAGCAACTCACGGACCTGCTGGGCATCACTGAAACGCTCGGCGGCCTCCTCGGGGCCGGCCGCGGTTTCTGGACCGTCGGGCAGCTCCGCGTAGGGAACTGCCGAACGGTAGAAGGCACGCTGCGCATCAGCCACCTTGTTGGCCGCTATCCGGTACACGAAGGCCTCAAACGGGCGTCCTTCGTCTCGATACCGAGAAAGCGCCGAGAGCACAGCGATACAAACCTCCTGCGCTACGTCGTCCGCGGTGTGATCCGCGCCGGGAAAACGCGCTAGACGAGCGCGACAGTAGCGGCGGACAATCCGGTGGACGATCTTTAGCAATCGTTCGGTGGCCGCGGCGTCCCCTTGGACGGCACGGGACGACAGCTCCTGAAGGTCCTCGCCGGCGTCCGATTCAGACATCGCTGCAGAAGGCCTCGGCGTTACACCGACGGCGCTCTGCTGCTTGCCGCCCCGAACGGCCATTTTTCTACCGTATCAAACCCCATCGGAATCCGACTGCCACCGCCTGCGCCCGGTCTGCCGCACCGAGTTTCCGGAACAACCGCCGAGCGTGAGTCTTTACGGTGTCCTCGGAAAGGTATAGCTCCTTGCCGATTTCGGCGTTGCTCCGGCCCCGGCTCATTCCGGTGAGCACCTGCGTCTCACGCTCGGTCAGGGGCGGCGCAGACGTGCTGGATTCGTTGCTTCGCGGCGCCGGAACGCTACGTCGGGTCAGGCCATCGCTGAGGGCGTAAACCACGGTGGCCGCCACTTCTTCCCGGGAGGCGTCCTTGACCAGGTATCCCCGGGCCCCACCGGCCACCGAGCGAGCCACCCCGTCGGCGTCCTCCGCCACGGTCACCATCACGACGATCGCCTCCGGGTGACGCGACAGCAGCCGCCGAGCCGCCTCCACGCCCCCGATGCCGGGCATCCGCACGTCCATCAACACCAAGGAGGGTCGCTCGACCGGCCATCGGGCCAGCGCCTCCTCACCCGAGGAAGCGTCGACGACCCGGGTGATGCCGGGAACCGATGACAGCGCTCGATGCAGGGTCTCCCGAACCAACGCCGAGTCATCACAGACCAGTACTGTCGCCACGCAGATACACCTCACGAAACCTCATCGCAGCCCCCATCCGTGGGAGATGTCTCGATGCAGATCTCGACAAGCAAGGAGCGGAACTGAACAGTTCCGCTCCTTGGGGGTCACACCTAGGCGTGAACCACCCGGAGTACCTCCTCGATCGCCCCGAGCAGGGACGTCGCGGTTCGCGCAGCACTCGGAACGGTTTCCGGAATCCAGCCGGGACCGGCCAGGATCACGGTCGGGGCCGGCCGCTGACGGCGCAACGCCTCGGTGTCACCGGCATCAGCACCGGCCATCCGGGCGAACAGGACGATCACGGACGGCCCGGTCCGGCGGACCGAGCTGGAGAGCGCGTGCGGCGGCAGGCTCGCGCCGAGCATCCGGGTCGGGATACCCCGCTCGGCCAGGGCAGCGGCCAGGGCGTGCAGCGGCAGCGAGTGGTTGTCGGAATCGGCGCAGGCCAGCAACACGACCGGGGACTGCCCCGCTTCTGGCAGGTTCATCGCCACCTGACGCATCACGCCGAGGATCACCTCGGAGAAGGCGTGCTCGACGTCTATCCCGTCACCGGTCACCCGGATGCGCTCGCCGAGCGCCCGCAGCACCGGCATGATCATGCTGTCCCAGGTGGCGACGGCGCCCTCGCGGCGGATCATGTCCCGCAGAATCCGGTTCATCTCATAGGTGTCCAGGCTCATCGCCGCACGGGCCAGCCCCCGGCTCTGCGGAGTGCCGTCCGGCATCGCCACCACCCGGCCGCCACCAGGGGTTCTCCGCTCCAGCGGAACCGCCCGCAGCACGCCACTCCACTCGGCGCCCGGGTCATCGTCGTCCCGGTCACCGTCCGCGTCGTCGTCCGCGTCCTCGTCGGCCACCGCCGGAGACTGCTGCCAGCCCTGCTGAGCGAAGCCGGCCAGCTGAGCGGATCCGGGCCTCGGCTGCGGCTCGAATCCCTCGTCCGCGTCGCGGCTGCCCTGATAGTCACTATTGCCCGAGTAGTCGCCATTGCCGGGGTATCCGACGAACTCCGACCCTGGGCCGCCGGCTGCAGACGAGAGGTCATACCCCTCAGCCGGGGTATGCATCTCCTGGCCAACCTCCGGAACCGCGGTGGCCAGCGAGATCTTGGCGGCGTCGGCCGGTGAGACCCCTTCCAGGGTGAGACGACGCATCACCATCAACCGCGAGACGTCGGTCGGCGAGTAGCGCCGGTGTGCGCCCGCAGTGTGAGCGGACGGCCCCAACCCGTACCGACGGTCCCAAGTGCGCAGAGTGGACGGCGCGACCCCCAGCCGACGGGCCACGGCCGCGACGGTGAGGGTTGGGGTGGGCGTTGCCGCGTTCACCGCCCGCTCCTGACCGTTCGTGGCCTCCATGACACCAAGTCTCCGTTAACTGTTCAGTTTCAGCGAC
>DATINJ010000270.1:0-32571 GCA_035474375.1 Kineosporiaceae bacterium | reverse complement strand
CTACGAGCCGACCGATGAAGAGATGCTCCGGCGCCAGGCCGGGCGTTGCATGGACTGCGGAATTCCCTTCTGCCACAACGGTTGTCCGCTCGGGAACCTGATTCCGGAGTGGAACGACCTGGGCTGGCGCGGAGACTGGGCCGAAGCGATCGAGCGGCTGCACGCCACGAACAACTTCCCGGAATTCACCGGCAAGCTCTGCCCGGCGCCGTGCGAGACCGCCTGCGTGCTGGGGATCAACCAGCCGGCCGTCACGATCAAGCTGGTCGAGGCAACGGTGATCGAGAAGGCGTTCGACAGCGGCCTGGTGACGCCGATGCCGCCGGACCGGCTCACCGGAAAGACCGTCGCCGTGGTCGGCTCCGGGCCGGCCGGGCTGGCCGCTGCTCAGCAGCTGACCAGGGCCGGCCACACGGTGGCGGTCTACGAGCGGGCCGACCGGATCGGTGGCCTGCTGCGCTACGGCATCCCCGAGTTCAAGATGGAGAAGAGCGTCCTCGATCGCCGGTTGGCGCAGATGGAGGCCGAGGGCACCCGGTTCCGGCCGGGCCGCGACGTCGGCGGCAAGCTCACCGGCCAGCAGCTGCGCGATCGGTATGACGCCGTCGTCCTCGCCGTCGGCGCCACCGCCGCCCGGGATCTGCCGATGCCCGGCCGTGAACTGGGCGGGATCATGCAGGCGATGGAGTTCCTGCCGCCGGCCAACCGGGCTGCGCTCGGGGAAGAGGTGCCCGGCCAGGTGCTCGCCACCGGGCTCGACGTCGTCATCCTCGGCGGCGGCGACACCGGCGCCGACTGCCTGGGCACTGCCCTGCGGCAGGGTGCCAAGTCCGTCACCCAGCTGGAGATCATGCCTCGCCCCACCGAGGAGCGGCCGTCGGCGCAGCCCTGGCCGACGTACCCGATGACGTACCGGGTGTCGTCCGCGCACGAAGAGGGCGGGGAGCGGGTCTACGCCGTCAGCACCCAAGAATTCGTGGATGACGGTCACGGCTCTGTCGCTGCGCTGCGGCTGGTCGAGGTGGAGTTCAAGGACGGCCGGTTCACGCCGGTCGAGGGCAGTGAGCGGGATCTGCCGGCGCAGCTGGTGCTCCTCGCGATGGGCTTCACCGGGCCGGAGAAGGGCCCGCTGCTGGAGCAGTTGGCGGTCGAGCTGGACGCACGCGGCAACGTTGCCCGGGACGACAGCTACATGAGCAGTGTTCCCGGCGTGTTCGTCGCCGGAGACGCCGGTCGTGGCCAGTCCCTGATCGTCTGGGCGATCGCCGAGGGCCGATCCTGTGCCGCCGGGGTGGACACCTGGCTGTCCGGGAGCACCACGCTGCCGACGGCCATCCCACCGACAGCCCGTCCACTCACCGTCTGACCCCGTACGCCGTGATCATGCACGCTTGCCCCTTCGGCCCGTGATCATGCACGCTTGCCCCCCTTTTCAGGGGCCGTGATCATGCACGCGTGCCCCCCTTTTCAGGGCCGTGATCATGCACGCTTGCCCGCCTTGAGATGGGCCTTGTGCTACTCGACCGCGGGCAAGTGTGCATGATCACGGGTGTTGGGCGCGGGTGTGCCTGCCATACCACGGCACCCTTTCGGCGCAAGGGGGTGGGAGGTGGCGCATCCCACCCCCGGCGACCAACTACTCTCGGAATATGCGTCGCGCGAAAATGGTCTGCACCATGGGCCCCTCCACAGTTGGTCGGCTGAGCGAATTCGTCGAGGCGGGCATGGATATTGCCCGCCTCAACCTCAGCCATGGGTCCTACGAGGACCACGAGAAGATCTATACCGAGATCCGGTCGGCAGCCGAAGCCTCCGGCCGGGCGGTCGGCGTTCTCGTCGATCTCCAGGGCCCGAAGATTCGGCTCGGCCGGTTCGCCGAAGGGCCGGTCGAACTGGTGACCGGGGCAACCTTCACGATCACCACCGACCCGGCCCCCGGTGACGTGGATCGGGCGTCCACCACGTATCCGGGTCTGCCCGGTGACGTGAATGCCGGGGACGTGATCCTGGTGGATGACGGCAAGGTCAGTTTGCGGGTGTCTGCGGTTAATGGCAACGATGTCGTCACGGTGGTCGAAACCGGCGGTGTCGTCTCCAACAACAAGGGCCTGAACCTGCCCGGGGTGGCGATGAGCGTTCCGGCGCTGTCCGAGAAGGACAAGGCCGACCTGCGCTGGGGCCTGCACCTGGGCGCGGACATGATCGCGCTGTCCTTCGTCCGCTCCGCGAGCGACGTCGAGGACGTCCGGGAAATCATGGCCGAGGAAGGCATCCGCCGGCCGGTGATCTCCAAGATCGAGAAGCCGCAGGCGATCGACAACCTGGACGAGATCGTCCGGGCGTCCGACGGCATCATGGTCGCCCGTGGTGACCTCGGGGTCGAACTGCCGCTGGAAGACGTGCCGATCGTGCAGAAGCAGGCGGTGGAACTGTGCCGCCGGCTGGCGAAGCCGGTGATCGTCGCCACCCAGGTGCTGGAGTCGATGATCTCGCTGCCGCGACCGACTCGGGCCGAGGCCTCGGACTGCGCGAACGCCGTCCTCGACGGCGCCGACGCGATCATGCTCTCCGGCGAGACCAGCGTGGGCAAGTACGCGCTGGAAAGCCTGGAGACGATGAGCCGGATCATCACCAGCACCGAGAATCATGGCCTGGAGCGGATCCCACCGCTCGGCACCCGGCCGTCGACCACCGGGGGAGCGGTCACCTACGCCGCGGCCACGGTGGGTGCCCTGCTGAACGTCAAGTATCTGGTCACCTTCACCCAGTCCGGCGACTCCGCCCGGCGGATGTCCCGGCTGCGCTCGCCGATCCCCTTGCTGGCGTTCACCCCGGACCCGGCGGTGCGCTCGCAGTTGAGCCTCACCTGGGGAGTCGAGACCTACCTCACCGAGATGGTCGAGCACACCGACGAGATGGTGATGCAGGTGGACCAGCTTCTGATCGCGCAGGACCGCTGCCAGGAAGGCGACCTGGTGGTCATCGTGGCCGGATCCCCGCCCGGCATCCCCGGCTCGCTGAACGCGATGCGGGTGCACCGGATCGGCGATGCGGTGAACGGGGTGGCCCCGGCCTATCGCCGGCGGTAGTCAGCGCTGGTGCTCGGGTGGCGCCGTCCCACCGGGACGGCGTCACCGTGAGCGCGGAGTCCCTGGGTGACGTCGCCCCCTGGGTGACGTCACCCCCTGGGGTGACGTCGTCCCTTGGTGGGCGGTGTCACCGTGGTGGCGCGGTCCTTTGGTTGGGTGTTCCTTGGCGGCGGTGTCCCGCTCAGGGTTGCGCTTCTCGACGGTGTCTTGATCAGCGGCTATTTGGTACTGCTAGGCCAATACCAAACAGTCATTGATCAAGACGCCGTCGGCGGGATCCAGTGATCACTCGCACCAGGGTCGCGCCGGCCGAAAGATTGCCAGGGTGCGCCTGCGGGGCCGAGGCGTGCCCGGAGGGCGGTGTGCGCGGACCCGCCCGAACGGGCGCCGGTGTGCGCGGACCCGCCCGAACGGGCGCCGGTGTGCGCGGACCCGCCCGAACGGGTGGGTTCGTTTGCGTGGATGCCGGGCCCGGTCAGTAGATGCCAAGGGCCAGAAGGGGGTACTTCGTGCCTCATCACGAGCCCTGATGAGGGCCGTGACCTGTCGTATTGGGTGCCGGGTGCGGGATTCGAACCCGCATGCCCTTTCGAGCGGAGCATTTTGAGTGCTCTGTGTCTGCCATTCCACCAACCCGGCGCAGGGATGAGCTTAACGCCATAGGGGACCACCCTGCTGACACCGGGGGGTAGCTAGCTACGCTTGACCCATGACCGCTGGTGAAACCCCTGATTCCACTGTGCCGGACGGCGCCGACGTGCTAGAGAAGGCACCCGCCGCTGCCGACGTTCCACCGCCAGCAGTCGCCGGCCAACGCACCGTCGTGGTTGCTGAAGACGAGGCTCTGATCCGCCTCGACATCGTCGAGATGTTGCGGGAAAACAACTACAACGTGGTTGGCGAGGCCGGTGACGGCGAAGAGGCCGTCCGGCTGGCCGAACTGCACCGCCCCGACCTGGTCGTGATGGACATCAAGATGCCGATCCTGGACGGCATCAGCGCCGCCGAGCGGATCGTCAGCGCCCGGATCGCTCCGGTGGTGTTGCTGACCGCCTTCTCGCAGCGGGAGCTGGTGGAGCGGGCCCGGGACGCCGGCGCAATGGCCTACGTGGTGAAGCCGTTCACCGCGGCCGACCTGATGCCGGCCCTGGAGATCGCTGCCAGCCGGCACACCGAGCTGGCCGCGCTCGAGGCCGAGGTGGCTGACCTCGCCGATCGGTTCGAGACCCGAAAACTGGTCGACCGGGCCAAGGGTTTGCTGCAGACCAAGTACGGGCTGAACGAGCCCGAGGCCTTCCGTTGGATCCAGAAGACATCGATGGACAAGCGGTTGACGATGAAGGACGTCGCATCCGCCGTCATCGCCTCCGGACAGGACGCTTGAGCGTCGGCCGTGGATTGGGCTGGAATTCCTCCGGTCGGGGCTGCTTTGTCGGGGGATAAGTAACACTTCAGCCACAGCCGGGTCTCGACCTGGCCAGTACGCCCCGGTAGCGCGGCTAGCCGAATACGATCGCGTCACGACAAGGCGCCGCAACGCCCATTCCGGGGCGCCCGGCCATCTCTAGGAGACGATGCATGACTCCCCGTACCTTCAGCTGGCAATTCGTTGCCGTCGGAGCCGTCGCCGCTATGGCCCTCGCCGCTTGTGGCGGTAGCGACTCGGACGCAGGAACCACCCCAGCCGCGAGCACGAGTGCCGCTGCTGCAGCCTCGACCAGCGATGGTGTGCTCAAGATCGGGACGCTGCTGCCGCAGACCGGCTCGCTGGCCTTCCTCGGCCCGCCGGAAGAGGCTGGCGTTGCGCTCGCCGTCAAGGACGTCAACGCCGCTGGTGGTGTGCTCGGCAAGCCGGTCGAGGAAGTCATCTCGGACTCCGGTGACGCCTCCACGGACATCGCGTCTTCGTCTGTTGACCGGTTGCTCTCGCAGAAGGTCGACACCATTATCGGTGCCGCTTCTTCCGCGGTGTCGCTGACCGTGATCGACAAGATCACCGGCGCCGGCGTGGTCGAGATCTCCCCGGCCAACACGTCGCCGACCTTCACCGACTACAAGGACAACGGGCTGTACTTCCGTACCGCTCCGTCCGACGTCCTGCAGGGTCGGGTGCTCGGTGACCTGATGATCGGTGACGGCGCGCAGACCGTGGGCATCCTGGCGCTTCAGGACCCGTACGGCACCGGCCTCGCCGAGAACGTCACCAAGTCCGTGACGGACGGCGGTGGCGAGATCGCCATCACCAAGATCTACGACCCGAAGGCTGCGACCTTCTCCGCCGAGGTCGGCGCCGTCAAGGCGGCGAACCCGGACGCGATCGCGCTGATCTCGTTCGACGAGGCGAAGAAGATCGTCCCCGAGATGATCAAGCAGAAGATCGACATGAAGAAGGTCTACTTCGTCGACGGCAACCTCGCCGACTACTCGAAGGACTTCAAGAAGGGCACGCTGACCGGCGCCAAGGGCACGCTGCCCGGTGTGGTTGCGTCGGCTGACTTCAAGAAGCTGCTCAAGGGCATCGACCCGAAGCTGACGGAGTACGCCTACGCTCCGGAGTCTTACGACGCTGTCATCCTGACCGCCCTGGCCGCTGAGGCTGCCAAGGACGACTCGGGTGCCGCGATCGGCGCCAAGCTGGTCGAGGTCTCCAAGGGTGGCACCAAGTGCACCAAGTTCGACGAGTGCGTGAAGCTGATCAAGGCCGGCACGGACATCGACTACGACGGTGTCTCCGGTCCGGTTGAGTGGTCGGACCAGGGTGACCCCACCGAGGCCACGATCGGGATCTACCAGTACGGCGCCGACAACACCTACACCTTCCTCGAGGGCAAGTCCGGCAAGCTGTGACTTGTTCGCACTGCTTCACCGAGTGAAGATCGCACTGCCTGAGTTCAGCATCATCTGAGTACGAAAAAGGCCGGACCCCAACGGGTCCGGCCTTTTTCGTTGATCCGGCTGGCCGCTGCGCGAGGGCGGTAGTGGCCGCGGCTTTTCGCCAGGGCAACCCTGACCGCTTCGATCGTCTCGGTGATCTCTTGGCGCCTGAGTGATCGCCAGCTACGCCCGCGAACGTGCCCTTTGCCGACCCAAACGCGGGCACACCTGGTGATCTTGGTTCAGCGGGGAATCACCGAGTTCGCGAACTCGGCGACGACGTCTGCGAGATATGGGCTGAACCAGATGGCGTCGTTGTGGCCAACGCCCTTCAACACGGTCTCGGTGTGGAGGTTGCCCACCTGATCGGCCAGGGCGGCGGAGAGCGACGGGGGGACGAGTTGGTCCGCGTCGCCGCTGAGAACGACGATGGGAACCGGGCTGTCGTGCAGCCGAGCGACCGAGTCGAACCGATCCCGCAGGAAGCGCCGGGCCGGTAGCCAGGGGTAGTCCGCTCCGGCCACGTCCACCAGCGAGGTGAAAGGCGAGCGCAGGATCACGCCGGCCGGCGGATGCGTTGCGGCGAGCCGGGCCACTACTCCGGTGCCTAGGGATTCGCCGAGATAAATCGTTCTGCTCGGGGTAAAGCCTTGCGCGGTGAGGTAATTCGCACCAGCCACGGCGTCCAAGGCCAACCCGTTCTCGCTCGGGGAGCCCGGATTGCCGCCGTAGCCGCGGTATTCCAGCAGGAGCACGGTGAAGCCGCGGTTCGCCATCGCCACCGCCGGCTCCAGCCGACCCAGCCGGTTGCCGCCGTTCCCGGGGGCGTACAGCACGGCGATGCCGTTGGGAGTGCCCGCCGGTCTGAACAGCCAGGTGTGCAGAGCAAGGCCGTCCTGCGTGGTGAGGGTGACGTCGCTGCCGAGTGTGCTGCGCTGCGCTGCGGGGCCGGGATCGGAGCCGTCCGGAAAGTAGATGAGCCGGCGCTGGGCGACCACGAGCACGACCAGAATCAGTGCCAGCACACCGAAGATGCCCGCCAGCACGCTCATCCATCTCCTGAACCGTTTCGGTCGAGGGCGCGCCACCGCCCCTGGTATCCGGCGCCGGGCCAACCGGGACAGCAGCGCGGCGAGTGCCAAGAAGATGACGAGGATAACGACGAGGACGGCGAGAGCATCCAGGTAAATCATCTGGCCGTAGGTGTTATCCGCACCGCTGCTGACCCACCAGGCGACCGCTGTGAGGGCCAGCAGAACTGCGCAAGCCGTCGCTGTCAGGCAGATCCGGACCCTCCTGGGGATCGGCCGGGCCACCCAGGCCACCGCCGCCGCACCTGAGCAGGCGAGGACGACGAAGAGCGGCATGGACCACGGCTGAACGGCCATCATTTTCCTTCCCGCGGTGCACGGCAAAAAGAGTGCAGGGACCAGCCCGATGGCGTGGTCCCTGCACTCGGCGGGCTTGAGCGACCAGGTGCGGCTAGTCGGCCTTGCCCAGGGTGCCCAGGTAGAGCTCGATCACCTTGGGGTCGTTCATCAGGTCCCGGCCGCTGGCGGTGTACGCGTTGCGGCCCTGGTCGAGCACGTAGCCGCGGTCGCAGATCTGCAGGCAGCGGCGGGCGTTCTGCTCGACCATCACGACCGCGACACCGGCCTTGTTGATCTGCCGGGTGCGGATGAACACCTCGTCCTGCAGAGCGGGGGACAGGCCCGCTGAGGGCTCGTCCAGCAGCAGGACGCTGGGGTCCATCATCAGCGCCCGGCCCATCGCCACCATCTGCCGTTCCCCGCCGGAGAGCGAGCCGGCCCGCTGCTTGCGCCGCTTGCCGAGCATCGGGAAAAGGTCGACGACGAAGTCGATTCGCTCGCTGTAACGCTTGGGCGCCTGGAAGACGCCCATCTCCAGGTTTTCCTCGACCGTGAGGCTGGGGAACACGTTGTTGGTCTGCGGGACGAAGCCGACCCCCTTGGTGACCAGCTGGTCGGCCTTGAGGTTGGTGATGTCCTCACCGCGCAGCGTGACGCTGCCCTCGTGCACCTTGACCAGCCCGAAGAGCGACTTGAGCAGGGTCGACTTGCCGGCCCCGTTCGGGCCGATGATGCCGATCAGTTCGTCCGGGGCGACGTAGAGGTCACAGCCATTGAGAATGTTGATCCCCGGCAGGTAGCCGGCGACCAGCGACTCGGCCTCGAGCAGGACGTCGGCCGGCTTCGCCGCCGCCTCGACCCGAGTCTGCGGTGCGGAGGCGCTGTCTGGCTTTTCGGTCATGTCAGGCCTTCCCGTGCTCTTCGAGCTGCTCGTCGAGTTCCGCCTCGGCGGCGGCGAGCTGTTCCTGCTCATCCTCCGCGGTCAGCGGCGCGTCGTGGTGACTGCCCAGGTACGCGTCGATCACCGCGGGGTTGGCCATGACGTCCTGCGGAGGACCCTCGGCCACCACGGCGCCCTGCGCCATCACGATCACCCAGTCGGCGATGTCCCGGACCATGTCCATGTCGTGCTCGACGAACAGCACCGTCATGCCCTGCGTGCGCAGGTCCTTCACATGCCCCAGCAAGGACTGGGTGAGAGCCGGGTTCACCCCGGCCATCGGCTCGTCCAGCATCACCATTTCGGGCTTGACCATCAGCGCCCGGGCCATCTCCAGCAGTTTGCGCTGCCCACCACTGAGGCTGCCGGCCATGTCGTCGGCCTTGGCGTCGAGCTTGAACCTGGCCAGCAGTTCCTGAGCCTGGAGGGTGATTTCGGCTTCCTGGTCGCGCCACAGCGGCTTCAGGAAGGCCGCGAACAGGCCTTCGCCGCGCTGCTTGGTCGCGCCCAGTCGCATGTTCTCCAGCACCGTCAGACGGCTGAGCACCTTGGTCAGCTGGAACGTCCGGACCATCCCGCGACGGGCCACCTTGTAGGGCGACACCCCGCTGATCGGGGTGCCGTTGAACGACCAGCTGCCCTCGTTCGGCTTGTCGAAACCGGTGAGCAGGTTGAAGAACGTGGTCTTGCCGGCTCCGTTCGGGCCGATCAGGGCGGTGATCACACCGCGCTGAATCTCGATGTGCCCGACGTCGACCGCGACCAGACCACCGAACCGGCGCTGGACGCCGTCCACAATCAAGATCGGATCTGGTTTCTTCGAGCCCGGAACCTTCTCGACGCCGTCCAGCCAACTGGTCGACGTCACCGCGCCGCCCTTCTCCATGGCAATCGAATCATCGACCATCGAGCGCCAGCTCCTTCCGGTCCCCGAAAATCCCTTGGGGTCTGAAGATCATCAACAGCATCAGAGCGAGGCCGACCAGGATGAACCGGATCTGACCGACCTGGTTGCTGGTCATGATCGAGGTCGAGACGTACCCGGCGCTGATCGCCTGGTTGAGAATATTGTCCGTCAGCGAGAGCACCACCCAGAAGAGGGCCGCACCGATCACCGGTCCGAGTACCCGGGCCGCGCCACCGAGCAGCAGCACGGTGTAGGCGAAGAAGGTGAGCTCGGTGCCGTACAGGTCGGGCTGCACCGACCCCTTGCCCAGGGCGAGCATGAAGCCGCCCAGGCTGCCCAGCACACCGCCGATGATCAGGCTCTGCATCTTGTAGGCGTAGACGTTCTTGCCGAGGCTGCGGACGGCGTCCTCGTCCTCCCGGACCGCCTTGATCACCCGTCCCCACGGGCTGCGCATCAAGAGCCACACCACCGTCGAAGCGAGCACGATCAGGACCCAACCAACCAAGAGCACCCAGGAGTCGCGCTCGTTGTAGACGAACGGTCCGAAGCCGTAACTGCCCTTGGAGAAGGGATTCAGATCGTAGAAACCGCTGGAGAACGCGGAAAGGCCGTTGGAGCCACCGGTCTGATCGCGCAGCGAAGCGGAACGGACGATCAGCCGGAAGATTTCGGCCGCGGCGATGGTCACGATCGCCAGATAGTCGGCACGAAGTCGCAGGGTCGGAATACCCAACAGCACCGCCATCACGACCGCGCCGATCAGCCCGAAGATGATCCCGACCCCGAACGGCAGGCCGCTGATCGAGACCGAGATCGCCAGACCGTAGGCCGCGACGGCGAGGAAGGCGGCCTGGCCGAAGTTCAGCAGGCCGGTATACCCGAAGTGAACGTTGAGCCCGATCGCCGCCAGCGCGTAGATGATGGTGTCGAGCCCGATAAACGCACGAAGTGCGTTGTCTATGATATTGGCCCAGTCCATTTTAGCTTTGCCCTCCTACTCTGATACCGCGTCAGCCGACACGCTGCGCCCGGCCCAGGATTCCCTGGGGACGGACGAGCAGGATGACGATAAGAATGGCCAGCGCCCCGACGTACTTGAGCTCCGCCGGGATGAAGAGCGTCGACATCTCGACGACGATTCCGACCACCAGCGAGCCGACCAGCGCGCCGAAGGCCGTTCCGAGCCCGCCGAGGGTCACCGAAGCGAAGATCAGCAACAGGATCTGGAAGCCCATCTGGTAGTTGATCTGCTGGGCGATACCGAGCAGCACACCCGCGAGGCCGGCCAGCGCGCCACCGGCGATCCAGACGATCCGGATCACCTGGTCGACGTTGATGCCGGACGCCGAGGACAGCGCCGGGTTGTCGGCCACCGCCCGAGTCGCCTTGCCGGTCCGGGTGCGAAGCAGGAAGTAGGCGAAGCCGAGCAGCACAACGATCGAGATCGCCATGCTCAGATAGTCGAGCGCGGTCAGCGTGATCGACCCGGGGCCGATGGAGGTGGCGCCCTGCGCATCCGGGTAACTCTTCGTCGTGCCGCCGAAGAAGAACAGGAAGAGGTAGCGCAGGAAGATCGACAGTCCGATCGAGATGATCATCATTGCGATCAGTCCGGTACCGCGTCGGCGCAGCGGATCCCAGAGGATCTTGTCCTGGAGGTATCCGGCGGCACCACAGACGACGACCGTGAGGACCGCCGCGACCAGCAGTGGCCAGCCCAGTTTCGAGTTGAAGAAGAAGGCCACCAAGGCGCCGAAGGTGACCAGTTCGCCGTGCGCGAAGTTGGTCAGCCCGGTGGTGCCGAAGATCAACGACAACCCGACCGCGGCCAGCGCGATCAGCAGGCCGAACCGCAGACCTTGGGCGAACCGGTTCAGCGCCTGATCGGCGTTGCTCTCGGTGACCCGGGTGTCCTTGCCCAGGGCAAAGATCACCGACTTGGTCTGATCAGAGTTCACCGTGGTGGTGAACGGGTTCCGCTCCGGAAAACGGAGGGTCACTTTGTCCGGCAGGGTCTTGGCGTCCAGCGTCACCTTGTACTGGCCGGGGCCGGGAACGCTGATCACCCACTTGCCTGTGGCATCGGATGTCGCTTGGCCGCTGAAGCCTCCAGCACCGGTGAGAGTGAAATTCACGCCCGGTACCGGGGTGCCTTCGTTTCGAAGGACACCCTGCACCGTCTCGCCGTCCGCCTGGGCGGGCATTGCGCCGAATCCGACGAGCGCTATGAGCGCGCCGGCTATCACGAGCATCGCCTGGACCGCATGTCTGCGCACTCGATGCTTCTCCCGTTCCCTCGTGCTTTACCCGGCGTGGTCGGTCACACCGGTGGTATTGCTGTGGGTTTTGCCGGACCGTTCCCGGTGCCACCTGTGATCGTGCCTGTGAGTCACGATTGGTCGCGGACTCTACCGCTTGGAAGTAACTCAAGACGCCACATCGTGACCGTCATCGTTTCGGATTTCCTCTGAGGTTGCTCAACTCGTTCCCGGGAGCTCTCCATAGACCGCTCACCTGCGATGATTCCGTTGTCTTCCGGCTACTGAGCGTAATTCTATGCACCCGAAATGACGTAAGCCGGGGATCGGTCGCGGTGTTGTTCGAGGGTTGCAACGTTGTTATCAGAAGAGACCCCACCAAAGTCGGTCGGAGCCGTATGCTTCCCGCCAGCACGCGGCGCTCTGGGCATTCCGGACGCCGCAATTCGTGCTTTCCGGGTTCGGCTCACCAGGAGGCTTTTGTGGCTCGCGCTCTCGTGGACGTTCGCCGGGCGACAGTCGACGACCTCGCTGAGCTGCTCGAGCTCTGGGCCGAGGGCCGGGAGGAGAACGCCAGGCTCGGACGGACGTCCACATCCGCCGAACAGGCCGGACCGCGCCTGGTCGAAGCGATGGCGACCGGGCAGATCGAGGTCCTGCTGGCCCGGCGCGACGCTCGGGCGGTCGGCTTCCTGATCTTGCGGGTGAGCCCGCTGAGTTTCCTCGTCGATCAGCCGGCGGTGCACATCGATCAGATGTTCGTCACCGCGGGGATGCGTCGACACGGCGTTGCGCGGGCGATGCTCGGCCAGGTGGCCGGTCGGGCCGAGCACTGCGGCGCCGAGCAGATCATTTCCAGCGTGGCGCCGTGGGCCCGGGACACCCACCGGTTCTTCGCCCGGCTCGGCTTCTCCCCGGTCACCGTCTGGCGCTCGGTCACCCCGGCCACACTGCGCCGCCGGTTGAGTGGGGAACTGCATCGCGGCGGCCTTGAGGACCTGCTGTCGCGTCGCCGATCGCTGCGGGCGCGGGCGCGCAACCGCCCGGTCCTGGCCATCGTCAACCCGGCTGACGAGATCGCCCTGGACGAGGCGGTCCCGATCGTCGGGGAGCAATCGATCGAGGACGCCGAGAGCGCCCGACTCGCTTAGGGCTCCCGCCGCACCTGACCCGTCCAGTTCTCCGGGATCGGGCGGAGGAGACAGGTCAGCCGGGCGGTGCAGACCCGCCGGTCGGCGTCGTCCACGATCACGATCTCGTAACTTGCGAGCGACCCGCCCAGCTGCAGCGGTCTCGCCGTCGCGGTCACCAGCCCGGAGGAGGCCCCCCGGTGGTGCGTGGCGTTGATGTCGATCCCGACCGCGTACTTTCCGATCCGGGCACCGTGCAGGGCCGCCCCGGTCGACGCCAGGGTCTCCGCGAGAACGCAGGAGGCCCCGCCGTGCAGCAGGCCCATCGGCTGGGTGTTGCCCTCCACCGGCATCGTCCCGATCACCAGTTCTGGACTGGCTTCGACGAAGACGATGCCCATCGCGTCGATCAGCGAGGATCGGGCGATCGAATTGAAGTCGAACGCAACTGATGGCGTTTCGGGCGAGGTTTGCGGGCCGGTGGCAGGGTCGGCGTCAACCTGGTTGTCGGACATGCCACATAGGGTGGCAGCCGTGAGTACGACAGCGCCCGAGGGGGCCACCGGACAGCGTCCACGCCTGTTGCTCGTGGACGGGCATTCGCTCGCCTACCGGGCTTTCTTCGCCCTACCCGTAGAGAACTTCTCCACCACCACCGGTCAGGTCACGAACGCCGTCTACGGCTTCACGTCGATGCTGATCAACGTGCTGCGAGACGAGGCACCTGATCACGTCGCGGTGGCCTTCGACGTCTCCCGGAAGACGTTCCGGAGCGAGGCCTACGCCGAATACAAGGCCAACCGCAGCAGTTCCCCCGCCGAGTTCTCCGGCCAGGTCTCCCTGATCAAGGAGGTGCTGGCGGCGTTGCGGGTTCCGACCCTGGAAGTCGACGGGTTCGAGGCCGACGACATCATCGCCACCCTGGCCACCCAGGCCGACGCCGTCGGCTTCGAGGTGCTGATCTCCAGCGGCGACCGCGACTGCCTGCAGCTGGTCAACGACAACATCACGCTGCTCTATCCGCGCAAGGGGGTCTCCGACCTGGCCCGGATGACGCCCGCGGCGGTCGAGGAGAAGTACGGGCTGCTGCCGCAGCGGTATCCGGACCTGGCCGCGCTGGTCGGCGAGACCAGCGACAACCTGCCCGGCATCCCCGGCGTCGGGCCGAAAACCGCCGCCAAATGGATCGGGCTGTACGGCGACCTCGACGGCATCATCGCCAACGCCGACCGGATCACCGGCAAAGCCGGGCAGAATCTGCGCGACCACCTGGCCCAGGTGATCGTCAACCGGCAGATCAACCACCTGCTGCGCGACATCGAGCTGCCGATCGGCCCGCACGACCTGCTGCTGCCCGCCTGGGACCGCGAAGAGGTGCACCGAGTCTTCGACGGGCTGGAATTCCGGGTGCTGCGCGATCGATTGTTCGCCACCCTGACCACACCCGAACCGGAAGCGGACGGCGGCTTCGAACTGGCCACCGAACGCCTCGAGGGTGCGCAGGTCGCTCGCTGGCTCGAGCAGCACGCCACCAGCACGGTCGGGGTGCACGTGGTCGGCACCTGGCGGGCCGGTCACGGCGACGCCCAGGCCCTTGCCGTGGCCGCCGCTGACCCGATCAACGACGCCTCGGTGGCGGGTTCCACCGAGACGGCAGGCGCCGCTGCCTTCATCGACCTGGTGACGGCGGACGAACAGGCCCTGCAGGCGATCGCCGACTGGCTCCTCGACCCGGCCCGGCCGAAGGTGCTGCACGACGCCAAGGGCCCGCTGACCGCGCTGGTCGATCGGGGCCTGCCGGTGGCCGGCCTGATCGGCGATACCGCGCTCGCCGCCTACCTGTGCCTGCCTGACCAGCGCAGTTACGACCTCGCCGACCTGACCCTGCGGCACCTGGGCCGGCAGTTGAAGGCCGAGGAGTCCGTGCCGAATGAGCAGCTCACCCTGCTCATCGAGGGGGAGTCGGACGCCGACGGCTCCGAGGTCGAAGCCGAAGCCGCGATGGTCCGGGCCCGGGCGGTGATCGATCTGTGGCTGTCACTGCAGGCCGACCTGGCCGAGCGCGGCGCCGCCCGATTGCTCGAGGCGGTCGAGTTGCCGCTGGTGCCAGTGCTTCAGCGGATGGAGCGGGCCGGGATCGCGATCGACACCGAGGCGCTTGGTGAGCTGGAGAGCTACTTCGCCGCTGCCGTCGCGGACGCCGGCAAGTCCGCGTTCGACGTAATCGGCAAGGAGATCAACCTCGGTTCGCCCAAGCAGCTGCAGGTCGTGCTGTTCGACGAGCTGGAGATGCCGAAGACCAAGCGGACGAAGACCGGCTACACCACGGACGCCGAGGCGCTTCAGGACTTGTACGTCCGCACCGAGCACCCCTTCCTGCTGCACCTGCTGCGGCACCGAGACGCGTCCAAGCTCCGGCAGACCGTCGAGGGCCTGCTCAAGGCGGTGGCAGACGACGGCCGAATCCACACCACCTACCAGCAGACGATCGCCGCGACCGGCCGGTTGTCCAGCACCGACCCGAACCTGCAGAACATTCCGATCCGGACCGATGAGGGACGGCGGATCCGCGAGGTCTTCGTCGTCGGCCCAGACCACGAGTGCCTGCTGACCGCCGACTACTCGCAGATCGAGATGCGGATCATGGCTCACCTGTCCGGTGACGAGGGCTTGATCGAAGCCTTCAAATCGGGGGAGGACCTGCACCGATTCGTCGGCGCCCGGGTGTTCGCGGTGGAACCGGCTGACGTCACCGCAGCGATGCGGTCCAAGATCAAAGCGATGTCGTACGGGCTGGCCTACGGGCTCAGCGCCTTCGGGTTGTCCCGGCAGCTGAACATCTCCGCCGAAGAGGCGCGCGGGCTGATGGAGGAGTACTTCGAGCGGTTCGGCGGCGTTCGCGATTACCTGCGCAGCGTGGTCGACGAAGCCCGCAAGACCGGATACACCGAGACCATCCTCGGTCGGCGGCGCTACCTGCCGGATCTGACCAGCGACAACCGGCAGCGTCGGGAGATGGCCGAGCGGATGGCCCTGAATGCCCCGATCCAGGGGTCGGCTGCCGACATCGTCAAGGTGGCGATGCTCGCGGTCGATCGCGAACTCGCCGCGAACGGGCTGAATTCGCGGATGTTGTTGCAGGTCCACGACGAACTGGTGCTTGAGGTGGCGGCCGGTGAGCGGGAGCAGTTGGAACAGTTGGTGCGGACCGCGATGTCCGGTGCCGCCGAGCTGACCGTTCCGCTCGATGTATCCGTCGGGGTCGGTCGGTCCTGGCACGAGGCGGCTCACTGACCGACGCCAGGGCTGACGCCGACGTGGGGCCCGACGCTGGGCTCGGGGCTGGTGCTGGCGGCGACGCCGCGGGGGGTGCCACCGGTGTCAGTTCTGGGCCGTCCGCGCCCCGACACGGGCTGCTGGCTGCCAGTGCGGCGCTGGTCGCCGCGGTGATCTACGGGCCGATGCTGCTACCGGGTTATCCGCTGCGCTATGACCTGGTGTCGGTGCCGGACCCGGTGCTCGGTGCCGACGCGCTCGGCCTCGGCGATCGGCTGCCGCGGGCGATCCCGCTGGATGCGGCGGTCGCGGTGCTGGCCAGAGTGTTGCCCGACGATCTCGTCACCCAGATCCTGGGACTACTGGCACTGACCCTGGCGGGCTGGGGAGTCGCCGTCCTCACCCCGGCGTCGATGCCAGGGCGCCTGCTGGCCCTGCTGGTCGCCGAGTGGAACCCGTTTGTGCTCGAGCAGCTGGCGATCGGCCATCTGCCGCACCTTCTCGGCTATGGCGCACTGCCATGGGTAGCGATTTTCGGCCGGGCCCTGGTTGTTCGGCCGGCACCCGATCGGTGGCCGGCCTGGGGCGGGCTGACCGCGGCGGCCGGGTTCGGGTCGCTGACCCCCGGTGGCGGTGCCCTGGTGGTGATCGCCGGCCTGGCCGGGCTGCTGGCCGGCCGGTTCTCGGCGCACCATGATCGCGAAGATGCTGTCGGTCATCCGCCGACCGAATCTTCGCGATCATGGGCTTGGCCGGTGGGCGGCGGGTTGACGCTCGTCGTCCTGCAATTTCCGTGGGTGGTCGCTGCCCTGGCAGCGCCTGCGTTCGCGGATCCGGCCGACAGCGCGG
This sequence comes from Kineosporiaceae bacterium, assembly GCA_035474375.1. Lineage (GTDB taxonomy): Bacteria > Actinomycetota > Actinomycetes > Actinomycetales > Kineosporiaceae > JANNPJ01. The sequence continues at coordinate 15,875 of DATINJ010000270.1, read as the reverse complement.
ACGGCGGGATCACCGCGTTCGCACTCCGTTCCGAAACCGGCTGGGGGCGGCTGGTCGATGCGCTCGGGCTGGCCGGGATGTGGAACGAGGTCGCGCTGCCGGCCAGCCGGGGGACCGTGCTGGCCCGGATGAGTACGGTGCTCCTCCTGGTCCTGGCGGCTGCCGGGCTGCCTGCCCTGCGCAGGTTCTGGCGGGCCGGTCACCGGGCCGAACCGTTGGCCGCAGTGCTGGTCGCGGGGATCGGCTATCTGGTGGCGGTGCTACCGGTCCTGCCCGGCGGCGAGAGCCTGCTGCGAACGCTGATCGACGTGCTACCCGGTGCCGGGATTCTGCGTGACGGGCACCGCTGGCTCGCCCTGCTCGCCGTCCCCCTGGCCGTGCTCTGCGGGCTTGGCGCGCCGGAGCTGGCGCGGCTGGCAGGGGGGCGAGCCGACGGCCCTGAGCCGGGGGTGGACTCGCCGGGACGACCGGCCTCGGCTCGGCGCGGCAGGTCCGCCGGGCTGGAGATCGGGATCGCCCTCTTCGCGGCCGCGCTGGTGATCGCGTCGATGCCGGATCTGCCCGGCGGCCTGGCCGGCCGGTTGAGAGCCCGGCACTACCCGGCGGAATGGGCGCAGGCCCGGGCCGTGCTGGACCGATCCGACGACCGGGCCCGGGTTCTGGTGCTCCCGTGGCAGCCGTTCCGGGTTTTCGGCTGGAGCGGTCCGGATCCGGTGCTCGACCCCGCCCCCCGGCTGCTGCCCCGGCGGAGCCTGGTCTCGGATGCCGTGACGGTGTCCGGCCGGCAGTTGCCGCAGGAAGGCCTGGGCGCGCGGGCGATCGCCGCCGACCTGACCGACGGTGAGCTGAGCGACGCAGAGTTGCGTTCCCTCGCCGTTGGCTGGGTGGTGATCGAGCGCGGTACCCCGGGTGGGCTTCCGGTGCTGCCCTCGGGATGGACCACCGTTCTGGACGGCCCGGAGCTGAGTGTGCTGCGCGCTCCCGGCCCGCTCACGGTCGCCCCCGGGGCAGGCGAGGCCCGGATGATCACGGTGATCGGCGCCCAGGTCGCGGCCGGTCTCCTGTTCCTGACCGGTCTCTTGGTGTTGATCGTCTGTCGGCGACCGGATCGGCGCTTCAGCAGGCGGTTCAGCCGGTCCGGTTGAGCCGGCCCGCTCCGTGGTGTGCCAGCGGTTCTCCGCTCCCAGGTCACGTTCGGCGATCAATTTGCGCAGCTGCCGATTTCGTCGTCACATTGGGGTTAACTGAGACTCGGAATTGTCCCGATGGGGCAGACGACATGGTCACTGACTGCTATCGTACTGCCGAGTAGCTCTGACCCAAGCGATCCATCCTGCAACCAGGAGACATGATGAAGGCGCTTCGCAATGACCGCGGCGGCATCACTCTGGCGGTGCTCGCACCCGTCGTGGCGGCCCTTATCGGAGGTTCTGCAGCAGTGCTCGCGGCTGTCCAGATCACGAATATGGCACCGACCGGCTCTGACTCGGCCCCGGTAGTGAACCAGGTGCCTGGTGATGTGCAGTACGGCGACCGCTGAGCACGACCGCTAGGCATTACCGAAGACGGTTCGACAGCAGAAAGGGCGCCTGATCATCGTGATCAGGCGCCCTTTCTGCGGTCAGGTTCAGTCGTGCTCGGCCGGGGCTGACCGCTTGGGCTCGCGCAGGTCGATGACCAGGGAGTGGTCTGCCGGGCTCTGCTGGTCTGCCGGGCTCTGCTGGTCTGTCTCGTTCGGCTGATCTGCCGGGCGGTCCAGGGTGGCCAGCTGCTTCGGCGCAGCGGTCGGGTCGATCACCGAGGTGGCCGGCAGCCGGTTGGCGGCCCGGCGCAGCAACAGATGCATCGAGGTCGAGGCGGTACGCCAGCTGAACCCGGCGACGTGATCACGGGCGGCGTCACCGAGTTGGGTGCGGCGCCCGTGGTCCAGCAGCAACTGCCGGGTGGTGCCGATCAACTGGGGCAGGTCGTCGACGAGCACCCCGGTCTGGTCATGATGGATCGACTCGGCCAGCCCACCCGCGCTGCGGTAGGCGATCGACGGGATGCCGTGTGCGGCGGCCTCGACCACCATCAGCCCCCAGCCTTCCTTGACCGAGGGTGCCAGCATCAGCCAGGACCGGGCGAGCAGCTCTTCCTTGGTGCCCTCGTCGATGAAGCCGGTGAAGGTGACCTGGTCGGCGACGCCGACCCGAGCCGCCTCCGCCTCCAGTTCGGCCCGCCACCAGCCCTCACCGATCACCCGGAGGTGGAGCCCGGGGAACTCGGGTCCGAGCGCAGCCAGAGTCGCGATCGCGTGTTCCACTCGCTTGTGCGGAACCAGCCGTCCGAGCACCACCAGGCTCGGGGCGGGATCGCGCTCCGGCTGATCGTCGGCCACCGGCAGGGTGCCGTTGTGCACCACGGCGATCGCCGATTCCTGGACGCCGAGCGCGACCAGTTCACTCCGGGTCACCTCGGAGACGGCGACGTACTGGCAGCCGCGGTGCACCCGCGGCGAGACCCACGACTCCATCCACCAGCCGAACGAGGCGAGCAGCCTGGAGAAGACCACATGCCACTGCTCCCGGTGCACGTGGTGGACCAGCACCACGACCGGGCAACCGGCCACCAGCCGGGCGAAGAACGGGATGCCGTTGTGCACGTCGACCACGACGTCCGGCCCTTGCCCGGAGAGTCGTTCGCGCAACAGCGTCCCGAGAGCCCGCAGGTACACCGTCCAGCGCCCGCCGGCGTGCCGGAACAGGACTCCGTCTCGGCGAAGCCGACGCGGAACCCCGGCGTGCCGCGAGCACAGCACCTCCACCTGGCAGCCGTCGGCCACCAAATCGGAGGCGATTCGCTCGATGTAGCGCTCGGATCCACCGCCTTCGGGGTGGGTGGTGTCACGCCAGTTCAGGACGGCGATGCGCAGCGGCCTGGTCTGCATTCAAGGTCTCCCGGTCCTGCCGTAGGGTTGCGATCTGACGTGGTGTGCGTCACGACGAGAGAACGCTACGGCGTGGAGGGGGGTAAGCGCTACCAGCCGGTAGCCTTTTAGCTCATGTCACTGAATCAGAGCCCAGCCGTCCCGCTCCGTAGTCTTGTGCTGCCTCCGCAGGGCAGTCTTGCGCGGAGCGTTGCCCTGTTCCGAGCCTTCACAGTGGAACAGAGTGACCCGAATCACTTCTATTCGTTGCTGGCCGCCGACACTGTGCGTGAGGTCGGTCGGTATGCGGATTTGTCCGGCGCGCGGATCATGGACGTCGGAGGCGGACCGGGATATTTCGCCGACGGTTTCCGCGACGCCGGTGCCCGGTATGCGGGCATCGACCCGGACGTCGGGGAGCTGAGCGCTCGAGGAGACGCACCGGAGGGGTTCCTGCGGGCGTCCGGTCTCCAGCTGCCGCTTGCCGACGGTTCGCTGGACGTGTGCATGTCCAGCAACGTGCTGGAGCACGTGCCGGACGCCGAACGGATGGCCTCCGAGATGCTGCGCGTGGTCCGTCCCGGTGGTCTGGTCTGGTTGTCGTGGACCACGTGGTTGTCACCGCACGGTGGGCATGAGACGGCTCCCTGGCACTACCTCGGCGGCAAGCGGGCCGCCGATCGATACGCGGTCCGCCACGGCCACCGGCCGAAGAACGACTTCGGCAGCTCGCTGTTCGCCGTCTCCGCCGGTCGGATGATCCGCTGGGCGAAAGACCGGGAGCGGGCCGGTGCCGCCGAACTGCTCGACATCCGGCCGCGCTACCACCCGCAGTGGGCGACGTGGGTGGCGAAGGTGCCAGGGATCCGCGAGGCGGCCTGCTGGAACGTCGTGATCGTGCTGCGGCGCCGCCCGTGACGACGATCGTCCAACCACCGACCGGCGCGAACGCGGCCGCCTCAGCGGCGCCCGCACCGGACGACGCGACGCCGCCCTCGGCGAACGGTCGGGGACCGCGGCGATTGCACCTGTTCGCGGTCAGCGTCGCGCTCGTGGTCCTGGCCTTCGTCCAGAAGCCAGGCCTGATCGCCCCGGACACCAAGGCCGACTTGAGCATCGACCCGGTGAACTTCCTGCTCCGGGCCGCACATCTGTGGGAACCGCTCGGCGACTCCGGCCAGCTGCAGAACCAGGCCTACGGCTATTTCCTGCCGATGGGCCCGTTCTTCGCCGTCGGGCACCTGATCGGCCTGCCCGCGTGGGTGATCCAGCGGGCCTGGTGGGCGCTGGTGCTGCTGGTCGCCTTTCATGGGATGTACCGACTGTGCCAGCGCTTCGGCGTCGGTGATCATCCGACGCAGATCATCGCCGCGCTGACCTTCGCCCTCAGCTCGCGGATGATCACTGAGCTCGGTGCGGTCAGCGTCGAGGTCTGGCCGATGGCGATGGCTCCGTGGGTGCTGCTGCCGTTGATCAAGGTTCGACCTGGCCGACAGATGAGTGCCGCGGCCCGCTCCGGCCTGGCGATCGCCTTCTGCGGTGGGGTGAACGCGGTCGCCGTCGGGGCGGTGTTGCCGCTGCCGATCTGGTGGCTGTTCACTCGCGAAAGCGGCCCACTCAAGCGCTCGCTGAGCCGGTGGTGGGCGCTGGCCGCGGCGGCCGGGGTGCTCTGGTGGCTGGTGCCGCTGCTCTTGCTCGGCCGCTACAGCCCGCCGTTCCTGGACTGGATCGAGAACGCGGCAGCCACCACCTCGAAAGCGACGCTGCCCGGCGCGTTCCGGGGCACCACCCAATGGGTGGCCTGGTTCAAGCTCGCGCAACCGATCTGGCTGGCGGGCTGGTCGGTGCTGTCGTCGCCGATCGGCATCCTGCTCAGCTGGTTGATGATCACCGTCGCGGTGTTGGGCATGCTGCGCCGGGACACCCCGAACCGGCGGTTCCTGATCGGCGCCAGCGTGGCCGGCTTGGTGCTGCTGACCGCCGGGCACGTCGGCACGCTCACCGCGCCATGGGCTCCCTCGATCCAGGCCTGGTTGGACGCCGGCGGCGCGGCGATGCGCAACACCCACAAGTTCGACGTCGTCCTTCGGGTACCGCTGACCCTGGCCCTGGCGCACGCCCTGGTGAAGGTCCGGTTGCCGGCGATCAGTGTGCCGGGCTTGCCGAAATTCCCGGCCGGTACCAAGGCCCTGCGGTTCGTGGTGGCCTGCGCGCTGGTCGGCTCCGCTGCGCCGGCCCTGGTCGGTCTGCTGCCGGCCAGCGGCAGCTACTCGAAGGTGCCGGACGCCTGGAGTCAGGCCGCGACCTGGCTGAAGCAGAACGACGACGGCGCGCGAACCCTGATCGTGCCCGGCTCCCCGTTCGCCACCAGCTTCTGGGGCGATCCGCACGATGAACCGTTCCAGGCCCTGGCCCAGACCAAATGGGCGACCCGGTCTGTCGTCCCGCTGTCCTCAGCGGGCAACATCCGGATGCTGAACACGATCGAGGAACAGCTGGAGACCGGCCGCGGATCCGCCGGACTGGCGGAGTTCCTCGCCCGCGCCGGTATTTCCCGCGTGCTGCTGCGTGCCGATCTGCAGAGATCGTTCCAGGACGGCTCGCCACCGCTGCCGGTCACGGTTCGTGCGGCGCTGGCGGACTCGCCGGGACTGGAACCGGTGGCCCACTTCGGCCCGTACCTGCAGGGCACCCGGAACATCTTCACCGTCGCTGACGACGGGCTCGATATCCCGCTGCCCCAGATCGAGATCTGGCAGGTCAACGCCCCGGCCCGATTGGTGGACGTGGCACCGGCCGCGGACACCCTCCGGGTGGCCGGTGGCCCGGAAAGCCTGCTCACCCTGGCCGAAGCCGGTCAGCTCAACGCCCGGCCGGTGGTGCTGGACGGCGATCCGGACGCGGGCGCGCTGGCCACCCCAGCCAGCCGAGCGCCGCTGGTGATCACCGACTCGATCCAGCGCCGCGAGGCCATCTTCAGCCAGGTCCGCGACATCTACTCGCACCCGTTGACCGCAACCGAGCCGTTCCGGCAGGAACGCCGGGTCCACGACTGGTTGCCGTTCACCGCCCCTCAAGTCACCGCGCAGTACCAGGGCGTCAGCGAGGTGGTCGGCTCCAGCCAGGCCAGTACCTCGACCGATCCGTGGCACGCCGTCGACGGCGACCCGCAATCCGCCTGGACGTCGTCCATCTTCTCGGTGAACCAGTGGCTGGAGGTGAGGTTCCCGCAGCCGGTCACGCTCCCGGCCACGATCGGCCTCACCACGACCACCTCAGGGGCAAAGCTGTCGCAGGTCCGGATCACCACCGACACCGGCGCGGAGACCACCGACATCCGTAGCGACTTCGCCAGTACGCAGCAGGTCTCGGTACCCGGAGGGGCGACCCGTCGGATTCGGCTGACCATCACCCGGGTCCAGGCCGGGGAGGAGTTCGCCGCGGTGTCGATCGGTGAGCTCGCGCTGCCGGGGATCACCGTACGGCGCGATCTGGTGCTGCCCCCGGTGGTCGCGGCCAAGCCCGGAACCGGTGGCACGACCGCAACCCCGGTCGCACCCGAGACGATCGCCCTGCAGAACGCCCGCGACGGGGTGGATGACTGCGTCTTCGACGACGCCAAGGCAAAATGCTCTTCCCGATTGCTGAAGCAGAGCGAAGACACCAACCTGGACCGACTGGTGACCCTGCCGGCGCCGGCCGACTACCAGGTCCAGGCGACGGCCCGGGTCCGGGCCACTCCGGAGGCAGACGCCCTCCTGCAGCGCACAAAGGCGATGGTGGCCACCGCGTCGTCCCGGCTGGCCGGCGACCCGGCGCTGCGACCGGGGGCCGTCATCGACGGTGACACCGGCACCGGGTGGATCGCCGCCGTCGCTGATGCCCAGCCGAGCCTCACCCTGTCCTGGCCGAAGCCCCGCTGGATCCAACGGTTGCGGTGGCAGGTGGATCCCTGGCTGGCCGCATCCCGGCCGTCCAGCGTGCAGGTCATCGCCGGCGGGTTGACCCAGACCGTGACCCCGGACGCCGACGGCTGGGTGAACTTCGATCCGGTCGAGACCAAGCAGGTCCAGATCAAGGTGACCGGCGTCCAAGCACTGCAGTCGCTGGACCGGGCCAGCGGCTATTCGGTGGTGCTGCCGATCGGGGCCAGCGAGATTGTGATCCCGGGTGCGGAAGAGTTCGAACTGCCCTTCGCCGGTGGGCACCCGATCCGCACCAAGTGCGGTACCGGCACCCCGCTGACGATCAACGACCGGATCATCAGCACCCGGCTGTCCGGCACGGTGGACGACGTCGTGCACCGCCGCCCGATGGATGTGGTGCCGTGCGGCGAGGCAGCCCAGAGCCTGCCCGCCGGTCCGGTCCGGATCTCGCTGTACGCCACCACCCTGCTGGAACCCGAGCAGCTTGTCCTGCACCGGACGGATGCGGTCACTCCGGTGCCACCGCTCACCACCGCGCCGGTTTCGGTGACCGAGATGAGCTCCGAGCACCGGAAAGTGCTGGTCCAAGCCTCGCCCGTGGACCAGGTGCTGATGGTGCACGAGAACGCGAACCCGGGTTGGCAGGCGACGCTGGCCGGGCAGAAGCTGGTCTCGGTCCGGCTGGACGGCTGGCAGCAGGGCTGGATCGTGCCGGCCGGTCCAGGCGGTGCCATCGACCTGCGGTTCACCCCGGGCAACTCGTACCGAATCGCGCTCGCGGTCGGCTTGCTGCTGGTGCTCCTGCTGGCCGGCGTCGCCTCGACGGATCTGCGCCTGCGGCGTCGGCAGCGCTCGGTCGTCATTTCCGGGCAGGCGGCCGCGCTGGCGGCGGCCGCGACACTGGGGACCGCCCTGGAGCCGATACCGGAGACGGTTCCGGAACCGGACAGAGCGCTGGTCCGGCTGCGCGAGTCGCCATCCGGTCCCCTCGACAGCATGCTCGGAATCGCTGGGATGTTGCTGCTCGGCGGCTTCTTCGCGGTCGCCGCCGGGATCGGCGTGCTGATCGCGGCCCGGCGCCGGGCGGCGATGCGGGTCCTGGTGGCCGGGTCCGGCCTGCTGGCCGGGATCAGCGCGGCGGCCAGCCGAAATGCCGACACACCAGGCATCGCGGCGACCGTGAGCGTGGCTTCCGCCCTGGTCCTGGTGGCCTGCCTGGTGGTCCGGCTGGACGCGGCCGGCGCCGGCTGGCTGGCTCGCGCCTCTCGGTTGGTGCCGACCCAGGCTGGGGGTCGCCGGTCCCTGTTGGCTCGGGTCAGGGACTGGCGAGCCGCCCGCCAAGGGTCCTAGCTCGTGTTTCTTAAGTCGCCGCAGTAGGCGGGGACTTATGAAACACGAGCTAGCTCGTGCTGGTGGCCTTCCGGCGAAGTACCGGCCAGCGGAAGGGCGGTGCGTCGGTCGGCCGGCGGTGGCGGAAGCCGTTGCGCCAGCGGCGCTGGAGTGGCTGCTCAATCAGTCGCCAGGACAACGTCGCGGCCACTGAGCTGGCGATCAGGGTCAAGATCAAGGTCACCCAGAACCCGCCACCGGTCAGCGGGGCCAGTCGGAGCATCCGGCGAATAGCTGCCATCAGCATCGGATGCCAGAGGAAGATGCCGAAGCTGATTTGCCCCAACCAGGCGAAGAACGGGGTGCAGGCGACTCGCCGCCACGAGGCGGCGGGATCGCCGAGGACCACCGGCAGCATGATCAGGGTGGCGATCACCAGGTAGCCGAAGTGCTTCAGCAACGCCTCGCTCATCGTGGCCGCCGCTTCCAGCCCGAACGGTCCGGCCAGCTTGGTGGTGGTCAACCAGTAGCCGGCGAGCGCAAGGGACCAGCAGGCGCCGGTCGAACTGGCGATGTCGCGGATCGGCTTGGGCACCTCGCGGTCCCGCTCGCGCAGCCAGGCCAGGGCCATCCCGGCGGCGAACCAGTCAAAGAAGCCCGGAAGCCAGAGGTTCTGCCGGTTCTGCCCGCCGGCGTACACCAGGAAGATCAACCGCCAGGCGATCGCGATCAGCACCATCCCCGCCAGCAGAAGCCCTGGCCGCATGGCCGGCAGTTCGGCTCGCCAGTCCCGGCTGCCGAGGATCCGGTAGGGGAGCCGCCGGCGGCTCAATTCCAGCGCCGCCTGCCGGATCTCTGCCGGGGTCCGGGCCTGTCGCTGCTCCCGGGCGGCGCGGGCCCGGGCCGAGGCATGGGCCGCGGCCGTGCCGGTACCCAGGACCACCGGGGCGATCAACGGCAGGAGGAGGTAGAAGGACACCTCCACGCAGAGGCTCCAGCCCTGCACCATGCCAGGGATGTGGTTGAGGAAGTCCATCGTGTAGTTCTGGATCATCAGCAGCGTGTAAAGCCACTCGGAGATGCTGGCTTCGCGGGCGCCCGGGGAGATGAAATAGTCGAAGATCAACACCACGATCAGTGCCGGGTAGATCCGGACGTAGCGACGCCGCAGGTAGCTGCGCGCCGAAACCGCTGGTCGTCGCCCGTAGGCGTGCTGGACGTACGGGCGGAACAGCAGGAACCCGGAGAGCAGGAAGAACAGCGTCACCCCGAAGTCGAGCCTGGACAGCCAGCCCGCCCAGGCACTGAGTACGCCGGCTCCGGAGTCGAAGCCGACGTGGGTGAACAGCACCATGACGGCGGCCAGGCCGCGGAAAGCCTCAAGCTCGGGAAGATCGTGTCGGGGGCGCCCGGAATGCTCGTTCTCCAGGGTGGTGCTCGCCCCGGTGTCGGCCGGGTCGACCGGGGGGGCACTGGCCTTGGCTTCGATTGCGGTCATGATGCCGGGGCCCAGATGCGCACGTAGGTGATGCAGCTATCGATCGTGGTGTGGGCCCGGAGCGTGACGCTCTTGATCGCCTGAAGGTAGGGCGCAGGTAGTCGTAGATTGTGGGGGCCCGGCACCAGTTCATCGTTCGAGTAGCGTTCCGGGGCGACCACCGCGCCGCTGGGAGTCGTCGCTAACACCTCGATCTTCGTTGGTTGGGTGACCAGGAGCCCGATGTCGATCTGGGCGCCCGGGACATATGCCGGTGCGGTCGGCAGCTCAACCGTGACCGGAGCTTCCGCGGCCGGCAGCTTGGTGACGCAGAGCTTCGCGGGCTTGGTTTGAGTCAGAATATTCGGAACGTAACCCGAGCGCAGTCCGAACTGATTCATCATTTTTGCGTCAGCATCGCCGTCGTGGAAGCGCACGTCCGGCCGGAGCAACTCCAGCAGCGGGGCATCGCTCGGGAACGTCCAGGCAATCCAGCCCGGCATCACCGTCTCCGGCAATGGGGTCGCCAGGGTGCGGGGGTACAGCTCGGCCTCCGACAGCGACAACCGGGCATTCGAGATCCACTGCCCGGTGGGGTTGTCCCACCACTTCGAGGTGTAGGTCAGCGAACTGAACACCGAGCCACCCAGCACCAGGATCAGCACCAACCCGCAGGCCAGCGCGGGCACGGTGACCTCGACCGGGTTGGCATCGCCGGGGTTTCGCTCTGCCGCCGGGCTCGGGGTCCTGCCCGGCGAGGTCCGCGCGTGCACGCCGACTCGCCAGGGGAGTGCCGCCAGCGCTCCGGCGAGCAGGAAGCCGGGCACCAGGTCGGCCCAGAGCCGGGTGGTGGTGGCCAGCCCCAGACCCACGCTGTGGAACCGACCGGCCGCCACGATCGCCACCGACGGCAGGATCCAGGCGATCAGCAGGGCCAGCGCCCGGCCGGTCCGGTCCGGGTTGCGCCACAGCGCCGCCGCCAGCCCGACCAGGACGATCAGCAGGCTGAAGGCCACGGCCGTCCCGCTCAGCTGGGGCACCCCGGCGAAAGGCACCCCGAAGGCGTAACTCCAGTGGAACGGCCCGCCGAGCAGCAGGGGAATCACCGTCTTGGTGACGGTGTCGCCGGCCAGGTGCAGGACGTCGAACGAGGACGGCAGGGAGTCTGGGCCCTGGTCGTACGGCCCCGACCGGTAGATCAGCCAGAAGACCAGCACCACCGCGGCGGAGACCAGTGCTGCGAGGACTCCAGCGCGGGCCTGGCTGGCGCGCTGCGGGTGGCCGGGCTCCTGGTCGCCACCGACGAAGATGGTCAGCGTGGCGGCCAGCAGGAGCACCGGGATCGCGGCGGCCTTCTCGTAGCAGCCCAGACCGATCGCGGTGACGACGAACAGGACCACCAGGTCCACTCGGTGCCGGTAGAGCACCCACCGCAGGTGGGCGTCGAGGGCCCAGATGATGGCGGCCGTGCAGGCCAGGATCGTGATCGACTGCCGGTAGTACGTGGTCGCCGGGATCAGCGCGGGGGTCAGCAACAGGATGCCGAGCGGAATCAGGGTGGTCAGGCGGGGGCCGAACTGCCGGCGTAGCACTCGCCAGAAACCGACCGCCAGCAGCACGCGCACCGCAAGCGTGACCGCGACCGCAGGCCCGTGCTGAAGCGGCAGATACCGGGACTGGAGCCAGTCCAGGGTGCGCGGTATCGGGGCGAAGTGGGTGCCGTTGGAGCCCATCACGAAATCCCAGAACGGTTGGTGCAGGGCATAGCCCTGGGCCCGCAGGTCGTCGATGTAGAACGAGCCCCGGCTCACGATCACCCATAGCAGAAGCAGGTGAGCGGCGATCAGCCAGGTCGCGATCGTGTCGACTCTCGACCAGGCGGCGCGCCGGTTCCGGACGGCGCGCACCAGGGATTCGGGCAGGAGCAGCAACGGGTCCGCCGGTCCGACCGAATCCTTCTGGTCGGTCGTGATCGACCCGGCCGCTGGTTGAGCAACGTCCCCCTGCGGCACGGCCTTGAGTCCTTCCGTCACCCCGACGTCCTCCTTTATGAGTTCACGTGCCGATTGATACCCGAAAGAGACCTGCACGACGGGCGCAACGCTTAGTGTGCACCGATCGCAAGACTCACGGAAAAGGTCACGCGAAGTGACTCCGCATGGATCATGATTCGTGGTCTACTGGCTGGTAGTGTGCCGGACGCCACATCACTTGCGGTAGTCGTCCGCTAGCTGAGTTGCCAATCTCACCCTGGTCGTCACGTCTCAAACCTTCGGAGCTCTACATGCGGAAGATCGTCGGCCTCGTGCTCGTTGGGCTCGGTGTAGCCCTACTTGGATTGGCTATCGCGCTGCCGTCATACGTCTATCCGCGGATCGCCAAGGCCCCCGCCAATCCCGACCAGCTCATCGAGGCTCAGGGTTCCGGGATCACCGTCTTGTTGGCCCAGGACGAAAATGACGGTGGAATTCGGGTCCTGGAGAATCAGGACGTCACTGTCACCCGGAAGGTGACCGGCGAAATCCGTCCGGACGCCACTAAGGCGGACGGCGACAACGCCTTCTATCGACTGGCCTTCCAGACCCAGGTGGCCCAGCAGCGCAACGGCTTGCTCAGCGCCTACGTCGAGGGTGGTTCGTTCAGCGGAAAGACCGGGCTGGCGAACAATTGCTGCGGCGACTATCTCGCCACCACCCCGACCGACCCGCAGGGCGAGCCGATCCGGCACGAGGGTCTGCTGTTCAAGTTCCCGTTTGAGACCGAGAAGAAGAATTACCCCTTCTGGGACGTCAACGTGAAGAAGTCGGCAACCGCCAAGTACGACGGCACGGAAACCATCAAGGGCTTGGAGACGTACCGCTTCGTGCAGCCGATCACGGATGTCGTGATCGCTCAGGTAGAGGTCCCCGGCAGCCTGATGCAGTTGCCCGACCAGGCCGCGGTCAAGGCCGACCGGGTGTATTCCACCGTCCGCACGCTCTGGGTCGAGCCGCGCAGCGGGGCGATCATCAAGGGCAGCGAGACGGTTAACCAGCGCCTGGTCTACAACGGCAAGCAGGCTCCGCTGATTCAGGGCACCATCACCTACACGGACAAGACCGTGCAGACCAACGTCGACAAGTACGCCGAAGCCGCGTCCGGTCTGCGGTTCGTCAAGCAGATCGGGCCGATCGGCGGCTGGGTCCTCGGCCTGATCCTGCTGCTGGTCGGGCTGGCGCTGGTGCTGCTCTCGTCGCGGAAGCCGGCCACCTGGAAGGACGAAGAGGACGACGAGGGCAAGGTCTCGGCTGCGCACAAGCAGAAGATCTGACAGTTCCCGCAGTTCTCGAAACGGTCGGCCTGAGCTGTTCGGGCCGACCGTTTCGGTGTTCGGGGGTGCTCAGAGCCTGTTTTGGAAGTCCCCGTCTACTGCGGCCCACCGGGCACGTCCTCGCGACGACGGGGACTTCCAAAACAGGCTCTCAGGCCGGCCGTCTGGTGCCCGGATCCGCGCCCCCGGCGAGCATGCAGACGAAGATCGCGGTACCGGGAATCAGCCGGCCACGTAGCGGGCTCCAGGCTCCCCAGGGCTTCTCCAGCGTGGCCGGCCACTCCGGTTCCACCAGGTCGAGCACGGTGAACCCGGCGCCGACCAGAGACCGGATCCGGTCGCCGACGGTGCGGTGGTGCTCGGCGTAGGCCACCGCTCCGTCGACGGCGGTCTCCACGTACGGGGTTCGGTCGAAGTAGGACCGGGTGACCTGCAGCCCGCCGGGACCGGGATCGTCCGGGAAGGCCCAGCGGATCGGGTGTGTGATGGAGAAGACCCACCGTCCGCCGGGTCGCAGCACTCGAGCGACCTCGGCGAACAGCCGCTCCGGGTCGCCGATGAACGGCACCGCACCGTAGGCGCTGAAGGCGATGTCGAACGACCGGTCGGCGAACGGCAACCGCCGGGCATCGCACTGGATCCGGGGCGGGACCGGGTTCGGCGCGAGCCGAAGCATCGCTGCGGACAGATCGGTAGCGACCGCCTGGGCACCGGCTCGCACCAGCCAGGCGGTGCAGTCACCGGCGCCGGCACCCAGTTCGACGATCGATCGGCCGGCGAGTTCACCGAGCAGCCCGGCCTGCTCCTCGTCCAGGCCCTCGGGGCCCCAGACCAGCCGACCGGCCAGGTGATCGACGTGCTCAGCCCGGTAGATCGGGGCCTCGGCGTCCCACCAGGACCGGTTGCCGCGGACGCTCTCGCTCGCTCCAGCCGGGCGATAGCCGGCCGTACGCTGGTCCGGGTGGTGCCGCGGGTCAGGAAATGCGCCCGTCATCTTTGACCCTCGATTGTCACGCAGGCTAGGGTATGGGTGGCGCATCTAGGGTTGTACCTAGAGTTGGCTTGCGTGTTGAGCTAAGCGCGGAGTGTGTTCGTCCTTGATCCGAATGGCAGGACGCCCTGCGGGGGGTATGTCACCGACTCGGGGTCGCCGGGCTGCGTGCTCATGTCATCGACCACCGGGTGCGCCGACGCCCATACCCCACCTATTTCCAGTCCGCATCGGAGTCCCCTCTAAATGACCGCCAGCACGGCCGAGAAGGCGCGCACGACACCGCAGGTTGCGATCAACGACATTGGTAGCGAAGAGGACTTCCTCGCAGCCATTGACGAGACGATCAAGTATTTCAACGACGGCGACATCGTCTCCGGAACGATCGTCAAGGTCGACCGCGATGAAGTGCTGCTCGACATCGGCTACAAGACCGAGGGTGTCATCCCCTCCCGTGAGCTCTCGATCAAGCACGATGTCGACCCCAACGAGGTCGTCACCGTCGGCGATGAGATCGAAGCCCTGGTTCTCCAGAAGGAGGACAAGGAGGGGCGTCTGATCCTCTCGAAGAAGCGTGCGCAGTACGAGCGCGCGTGGGGCACCATCGAGAAGATCAAGGAAGAGGACGGCATCGTCACCGGTACGGTGATCGAGGTCGTCAAGGGCGGCCTGATCCTCGACATCGGCCTCCGCGGCTTCCTGCCCGCGTCGCTGGTCGAGATGCGCCGAGTGCGCGACCTGCAGCCGTACGTCGGCAAGCAGATCGAAGCCAAGATCATCGAACTGGACAAGAACCGGAACAACGTCGTGCTGTCGCGGCGGGCCTGGCTCGAGCAGACCCAGTCGGAGGTGCGCCAGACCTTCCTGCAGACCCTGCAGAAGGGCCAGGTCCGCTCCGGTGTGGTCTCGTCCATCGTCAACTTCGGCGCCTTCGTCGACCTCGGCGGTGTCGACGGTCTGGTGCACGTGTCCGAGTTGTCCTGGAAGCACATCGATCACCCGGGTGAGGTTGTCGAGGTCGGCCAGGAGGTCACCGTCGAGGTTCTCGACGTTGACATGGACCGTGAGCGCGTCTCGCTGTCGCTCAAGGCCACCCAGGAAGACCCGTGGCAGCAGTTCGCCCGCACGCACGCGATCGGGCAGGTCGTGCCCGGTAAGGTCACCAAGCTGGTGCCGTTCGGTGCGTTCGTCCGGGTGGACGAGGGCATCGAGGGTCTGGTGCACATCTCCGAGCTGGCCGAGCGCCACGTGGAGATCCCGGAGCAGGTCGTTCAGGTCAACGACCCGATCTTCGTCAAGGTGATCGACATCGACCTGGAGCGTCGGCGGATCTCGCTGTCGCTGAAGCAGGCCAACGAGGCCGGCTCCGGTGCCGGTGCCGAGACCTTCGACCCCGCGCTGTACGGGATGGCGGCCGAGTACGACGAGGCCGGCAACTACAAGTACCCGGAGGGCTTCGACCCCGAGACGAACGACTGGCTCGAGGGCTTCGAGACGCAGCGGGAAGCGTGGGAAGCGCAGTACGCGGAGGCCCACCAGAAGTGGGAAGCCCACCGCAAGCAGATCGAGGAGGCCAAGGCCGCCGAGGCCGAGGCCATCGCGACCGGTGGTGGCGACGCCGCCGCGTCGTCCTCCAGCTCGAGCTACTCCTCCGAGGAGGCTGCACCCGCCGAGGGCACGCTGGCCACCGACGAGGCGCTGGCGGCACTGCGGGAGAAGCTCACCGGCGGAAGCTGAGCATTTTCTCGACAAGCGAAGCCCGGCACCCAGGTGCCGGGCTTCGCCCGTTTGCCGGCCGGGTTGCCTCACGTTCGCGATCGATGCTCGGCGGATGCTCAGCCCGTACTCGCGGCATCCACCGAAACGAAGGTCGATAACGGCGTCTGTGGTGGCCGGCGGGAGTATCGAACTCCTGGTGATCCGCCGAAATCGGT
>DATINJ010000269.1:0-69694 GCA_035474375.1 Kineosporiaceae bacterium | reverse complement strand
GCGAACACCAGGCCCTTGTAGCCGAAGATCGGCTTGCGGCTGAAGACCGGCAGGATCTCACTGATGATGCCGAAGAACGGCAGCGCGATGATGTAGACCTCGGGGTGCCCGAAGAACCAGAACAGGTGCTGCCACAGCATCGCCCCGCCGTTCTGCGGGTCGAAAACCTGTGCCCCGAAACGGCGATCGGCACCGAGCGCGAGCAGCGCGGCGGCCAGCGGCGGGAAGGCCATCAGCACCAGCACGCTGGTGATCAGCACGTTCCAGGTGAACAGCGGCATCCGGAACATGGTCATGCCGGGGGCACGCATGCAGATGATCGTGGTGATGAAGTTGACGCCACCGAGGATGGTGCCGAACCCGGCCATCGCCAGCCCGAAGACCCACAGGTCACCGCCCAGCCCCGGGGAGAACACGGCGTTCGAGAGTGGGGCGTAGGCGAACCAGCCGAACGACGCGGCACCGGCCGGGGTGAGGAAGCCGGCCAGCACGATCAGGCCACCGAACAGGTACAGCCAGTAGGACAGCATGTTCAGCCGCGGGAAGGCGACGTCCGGCGCGCCGATCTGCAGCGGCATGATCGCGTTCGCGAACCCGGCGAACAGGGGGGTCGCGAACAGCAACAGCATGATCGTGCCGTGCATCGTGAAGAGCTGGTTGTACTCCTCTTTCGTGCTGACGATCTGCAGCCCCGGGCTGATCAGCTCGGCCCGGATCAGCAGCGCCATCAGGCCCGCGATGAGGAAGAAGCCGAAGGAGCTGATCAGGTAGAGGTTGCCGATCACCTTGTGGTCGGTGGTGGTGAACCACTTGACCGCGGTGGCGCCCTTGCGAACCGGAACGACTCTGGGGACCGCCGGCACTTCGCGACTGCTAATGGTGGCTGTCATGACTACCCGCCGTTCCCTGGATTCGCGTTGCTGTCCCCCGACTCCTCGGAGCCACTCTTCGGCGTCATGTCGCTGCGCCCGAGCTCCGTCGGCAGCGAGCCAGACTGGCCGCGCGCCTTGAGATCGGCGATGTGCGCGTCATAGTCCGCCCGCGAGACCACCTTGACGTTGAAGAGCATCTCGGAGTGGAACTCGCCGCACAGCTCGGCACATTTGCCCTTGTAGTCGCCGATCTTCCGCGGCTCGACCTGGAACTTGTTCTCGATGCCGGGGATGGTGTCCATCTTCATCAGGAACGCCGGAATCCAGAACGAGTGGATGACGTCGCGCGCGGTGAGGTTGAACTGCACCAGCTCGTTGACCGGCAGGTAGAGCGTGGGAATCTCGGACTCCACGCCCGGCTTGCCCGTCAGCTCACCCTGCACACCGGTTTCGTACGCGTCGTCGTTCAGGTAGTTGAAGTCCCACGACCACTGCTTGCCGACGACACCGATGGTCAGGTCCGGCTTGGTGTCCGTGGAGATCAGCTCGGTCTGGTCCCGGTAGGTGTAGCCGAAGAGCACACCAACCATCATCAACGGGATGATCGTGTACATGATCTCGAGTGGCAGGTGGTAGCGGATCTGGGCCGGCATGTGCGTGTCGGTGCTGCGACGGCGGTACGCCACCATCACCCAGATCACCAGACCCCAGACCAGCACCCCGACCAGCAGGGCGGCGATCCAGGAACCGTTCCACAGATTAATGATCCGCCCGGTCTGGTTGGTGGTGCCCGCATCCGAGGGCAACCAGCCCGTCTTGATCGAATCGCTGCAACCGGACAACGACAGAACGGCAGCGCCGGACAGAATCACGGTCACTGCTCGGGCGCGCCCACGCGCCAGTTGGAACCCCTCGTGCGAACGCAACGGCGGCCTTCCCACGGTCTCGACCCGGTGCTCAGTTTGACCTGGCCGCCGAGTGCTTTTTCCTGGTTGGACGAGTGCTCTTCTTGCCTGGTACCAGTCTTGATTTCTCGCTGGAGAGCAGCGTAGCGGGTTGCCTGGGAACCGCCTGCGATGGGTCGGCCCGCGATCCGCCATGGCGCGAGAGACTGGTCCGGTGACCTCCTTCCCCACCGGTACCGGCGCAGCTCAGCGCCGTGATTCTCGGATCTATCTGGACGCCGCCACGGTGACTCCGCCGCACCCGGCCGGGCGAGAGGCGCTGATCGCGGCGCTCGACGAAGGATGGGCCGATCCACGCCGATTGCACGCTGAAGGTCGTCGCGCTCGATTGTTGCTGGACGGCGCCCGGGAGGCGCTCGCGGCGGCGCTCGGCACCCGCACCGAGGAGCTGATCTTCACCGGGTCGCATGTCGAGGCCGTGCACGCAGCCGTCCTGGGAACGCTGAAGGCCAGGCATCGGACCGGAGACCGGGTGGTGCTCTCCGCCGTCGAGCACTCCGCGGTGCTGCAGGCCGCCGGGCAGGGCGCGGTACCGATCGGCGTGGACCGGCTGGGGCGGGTGGACGCCGAGGCCTTCACCGAGTCGCTGCGCTCCCCCGGCGTCGCGCTCGCGTGCTTGCAGAGTGCCAACGGTGAGGTCGGGACCGTTCAGCCGGTCACCGAGGTGGCTGCGGCAGCCCGGGCCGCTGCGGTCCCGCTCCTGGTTGACCTCGCTGCCTCGGCCGGCCGGCAACCCACGCCGAGCGGCTGGGATCTCCTGGTGGCCGATCCTCGGTCCTGGGGCGCTCCAGGCGGGCTGGGACTGCTCGCGGTGGGTGCGAACACCCGGTGGACGTCGGCCGCGCCGGGCGACGACGGCACCGAGCGGGTGCCGGGCACACCGTCGGTTCCGGCGGCACTGGCCGCCGCGGTCAGCGTGCAGGCGGTGCTCGCCGATGCCGAGCGCAGCGACGCTCGGCTGCGCGCGCTGACCGCCCGAATCCGCGCGGTGGCCGCTGAGATCCCCGACACCGAGGTGGTCGGCGACCCCGATCACCGGTTGCCGCACGTCGTCACGTTTTCCTGTCTCTATGTGGACGGCGAGGCGATCGTCGACGAACTGGACCGGGCCGGATTCGCGGTCGGCTCGGGATCCGCCTGCACGGCGTCCACCCTCCAGCCGAGCCATGTACTGGCGGCGATGGGGGTGCTGACGCAGGGAAATCTTCGGGTCGGACTGCCACCGGGCGTGGGCGAGGCTGAGGTAGCGGCCTTCTGCGCGGCGCTCCCCGGTGCGGTGCAACGAGTTCGAGCGTTCCTCGAGGCAGAGGGGTAAATTATCGGGTTTCCAGCTGCTTTGGCCGGGGCGCGGCCAGGGCCGCCTCCAGCCGACGCCGGTAGTCGTCTCGGCTGATCTCTACGACCCCGAGCGAGGCCAGGTGCTCGGTGCGCCACTGGACGTCGAGCAGGCGCCGGGTGTCGCCGTCCTCGGCCAGGATTCCGACCAGCGCGACCAGCGCCACCTTTGACGCGTCGGTCTCCCGGTGGAACATCGACTCGCCGGCGAACAGCCCGCCGATCCCGACCCCGTAGAGCCCGCCGACCAGGCGATCCTCTCTCCAGCACTCCACCGAGTGGGCCCAGCCCAGGTCGTGCAGCCGGCGATACCCCTCGGCGATCCGTGGGGTGATCCAGCGTCCGGGCCGCCGGGAATCCGCGCAGGCCGTGACGACGTCATCGAACGCGGTGTCGATCCGGATCTCGAATCCGGCCGCGGAGCGGCGCAGCGATCGGCTGATTTTCAGCCCGTCGATCGGCAGGATCCCGCGCGGATCCGGCGACCACCAACCGAGCGGCCCGCGACCATGCCGTCCCAGACCCATCGGGAAGACCCCGGCGCGATAGCCGGACAGCAGGGTCCCCGGTTCGAGGTCGGCGCCGACTCCGATCAGGTCTTCCCCCGGCACGGCAACGCTCAGGTCGAAGGCATACCTGCTGGCGATCGGCTCCAACGGGTCGGTGATCACGACGACGGGTGACCGGACGAGAAATGGAGAGACACGCCTACGCCGACATCACGGGCGGAAGGCCCTCAGGTGCGGTTCGACCTCGGCAGCGGCCGAGTCGCCGTAGACGGTACCGAGCCGATCAAGGAAACCGACCTGACCGAGTTCGTACTCCTGGGTGCCCACGGTCTCGATCACCAAGGTGGCCAGCGTGCAACCGATCTGGGCGCTGCGCTGCGGAGTGAGGCCCCAGGCGATGCCGGCCAGGAAACCGGCCCGGAAGCCGTCGCCAACGCCGGTGGGGTCCAACAGCTTCGTCGCCGGCACGACCGGGACGTGCTGCTGCTCGATCCCCCGCCCGTCGATGAACACGCCCTTTTCACCGTGCGTGGTGATGCGCATGCCGACGTGCTCCAGCACCTCGTCGTGCGTCCAGCCGGACTTCTGCTCGATCAGACCGGCTTCATAGTCATTGCTGAACAGGTATTTCGCACCGTCGATGTACTGCCGGATCATCGCTCCGTCGGACCAGGCGAGCTGCTGCGACGGGTCGGCCGCGAAGGGAATGCCCCGGCTGCGGCACTCCTCGGTATGACGCAGCATCCCCTCGGGGTCGTTCGCCCCGATCAGGACCAGATCAAGGGGTTCGACGGCGCCGAGCGGGCCGAGTTCGATCTCTCGCGCCTCGGACATCGCACCCGGGTAGAACGAGGCGATCTGGGCGTGGTCGGCATCGGTGGTGCAGACGAACCGGGCGGTGTGCTGCAGCTCGGAGATCCGAACTCCGGAGCAGTCCACTCCGTGCCGCTCCAGCCAGGACCGGTACTCGGCGAAGTCCACCCCGGCCGCCCCGACCAGCAGCGGCCGTAGCCCGAGGTTTGCCAGCCCGAAGACGATATTCGGAGCCACCCCACCACGGCGGATCTGCAGGTCGTTCACGAGAAAGGAGAGCGAGACCTTCTCCAGCTGCTCCTTGAGCAGGCTGTCCGCGAACAGGCCGTCGAAAGTCATCAAATGATCGGTCGCAATGGACCCTGTTACGGCGATACGCACGTCGCGAAACCCTACCGGCAAACCGGCTCAGGCCGTGCCCCTTGAAGCAAGGGGCACGGCCTGAGTATCCGCAGATCAGTGGAAGCTGTCACCGCAGGCGCAACTGCCACCGGCGTTCGGGTTGTCAATGGTGAAACCCTGCTTCTCAATCGTGTCGGCGTAGTCGATCGAGGCGCCCTCCAGGTACGGAGCGCTCATCCGGTCGACGACGACGCCCACGCCGTCGAAGTCACGGACCAGGTCGCCGTCGAGCGAACGCTCGTCGAAGTACAACTGGTACACGAGGCCGGAACAGCCACCGGGCTGGACGGCGATCCGGAGTCGGAGGTCGTCCCGCCCTTCCTGCTCCAGCAGGCTCTTCACCTTGAGGGCGGCGACGTCCGTGAGCTGCACGGCGTGCGTGTTCGCCTCACCGGCGGTGACGACGCTCTGCTCAGTGACGCTCTGGTCGTTGACGGTCATAGGTGCATCTCCTGCTCGTCCGAACGGTCAGGTCGGCCAGTCTGTGGGGCGTGCCGCACGGTGTTGTGCGAGCACGCGGTGTGCAGTGGAGCTAGCGGTGGGCGGTCTCGGGTAATTCCCGGTTACCGCATCCACCTCATTGCCGCACTCCACCCAGGGTACGTCAGGCCGGATTGGACCGTGGCGACCAGGTACGAGCTACCCGTTCGGCGCGGTCCGCGAGCCGGGCGGCCGGCTCGGCCAGCGAGCGGGTGATCTCGGCTGCCGTCCGGGCCACCGGGTAGGCCGACTCCACCCCAACGGTGAGCAATTCTCGCCGCCCGACCAGCACCTGACCGGCGACCGCGACGGTCGGCACGGCTACCTCTTGAGCCAGCTTCGCGACCGCGGTGACCACCTTGCCGCGCAGCGACTGCCAGTCGAGGGTGCCCTCGCCGGTGATCACGACGTCGACCCGCTTCAGCCGAGCCGGCAGCCCGACCGCCTCGGCCACGGCGCTGGCACCCGGTTCGCGACGGGCACCGAGCAGGGACAACCCGAAGCCGAGACCGCCGGCGGCGCCGGATCCTGGTTCGGCTACCAGGCGCTGCGGCAGACCGGTCACTTCCAGGGCAGCTCGGGCGAAATCGCTGATCGCCAGGTCAAGTTCCTGTGCTTGTTCCGCGGTTGCCCCCTTCTGCGCGGCATACAACGAGCTGGTGCCTTTGAAGCCGAGCAGGGTGACGTCGAGGTCGCTGGCCGCCACCACGTCGATCTCCGCCAGGCGTTCCCGGAGCCGGCCGAGAGCGACCACCTGATCGGCGGTGACGCCGCGCAACGATTCCCCACCGCCGGCCAGAGCGGCGACGAGTTCGTCCGCACCCGGGACATCAAGCGCCTGGGCGAGGCCGGCCAGCAGGCCCGCTCCACCGTCATTGGTCGCCACCCCACCGAGGCCGATCACCAGCCGCCGAGCGCCGGCCGTCAGCGCCGCCGCGATCAACACGCCCAGACCGAAACTGCTACTTCGGCCGACGTCGCGCTCCTGGACCGGCACCAGAGCCAACCCGCACACCTGGGCGGATTCGAGATACCCGGTCGGCCCGTTCGGGTGTGTCTGCGAGCCGGCATCGGGGTGGTCCGTGAGCAGGATCACGCCCAGAGCGGGCTCCCCCAGTGGGCCGGGCACCTCGACCGGAATCAAGCGGCCACCGAGGCCTGCGTGGACCGCATCGACGAAGCCCGGACCACCGTCCGAGAGCGGGCAGAGGTCCAGGTCATCCCCGGGAGCGTGGCGTCGCCAGCCCGAGGCGATCGCGTCGGCCGCCTCCGCTGCGGTGAGAGTTCCGTCGAAGCTGTCCGGAGCAATAAGCACGTGCACGGCCGCCATCATGCCGTGTGACAATCCGTGAATGACCACGAGGCCGCCCACGATGATCAAGAGCAGCACCTCGGCTGATTCGTCGGCCGGACTATCGGCTCCCGGGCCCGGCGGTTTCGCTGAGCCGGCTGCCACACCGAGCGCACTGCTGCTGCTCGGCCGAGGCCAGGACCTACGCAGCGAGCGCGGTGTCGAATGCCCAGGTGATCTGCCCGCGCCGTCCGACCCGGACCTGGTGTCCCGGGCCCGCGCGGCGCGCGAAGCCCTCGGCAGCCGGGCGTTCGTCCTTGGTCACCACTATCAGCGCGACGAGGTGATCGAGTTCGCCGACGTCACCGGGGATTCGTTCAAGCTCGCCCGGGACGCCGCCAACCGCCCGGACGCCGAGTACATCGTGTTCTGCGGCGTCCACTTCATGGCCGAGAGCGCCGACATCCTGACCGCCACACACCAGCAGGTCGTGCTGCCGGACCTGGCGGCCGGCTGCTCGATGGCGGACATGGCAGCGATCGCCCAGGTCGAGGAGTGCTGGGACACCCTGGTCGAGGCCGGCGTGGCGGAGGAGGTCGTCCCGGTCACGTACATGAACTCGTCCGCCGCGATCAAAGCCTTCACCGGACGGCACGGTGGGACGGTCTGCACGTCGTCCAACGCCCGTACCGCCTTGGATTGGGCCTTCGAGCAGCGACCGACCGGCCGGGGCAAGGTGCTCTTCCTGCCGGATCAGCACCTCGGGCGGAACACCGCTGTCCTGCAGCTCGGCATCGCCCTGGGCGAGTGTGTGATCTACGACCCGCACAAGCCGATGGGTGGGCTCACCGAGCAGCAGTTGCGCGATGCCCGAATGATCCTCTGGCGTGGGCACTGCTCGGTGCACGGTCGGTTCACCGAAGCCAACGTGAACGCGGTGCGCGAGCGCGTGCCCGGGGTCCAGGTTCTGGTTCACCCCGAGTGCCGACACGAGGTGGTGAACAGCGCCGACCTGGTCGGATCCACCGAGTTCATCATCCGCACGGTGGAAGCCGCTCCGGCGGGCAGCTCCTGGGCGATCGGAACCGAGCTGAACCTGGTCCGCCGGCTGGCGAACCAGCACCCCGAGCAGCAGATCACCTTCCTGGAACGGAATGTCTGCTTCTGCTCCACGATGAACCGGATCGATCTGCCGCACCTGGTCTGGAGCCTGGAGAGCCTGGCGGCCGGCCGGGTCGTCAACCGGATCGTGGTGGACCCGGACGTCGCGCACTGGGCCCGGGTCGCCCTGGACCAGATGCTCGCCCTCCCCGGCTGACCGGAAACCATAGGCGGTCGCGGAAACGACGGAGCCGGACCCTGAATGTGGTCACTCCGACGTTGACCGAGGTCTATTAGACTTTGACGGAGGTCTAGTGGCGTTCTGGCATTTGCGCCAGAACGGTGACGGGTCAGGTGGAGGTACGCATGAGCGTTGAACCAGTGCCGGACTGGCTACGACCTGAGGGTGGCTTCACCGCTGACGATCTGGACCATCTGCCAGGATTGCCCCCGCACACGGAGTTGATCGACGGGGGTCTGATTCTGGTGAGTCCGCAGAAATTGCTTCACATGAAGCTGGTTTCTCGCCTGCACGCCGGCCTGAGCCAGGCTGCGCCCGAGGGCCTGGAAGCCGTCCGCGAGATGTCGGTCGTGCTCAACACCCGGCAGCGACCGGAACCGGATGTCGCCCTGATCGACGCCGCCTTCCTCGACGACGAGGCAACCTGGTTTCCGGCTGAGGCCGTCCTTCTGGCGATCGAGGTTGTCTCACCCGCGTCCGAAATACTTGACCGCGAGCGCAAGCCGCAGCTGTATGCCCAGTCGGGGATCGAGCACTACTGGAGGATCGAGACGAAGGACGGCAAACCCGTCGTCTACGTCTACGAACTCGATCCAGCGACGTCCACCTATGCGCTGACCGGGATCCACCACGATCGCCTCAAACTCTCGGTCCCGTTCACGATTGACCTCGATCTCACCGTCGCCTGAGGTTCGCCGGATTGGGGAAGATCCGGCTCAGGACCCTCGGCCGGACCTTCCCCAAATCCCGAGCTCTTCCGGGCCTCAGCCGAGGGCTTTGAGGAGCAGGGTCTCGGCCAGGCAGGCCCGCTCGAACTCGCCCAGGTGCAGTGACTCGTTCGCGCCGTGAGCTCGGCTGTCCGGGTCCTCCACGCCGGTGACCAGGACTGTCGCCGCCGGGTAAGCGGCCAGTAGGTCCGCGATGAACGGAATCGATCCGCCGATTCCGATCTGCACCGGCGCCGTCCCCCAAGCCTGCTCCAAGGCCCAGCGGGCGGTCCGGTAGACCGGTCCCTCGACATCGGCGGCGAACGCGTGGCCGGTCTCGCCCTCGGTGACCTCCACCCTGGCCCCGAACGGGGCATTCAACTCGGCGTGCCGACGCAGCGCCTTGGAAGCGGCAACCGGGTCCTGGCCGGGGGCGATCCGGAGCGCGAACTTCACCCGCACCTCGGGCAGCAGTGTGTTGGACGCCGCAGCCACGCTGGTCGCGTCGATCCCGATGATGGTCAACGCCGGTTTGGTCCACAACCGCGAGGTCAGGCTCCCGGTACCGATCAACTGGACGCCGTCGAGCACGCCGGAGTCCGCCCGCAGATCCGCCTCCGGGTAGTCCAGCGCCTCGGCCTCACCGGCCACCAGCCCGGCCACCGCGAGGTCGCCGTTCGCGTCCCAGAACGAATCCAGCAATCGGACAGTGGCCAGCATCGCGTCCGGCACCGGACCGCCGAACATCCCCGAATGCACCGCATGGTCCAGGGTGCGCACGGTGATCGTTCCGTCCACCAGCCCGCGCAGGCTGGTCGTCAGCGCCGGGACGCCGACCTTCCAGTTCACCGAGTCGGCGACCACGATCACGTCGGCGGCGAGCAGTTCGTGATACTCGGCGAGGAACGCGCCGAACATCGGTGAACCGATCTCCTCCTCGCCCTCGACGAAGACCACGAGGCCGACCCCGAGCTCGTCGCCGAGCGCCCGCAGCGCGGCGATGTGCACCATCACCCCAGCCTTGTCGTCGGCGGCGCCCCGCCCGTAGAGCCGGCCGTCACGCTCGGTGGGCTCGAACACCGGGGTGTCCCAGTCTGCCTCCGCGCCCGGCGGTTGGACGTCGTGGTGGGCGTAGAGCAACACCGTCGGCGCACCCTCCGGACCCGGACGACGAGCGACGACGGCCGGGGCACTGGAACGGCCCTCGACGTCCACCCGCAACTGCTGGACGTCGTCCAGACCCGCAGCCCGCAACAGGTCGGCCACCGCGTCGGCGCTCGCCTGGACGTGCGCCTGATCGAAGGCCGGCGAGGACACGCTCGGAATCCGCACCAGATCTTCCAGATCGGTTCGAAGCTGCGGGACCAGTTCGTGGATACGCTCCCGCAAACGGTCGACGTCGGAGCCAAGAACTGGCGGTTTTGCCGAATGCGGGTCAGTCGCGGCGGTCATACGGTGACGGTATCGAGGCACGGCGAAGGGCCGCCATCAGGGGCGACCGGGAGGGCTTGGCGATGGACCTGACCTACTCCGAGGCGGACGAGCAGTTCCGCGCCGAACTACGCGCCTGGCTCGCGGACAGCGTGCCGCCGCAGTGGCGGACCTTCGGATACTGGTCCAGGCAGGACCCCGACCAGAGCTTCGACCGGCGGCGCGACTGGGAGGCGGCGAAGGCGGCCGCCGGCTTCTCCGGAATCGATTGGCCAACCGAGTTCGGCGGCCGGGGTGGCACGCCGGCCCAGAAGGCGATCCACGACGAGGAGCTGGCCCGAGCCGGTGCACCGCTCACGGTGAACACCCTGGGCCTGACCTTTCTCGCGCCGACCGTGATGGCGATCGGCACCGAGGCCCAGAAACGCGAGATCATCGGGCCGCTGCTGCGCAACGAAGTGATCTGGTGCCAGGGCTTCTCCGAGCCGGACGCGGGCAGCGACCTGGCCGCCGTCCGGACTCGCGGCGTGCGCGACGGTGACCACTACGTCGTCAACGGGCAGAAGATCTGGACGTCGAACGCCTTGCACGCCGACCGGATGTTCGCCCTGGTCCGCACCCACCCGGGCGAGCGCAAGCATCAGGGCTTGTCGATGCTGTTGATCGATCTGCACTCGCCGGGCATTGAGGTGCGCCCGCTGCGCCAGCTCAGCGGCTCGCTGGACTTCGGCGAGGTGTTCTTCACCGATGCCCGAGTGCCGGTCGACTCCGTGCTCGGTCCTCCGGGCGAAGGCTGGAAGGTGGCGATGCTGTTGCTCTCGTTCGAGCGCGGGTCGTCAGCGATCGGCCAGTACACGGCCTTCCGCCGGGAGCTGGACGAGGTGATCTCGTTGGCCCGCCGGACCGAGCGGGGTGGCCGGCCGGCGATCGAGGACCCCTCGATCCGGCAGCGCATCGCCCAGCTCCACATCGAACTGGAATCGCTGCGGCTGCATTCTCTGCATGTCCTGACTCAGGTGGAGCAGGGCCGGGAGCTGGGCGCGACATCGTCCCTGACCAAGCTCCAGTGGAGCCAGACCCACCAGGACCTCGGTGACCTGTTCACCGAGGTGGCCGGGGCCGATCACCAGCTGACCGGCGACGACGTCGACGCCGCCCGGTACGGGTTGCAGCGCGCCTTCCTCTGGTCCCGCTCGGAGACCATCTGGGGCGGCAGTTCAGAGGTCCAACGCAACATTGTCGCCGAGCAGCTGCTCGGCCTGCCCCGCTGACCAACCGCCAAACCGCCAACAGGAAGGAGGCGCTCATGGAGTTCGCGCTCGACGAGGAGCAACTGGGTCTGCAGTCGGCCGTCCGCGACCTGATTGCCGCCCACTCTCCCCTGGACGTCGTCCGTACCGTCGTCGATTCCCCGCAGTCCGATGGTGTGCCGGCCGGGCTCTGGGCGCGGATCGCCGATCAGGGCTGGCCCGCGGTCCTGATTCCACAGGAGTACGGCGGGCTCGGGCTGGGCTTACTCGAGGCCGCGGTGATCACACGCTGCCTCGGGGCGGGCGTCGTCCCTGGTCCGGTCGCGGCAAGCATGATCGGCGGCGAGGCGATCCGGAGGGCCGGTTCGGCCGAGCAGCAGGCCACCTGGCTGCCCGGGCTCGCCGAAGGGCGGATCCGTCTGGCGGTCGCTCTGCTCCGCCCCTCGGCTGCCTGGGACCGGCCCGGGGACAGCGTCAAAGCCGCCGGGCAAACCGCTGAAGGCAAGCTCACCGGCGAGATCGGGCAGGTCGAGTACGCGCATCTGGCGGATCGCATCGTGGTCGCCGCCGAAGCCGACGACGCGACCGCCGAGGTCGGGCTCTGGCTGGTGGACCCGGCCTCGACCGGGGTGACCAGCACCCGGACCCCGACCCTGGACGCCACCACCCGGACGTCGACGCTCACCCTGACCGGGGTCGAGGCGGAGCGGCTGCCGGGTGGAGACCCGGCGACAGTGGCCGACCTGGTGTCCCGGGCGACCGTGCTGGCCGCCAACGACCTGGTCGGGATCGCCCGGGCGGCACTCACCCGGACAGTCGACTATCTGCGCACCCGGGAGCAATTCGGCAAGCCGATCGGGTCGTTCCAGGCGCTCAAGCATCAGCTGGCCGACCTGCTCGTCGGGCTGACGATGGCCGAGCACGCCGGTTGGTACGCGGCGCATGCGCTGGACGCTCAGCTGCCGGACGCGGCGCTCGCCGTCTCGGTGGCGAAGGCCAAGGCCAGCGACGTCGCCCGGCTCGCCACCGCACGGATGATCCAGTACCACGGCGGGATCGGCTACACCTGGGAGCACGAGACGCACTTCTTCTTCAAGCGCGCCCGCCGTCTGGAGCAGACCTACGGCGACGCCGTCCAGCACCGGGCGCGGATCGCCGCTCTAACCCTCGATCGGGTTCCTTAGGACTCGGCGAACCGGTCGAGCAGGGAGAGAATGTCCTCGGCGAACAGCATCGCCGCGCGCTCGTCCGACTGCTGGGTGACCTCCCGGGTCCCGGCGGCGATCACCGTCGTCAACACCAGCGGGTACGCCTGGTTCAGGTGTTCCCCGTCCCGCCCGCGCAGCACGGCTCCGCTACGCCGGACCCAGTCACCGAAGCCGGCCCGCATCACCGAGTCGAAACCGGGGGGCGCATCCCCGGCCAGGAAAAGCCGGGCCAGGTCACGTTCCTCCCAGGCACCTTGCATGAACGCCCGGGCGCCGGCGGCGAATACCCGAACCGGGTTCCGCTCCCCCGTCCCTACCGCGTCCCGGACGGCGGCGTCCGCCCGGGCTTCCTGCCTGGCCTGGTACCCATCGTGCAGGGCCAGGAACAGATCGGCTTTGCCACCGAAGTGGTGATACATGCTGCCAACACTGGATCCAGCCCGAGACACCACCTCGGCGACATTGGCCTCGGTGTAGCCCACGTCGGCAAAAACTTCCCGGGCCGACTGGAGCAGCGCAGAGCGCGTGTCCTGGGCCCGTCGCTGCATGACCGGCATTCCGACCTCCCCGGAGGGTTATGGAACGAATACGGACAGTGTGCACCACAACCCGTCCCAGCGGAGAGCCGTGCAGGCCGTAGGCTGGTCTGGTGTTCGGACGCGACAAGACCTCAGCCCCGCCAGCCAGCACTCCGGCCGCTCGCAACGCCACGTCCGAGCGGGTGAAGGAAGGCGGCAAAGGGCGCGCCACGCCGACCCGCCGGGAGGCCGAGCTGCGCAACCGCCGCCCGGTCGTCGGTGCCCCACCGCCGCCCAGAGGCGCCACCCGCGCCGAGCGCAAGATCCAGCGCAACGAGCGCCGCACCGCCGCGCGCGAGGCGCGGATCCGCGGCCGGGTCGCCCTGGCCAACGGCGACGAGCGGGCACTGCCGAGCCGAGACAAGGGCCCGGTGCGCAAGTTCGTCCGCGACTACGTGGATGCCCGTCGCAACCTCGGCGAGTTCTTCATGCCGGTTGCGCTGGTCTCGCTCGCGATCGGGTTCATCGGCGTCGAACAGGCTCGGGTGCTCTCGCTGATCCTGCTCTACCTGATGGTGATCGCGATCGCGGTGGACTCGTTCCTGCTGAGCCGCCGGCTCAAGCGAGTGACGCAGGCCAAGTTCGGTGACAAGGGCACGGCCGGGAGCGGCGCCTACGGGGTAATGCGGGCACTTCAGCTGCGCCGGATGCGGATGCCCAAGCCGCAGGTCGAGCGGGGCCAGTACCCGCCGTCCTGACCGTCGTGCACGCCGGATCCAGCACGCCGGATGCAATTCGGCCGGAACCAGTTCGGCCGGATGAGCGTCGGCGATCTGGCAGGCATAGGGTCCAGCTATGGATTATCGGTACCTTGGCCACAGCGGCCTCAAGATCAGCGAACTGACGTACGGCAACTGGCTGACTCACGGCTCGCAGGTCGAGAACGACGTCGCCACCGCGTGCGTGCGGGCAGCCTTGGACGCCGGGATCACGTCGTTCGACACCGCCGACGTCTACGCGAACACGGTGGCCGAAGAGGTACTGGGCGCGGCGCTCGACGGCCAGCGCCGGGAAAGCCTGGAGATCTTCACCAAGGTCTACTGGCCGACCGGGCCGGCCGGGCCGAACGACTGTGGCCTGTCCCGAAAGCACATCCTGGAGTCGATCAACGGTTCGCTCCGGCGGCTACGCACTGACTACGTCGATCTGTATCAGGCACACCGGTACGACTCCGAGACGCCGCTGGAAGAGACCATGCAGGCGTTCGCGGACGTCGTCCGGGCCGGCAAGGCGCTGTACATCGGCGTCAGCGAATGGACCGCCGAGCAGATTCGCGCGGCCCACGCCCTGGCCGCTGACCTGGGCGTGCACCTGGTGTCGAACCAGCCGCAGTACTCGATGCTGTGGCGCGTGATCGAGGCCGAAGTGATCCCGGCCAGCAAGGAACTCGGGCTCTCCCAGGTCGTCTTCTCGCCGTTGGCGCAGGGCGTGCTGACCGGCAAGTACCTGCCCGGCCAGGCGCCGCCCAAGGGCTCACGAGCCACGGACGAGAAGGGCGGAGCGAACTTCATCGCCCGGTTCATGAACGACGACGTCCTCACCCGGGTGCAGGCACTGAAGCCGATCGCGGAGGACGCCGGGCTCAGCCTGGCTCAGCTCGGAGTCGCGTGGGTACTGCAGAACGACAACGTCGCGGCGGCGATCATCGGCGCTTCCCGACCGGAACAGGTCAAGGAGAACGTGGCCGCGGCCGGGGTTCGGCTGGAGCCGGAACTGCTCGCCCGGATCGACGAGGCGCTCGGCGACGGGGTCGTCCGCGACCCGGCGAAGACCGCCCGGAACTCGCCGGCCTCCCGGCCGAGCTGACCGCGAGCGCTATTCCAGCGGGCGCAAGCTCATCGGGCCGTAGACCGTCTCGTCGCCGTTGAGCAGGTACACCTGCTCAACGCCGGTGGCGAGAAGCTCGTGCCACGTCTCTCCGACCCAGGTCTCGGCGTCCGCTTGGCTGGGGAAACCGGTGTTCGGCAGGTCGGGGCCATTCATCGTCGAGCCGTCTGCTGCTTCGTACCGCCAGGTCCAGGAGTTCACCCGCCTACCGTAAGCGCTGCACCACCAGACCGGTAGGTAAACCTGCCCGAGCGCGTCAGCGTGCGGACCTCGATCGACAACTGCGGGGAGACTTGATGGACCTGCTGCTGGCCGGAACCGGTCCGGCCGCCGGATTCCCGGTACCGGGCTGCCCCTGCGCCACCTGCCGATCGGTCTGTCTCGCTCCGCCTGGATCCTTCACCGGGCTGAACCGGCGCGGCGGGCGCGCGCCCCGGCGGCCGGCCGAACTGCAACTCGGCGGCCGGTACCGGGTGGACATTGACGGCGTCCTGCACGGACCGAACGGGACCGATCATCAGCTGCAGGGCGGCGACCGGCTGGAATTGCCGGGGCTGGTGGTTCGAGCGCTGGCAGCGGCGGACTCGCCGATCTCGCTCTTGATCCACCCGGACGGCGATCCGCCGGTGTTGTGGGCTCCCCAGGCCGGGCGACTGCCGGAAGCCACCGTCGCTGACCTGGCGGGCGTCGAACTGGGCATGGTGATTCTCGGTCCCGCCCCGGACGCCGATCCGGATGAGCTGCGGGACGGGCCGGACCTGATCGAGTGCGCCTTGGCTCTGAGCCGGTTACGGGCGATCGGTGCGGTTCACGACCGGACTGCCTGCCTGCTCGTCGGGCTCGGTCACCGCCAGGGATCGGCCGACCGGTTGGTGGCCTGTCTGCGGCACTGGCGGGCGCAGGCGCCGCCGGACGGCACCCAGCTGTCATCGGGTAACACCGAACCCGGGATCGCGGACGCTCTGACGGCACCGAGCCCCGCCGGCCGGACCCTGGTGCTCGGCGGTTCGGCGTCGGGGAAATCCGCCGTGGCCGAAGATCTGCTGGCCGCCGAGCCGGAGGTGCTCTACACCGCCACCGGCCCGGTGGTGGACTTGCGGACCGGCCCCGATGCGGAGTGGGCGCAGCGCGTGCGACGGCACCGCGAGCGCCGTCCGGGCTGGTGGCGGACGGAAGAGACGCACCAGGTCGCGGCCCTGCTGGCGAAGGTCGAGCAGCCGATCCTGCTGGATTCTGTCGGTACCTGGCTGACTGGAGTTCTCGACCGGGCCGGGGCCTGGTCGGACCAGGAAGGCTGGCGGGACCGGGTGGCGGCCGAGACCGATGCGCTGGTTCGGGCGTGGCGGGCCCGCCGCGGTCCGCTGGTCGCGGTCTCGGACGAGGTCGGGTTGTCCGTGGTACCGGGAACGTCGGCGGGCCGGTTGTTCCGGGACGAGCTGGGCCGCTTGAACCGGCGGTTGGCGGACGAGAGCGAGCAGGTGCTCGTCGTGGTCGCCGGTCGCCTGTTGACCTCCGCCGACGTCCCGACCGAGACCTGAGCTGACGCCGCGACCGGCCGTTCCGGTGGCTGGATCGGCGGCTGAATCGCGGCTCACCGGTGGTCGGGTCACCAGCGTCGCCGCCGGACCGCAATGATGTGCGTCGTGCAGGAACGTGATTTGGCAGCAATCGGTGCCGAGGTCGAGATGCCGGGTGCCGCAGCCTACAATTCTCGGCGAGCTCACCGAGAACTGCGCGCCGGGCAGAGCCCGGCCGTGGACCGGTTGAGCGAACTCGCCGACTGGTGGGGGCGCGTGGCCGGGAACCCGCAACCTCGGCGAGCGGATCAGCTCTGGTTGTCTCGGCCCCCGATTGGCCCCCAGGCGAACGCCCAGCTGGTGATCCGGCCCTTCGACGCCCCGAAGTCCGTCTCCGAGGCGATCGAGTGGGGGGTCGCGGCGGCGGACCAGGCGGTTGACGAAGCTACCGACGTGCTGCTGGTCAGCATCGCTCCCGGAGACCGGGACGAGGTCGCCTGGCAGGTGCTGGCGGCGCACTTGCTGGACATCGACCCGCTGGAGGCGACCGGTTGGCCGACCGCCGACCGGACGACCGACCAGGAATGGGTGGAGCGGATCGCCGCGATCCGCGACGGGTTGCGACACGTGCGTGGCATCCGCAACCAGCCTGAACAGTTGCTGGAGTTGCTCGACAGCCCGGCCCTGGCGGCCGGCACCGCTCTGCTGTTGCAGGCCGCCTCCCGCCGGACGCCGGCCTTGCTGGACGGCCCGGGGGCGGCAGCCTGCGCGCTGCTGGCCCATCGGGTCGGCCGGGCGTCTCGCAGTTGGTGGCAGGCGTGCGACGCCGGCCATCGCGGGCTGCACGACCGGGTGCTGACCGAACTGCGGCTCACCCCGCTGACTCGGTTGGGCCTACCGGTCGAGGACGGGACGGCGGCGCTCCTCGGGCTCACCCTGCTGGAGACCGCTCTCGGCCGGGCGATCGAGAACGCGGACGGCGATCTCGACGAAATCTCCGAGCTGGAAGAACCCGAAGACCTGAACAACCTGGAAGACCTGGACGAGCGCCCGGACGGCGAGACGGACAGCACGGCGCCGGATGCGTGACGCGTTCCGGCTGGCAGTCGGCACGCTGACAGCCACCCGGGTGCCGGCCCCGGATTCGGTGGCGCCGCCGGTACCGGGTCAGGCGATGGCACTCGCGCCGCTGGTCGGCCTGATTCCTGGAACGGCCGCAGCGGCCGCCGCCTGGCTCGCCATCGTCCTTGGCCTCTGGTCCGGTCTGACCGCCGTCCTCGTGGTCGGGATGTTCGCGCTCACCACTCGAGGGCTGCACCTCGACGGCCTGGCCGATACCGCTGACGGCCTGGCCGCCTCGTACGACCGGGACAAGGCCCTGGCCGTGATGCGCCGCGGCGATACCGGTCCGGCCGGCCTGGCTACCGTCGTCCTGGTCCTGCTCCTGCAAACTGCCGCGCTCACCCAGGTGCTGGCGGCCGTGCAGCCCAGGTTTGGCACCGGTCCGCAGTTCACCGTGCGAACGGTTGCGGTCGTGGTGCTGGTTGCGGTCGCCGCCCGGGTGGCGATCCCGCTCGTCTGCCGACAAGGCATCCCGGCCGCCCGGCCCGAGGGCCTCGGCGCCACCGTCGCTGGATCGGTCAGTGTGAGCCTCTGCTCAGCGGTCATCGTCACGGCCGCCGTCGGCTGCTCGCTCCTCGGCCTGGCCAGCGGCTTGGACTGGTGGGCCGGGCCCTGGGCGGTGGCCACCGTCGCCGTCGCGACCGCATTGCTGGTCCGGCGGGCGATCAGCCGGTTCGCCGGGATCACCGGCGATGTGATCGGAGCGGCGGTCGAAATCGGCACGACCGCCGCTCTCCTCGCGCTAGCCGCGACGACGGGCTAGAGCTCCCGGGTCTGAACGTGCACGAACGGCGGCTTCGTCACCCGGCAGGGCAGGTCCCGCCCCCGCACCGAGACCACGACGTCGGTGCCGTCGGCCACTGACGGGTCGAGCAGCGCCAGCGCGATGCCCTGGCGCAGCGTCGGCGAGAAGGTCCCGGACGTCGTCCGTCCGATCACTTGCCCCTCGCCGTCGAGTACGTCCATGTCCGCGCGCGGGACGCCGCGACCGAGCGCGACCAGCCCGCGGGCAATCCGGCTCGGACCGGCTTCGCGCTCGGCGAGCAGCGCCTCACGACCCCAGAACTCGGGCTTCTTCCAGCCGACGGCCCAGCCCAGCCGGGCCTGCACGGGGGTGATCTCGGGTCCCAGTTCATGCCCGTGCAGCGAGTACCCCATCTCCGTCCGCAGGGTGTCCCGGGCGCCCAGGCCACACGGCAATCCGGCCCAGTCCGCAGCCGCCTCGAGCAGCCGGTCCCAGAGGGACGGCGTCACCTCCCAGGCGGGCAGCAGTTCGTATCCGCGTTCACCGGTGTATCCGGTCCGGCAGACGATCAGCGGCAGGCCCTGCCAGATCACGTCCACGAAGGTCATGTAATCGTGACCGGCCGGCAGTCCGAGCGCAGTCAGGGTCTCGTCGGAGCGAGTTCCCTGGATGGCGATCACCCCGTAGCCCTGATGACGATCCGTGACCTCGATCCCGGCCGGCGCGGCAGCGATCAACCGGCGTGCCACCTCGGCACAGTTGGCCGCGTTCGGGACCAGCAGCAAGTCGTCGTCCGAGCGCAGGTAGACGATCAGGTCATCGATCACCCCGCCGGTTTCCGGGTCGCAGCACAGCGTGTACTGCGCCTGCCCCGGAGCGATCTTGTTGAGGTCGTTGGTCAGGCAGGAGTTCACGAACGCCGCAGCACCCGGGCCACGGACTTCCAGCTTGCCGAGATGACTGACGTCGAAGACCCCGACGCGTTCTCGGACGGTCTCGTGTTCGCGCAAGACACCGCTGGACGGGTATTCGATCGGCATCTCCCAGCCGCCGAAGTCGGCGAGCTTGGCGCCGAGCGCGACGTGCCGCTCGAACAACGGGGTGCGCCGGAGTGCCGGTGCTCCCCGGCGATCGGCTTCGACCGCCTGCGCATCGATCACCTGCTGAGCATCGGACATGTTTCCTCCTCGGGTACGCCCCAAGGTATCGCCGCAGCCTCGAGCCACGCCGTTGCCCTGGATGATCGGCAGCTACCATCGGCAAGCAGTCCCGCTACCGTCAAAGGATTTCTGTGCCTACGCTGAGCCTCACCTCCAAGGACCCCGCCACGCTGACCGCGGATGCGCTGGTCCTGGGCATCGCCACCGGAGCAACTGGCAAGTCGGCGACATCCTCGACCCCCCGCCTGCTCGGGGCAGAGGCCCTGCCGGCGGCGGTCCGCACGCAGCTGACGAATGCGCTCAGCGCGATCGGGGCGACCGGTGCCAAGGAATCCGTGCACCGGATCCCCGCTGTGACCGGGATCTCAGCTCGATCCGTCGTCTTCACCGGGCTGGGCGCGGTTCGCGGGGCGGTGCCGGCCGAGGTGCTGCGACGTGCCGCCGGTGCGGCCTCCCGGCAGCTGGCCGGCCTGTCCAAAGCGGTGTTCGCGCTGCCGACGGCGGATGCCGAAGCCGTGACCGCCGTCGCCGAGGGTGCGCTGTTCGGCGCCTACGGGTACAACCGGTACCGGACCGGCGACACGGCCAAGGCGCCACTGAGCGCGATCCTGGTGGCCTCCGCCAACGGCGCCACCCCCGCGGCCCGCGCCGGGGTCAAGCGAGCCAAGATCCTGGCCGCGGCGGTGCACGGCACTCGTGATCTGATCAATGCTGCCCCGCTCGACCTGTATCCGGCGACTTTCGCGGCGGACGCCCAGCGGGTCGTCGCTGACCTGCCCGTGACCGTCACGGTGCTGGATGAGCGCCGGTTGAGCCGGGGCGGGTACGGCGGCATCCTCGCCGTCGGGCAGGGCTCCTCCCGGCCGCCGCGACTGGTCCGGCTGGACTACGCGCCGGCGGGGGCGACGTCGCACGTCGCCCTGGTCGGCAAGGGCATCACCTTTGACTCCGGCGGTCTGTCGATCAAGCCCGCCGGTGGCATGGACGAAATGAAGAGCGACATGTCCGGTGCCGCCGCGGTACTGCATGCCGTCGCGGCGATCGCCGAGTTGGGGCTGTCGATCCGCGTGACTGGCTGGCTGGCGATCGCCGAGAACATGCCGTCCGGCACCGCTCAGCGCCCTTCCGACGTGATTACCATCCGCGGTGGACGCACGGTCGAAGTCCTGAACACGGACGCCGAAGGGCGGCTCGTTCTGGCCGACGCCCTGGTGGCGGCGGGCGAACTGAAGCCCGACGTGATCGTCGACATCGCCACGTTGACCGGCGCCCAGATGGTGGCCCTGGGCAACCGGACGTCGGCGATCATGTCGAATGACGACGCCCTGCGAGACCGGGTGCACCGGGTGGCAGACGCCACCGGCGAGCAGTTCTGGCCGATGCCGCTTCCGCCGGAACTGCGCTCGAGCATGGATTCACGAGTCGCGGACATCGCGAACATCGGCGAACGCTTCGGCGGCATGCTGGTCGCGGGCCTCTTCTTGAAGGAATTCGTGCCTACCCGCGGCGAGGGAGAGGACGCGGTTCCCACTCCGTGGGCACACCTGGACATCGCCGGGCCGGCGTTCAACTCCGGGGCCGGGCACGGCTACACCCCTGCAGGTGGGACCGGGGTCGGTGTGCGAACCCTGGTGGCGTTGTGTGAGGACCTGACGCACTCGCCAATCGGGTAAGCAGTCCGTAAATTCTAATCTGCCCGGAAATGTCCATCTGCACATTCGTGTACGGGGCAATCCGGCTCGGGTCGAGCGGCACGAGCCTCTACTGCGTCATGCGCCGGAACACGGATGTGCTCCCGCGCGAAAGGCGCCTTCGATGACCCTCCAGACCACCGTCGCAACGTCCTACACCGACCCGCGCGTCTCCCGTCAAGACAAGTGGCCCCTCGCCGACCGCCGCGCGTCCCACCAGGACAAGTGGCCTCTCACCGACCGCCGCGCGACCCGCCAGGACAAGTGGCTCCTCACTTACCCCTGCGCGCCCCGCCAGGACAAGTGGCTCCTCGCTGACCCCCGCGCGTCTTACCAAGACAAGTGGCCCCTCACTGACCCCGCTGCCCGGCAAGACAAGTGGCCCCTCACTACCAACGCCTGACCGCCCAGCATCGCCTCGACGTTCGACCCGCAGCCTCTGGGTCGAACGTCGAGCTACCGCGTCAGCTCAGCTTCGATCTCCACGCTCACCCTCGAGGCCGCTCAGCCGACCGCAGGATCACGCTTCCTGCTCCCGATCACGAGCAGCCTGCTTCGCCCGAGCGTTCCACTCCCGCATTCGCTGTGGGTACCCGACGAGCTGAACGTCGTACACCGGGACCGAGAGCCGATCGGACAGGTCCCGGATGAGGTGCTGGTTGACGCGACGCCGGGTCCACTCCCCCGTCGTCGCGATCAGCAGGACGGTGGGCGGCGTCACGGTCGTGGCCGGCTCGATGAATGCTTCGACGCCCACCCGCGTCCGGACGAAATCTTCCAGGTGGTCCCGTACCAGTCCGACCTCGGCGCGATGCTCGGCACGCCCGCCAGTCTGTGGCGAGCGCCGACGTCCCCACCAGCTCACCTGGCACCTCCACCTGTTCATCGTGTCTCGGCTACGTCGGTCGGTCACCACGTGGACGGTTCCGGCGCGCTGGTTCACACATCTCTGATCAAACGCGACACTTGTGCCCCGCGTTCCCCCGATGATGTCACCCAGCGCCCGACTTCCCCTCCAGCCCTTCACCCGATCTCTGCAGATCGGTCCAGATCTCTCCAGATCTTCGCCGGACTGGGGCGTGACGCAGGGCACTGTGCGCAGCGAAGCAGTACCCGATGTGACCCTTCGCAGCGGTGGTGACAAGATGTCGGCAGAACCCGGCGTCTGTGCGTCGGTCGTCGTTTGAATTGCAAGGGAGCACCAGGTGTCCGAATCCGGCCCCGACCAGGTCCACGATGTGGTGATCCTTGGAGGCGGTAGTGGCGGCTATGCCGCCGCCCTCCGGGCCGCTCAGCTGAA
The DNA here is from genome assembly GCA_035474375.1 of Kineosporiaceae bacterium. Classification (GTDB taxonomy): domain Bacteria; phylum Actinomycetota; class Actinomycetes; order Actinomycetales; family Kineosporiaceae; genus JANNPJ01. The sequence goes on along the minus strand of DATINJ010000269.1, from coordinate 47,149 downwards.
GCTGAGTGTTGTCCTGATCGAGAAGGACAAGGTCGGAGGAACGTGCCTGCATCGAGGCTGCATCCCGACCAAGGCACTGCTGCATGCCGCAGAGGTCGCCGACTCCGCTCGGGAGAGTGAGCGTTTCGGCGTCAAGGCCAGCTTCGAGGCGATCGACATGCCCGGGGTCAATAAGTACAAGGACGGCGTTGTCGGCCGACTGTACAAGGGCCTGCAGGGGTTGATCGGCTCGTCCGCGATCACCTTCGTCGAGGGCGAAGGTCACTTGATCTCCGCCGACACGGTGGAGGTTGGCGGCCAGCGTTACCGGGGTCGCAACATCATCCTCGGCACCGGCTCGTACGCCCGCTCGCTGCCCGGTCTGGAGATCGGGGGCCGGATCATCACCAGCGATCAGGCACTGACTCTGGATCAGGTTCCGCAGCGAGTGATCGTGCTCGGCGGCGGCGTGATCGGGGTTGAGTTCGCCAGCGTGTGGCGTTCGTTCGGCGCCGAAGTGACGATCGTGGAGGCGCTGCCCCGGTTGGTTCCGGCCGAGGACGCCGGTGCTTCCAAGATTCTCGAGCGGGCGTTCCGCAAGCGCGGCATCGCCTTCAAGACCGGTATCCGGTTCGCCGGCGCGACCCAGGACGACAACGGGGTAACCGTGTCGCTGGAGTCCGGCGAGACCCTGACCGCCGATCTGCTGTTGGTCGCGGTCGGCCGGGGCCCGAATGCCGCCGGCTTCGGCTACGAAGAGGTCGGGATCGCGATGGACCGCGGCTTCGTGCTGACTGATGAGCGGCTGCGGACCAACGTGCCGAACGTCTTCGCGGTCGGTGACATCGTGCCCGGTCTGCAGCTGGCACATCGCGGCTTCGCCCAGGGCATCTTCGTCGCCGAGGAGATCGGTGGCCTGAACCCTGCGCCGATAGTCGAGAGCGGCATCCCGCGGGTTACCTACTGCGACCCCGAGGTCGCGTCGGTCGGGATCACGGAGGCCCAGGCGCAGGAGCGCTTCGGTGCCGACGAGGTTCAGACCTACGAGTACAACCTCGGCGGCAACGGCAAGAGCCAGATCCTGGCTACCGCCGGATTCGTCAAGCTTGTCCGACAGAAGTCGGGTCCGATCGTGGGCGTGCACATGGTGGGCGCCCGGGTCGGGGAGCTGATTGGTGAAGGCCAATTGATCGTCAACTGGGAAGCCTTCCCCGAGGAAGTGGCCCAGTTGGTGCACGCTCATCCCACGCAGAACGAGGCAATGGGCGAGGCTCACCTCGCGCTTGCCGGCAAGCCGCTTCACTCGCACGCCTGACCGCTTTCTGAAGCCTGACCCGCTCTTCCGGGCGGACCGCCCCCACACTGGGGTCCGGACCGCGTAGAAGAACGGCAATCCATTCTCACCACGGCGGCTTTGACGCCACCATCGACGAAGGAGAGCGGAGAACAGATGTCGGACTCCGTGCAGATGCCCGCGCTGGGCGAGAGCGTCACCGAGGGCACGGTTACGCGGTGGCTTAAGCAGATCGGTGACCGGGTGGAGGTCGACGAGCCTCTGCTCGAGGTTTCCACCGACAAGGTCGACACCGAGATCCCGTCGCCGATAGCCGGCGTCCTCGAGCAGATCCTTGTCTCCGAGGACGAGACCGTCGAGATCGGCGCCCAACTGGCTTTGATCGGCGACGGATCCGGCAGCGCCGGCGCCCCGGCAGCGGATCAGCCCGATTCCGCCCCGGCACAGTCGACGCAGCAGGCCCCGCCCGCTGCCGCCCCGGCTCCACCGGCCCCCGCACCGCAAGCCCCTGCCACGCCGGCTCCGGCCGCGCCGTCCGGGGGTGACGAAGCCGAGAACGATGGCACCACGGTCGCGATGCCGGCCCTCGGCGAGAGCGTCACCGAAGGCACGGTCACTCGGTGGCTCAAGCAGGTGGGCGACAAGGTGGACGTCGACGAGCCGCTGCTCGAGGTATCGACGGACAAGGTCGACACCGAGATCCCGTCGCCGGTAGCCGGCGTCGTCCGGAAGATCCTGGTCGGCGAGGACGAGACCGTTGAGGTCGGAGCGGCGTTGGCGATCGTCGGCGGTTCCGACGTGGCCACGCAGGCACCCGCTCCCGCAGCGCCGGCTCCCCAGGCGGCACCCGCTCCCGCAGCTCCTGCACCCCAGGCCGCACCAGCTCCTGCACCCCAGGCCGCACCAGCTCCTGCACCCCAGGCCGCACCGGCTCCGCAGGCACCCGCACCGCAGGCACCCGCACCGCAGGCACCCGCACCGCAGGCACCCGCGCCTCAGGCACCTGCACCGCGCGCTGCTGCCCCGGCGGCGGCGCCGTCGCGCAACGGCAGCACTGGCTCGTCCGACTCCGGTGCCGGTTACGTCACCCCGCTGGTCCGGCGGATGGCCTCCGAGCAGGGTGTCGACCTCTCTTCGGTCAAGGGAACGGGCGTCGGCGGCCGGATCCGCAAGCAGGACGTCATCGACGCTGCTAAGGCGAAGGCGGTTCCGGAGCCGGCCCAGGCACCTGCTGCGGCTGCACCTGCCGCTGCACCTGCCGCTGCCGCGAGCGCGCCCAGCGCGGCGGCCAAGCCGGTCGTTGTCTCGGCACTGCGCGGGACGACCGAGAAGATGTCCCGGCTGCGTAAGGTGATCGCCAAGCGGATGGTCGAGTCGCTGCAGACCTCGGCTCAGCTCACCACCGTGGTCGAGGTGGATGTCACCCGAATCGCTCGGCTGCGGGACCGGGCGAAGAAGGATTTCCTCGCTCGCGAAGGCGTGAAGCTGTCGTTCATGCCGTTCTTCGCACTCGCTGCGGTAGAGGCCCTGAAGCAGCACCCGAAGCTGAACGCCAGCATCGAGAACGAGTCGGTGATCTACCACGCCGAGGAGAACCTCGGTTTCGCGGTCGACGTCGAGCGTGGTCTGACCGTTCCGGTCATCCATGGCGCCGGAGATCTCAACATCGCCGGCCTGGCCCGCAAGATCACGGACCTGGCCGACCGAACCCGGAACAACAAGATCACTCCGGACGATCTCGGTGGTGGCACGTTCACGCTCACCAACACCGGCAGCCGGGGCGCGCTCTTCGACACTCCGATCATCTTCCTGCCGCAGACCGCGATTCTCGGCACCGGCGTGGTCGTCAAGCGTCCGGTGGTGGTGGACAGCGACGGGTCGGAGAGCATCGCGATCCGGTCCATCGTTTACCTCGCGTTGTCGTACGACCACCGGCTGGTGGACGGGGCCGACGCCGCTCGCTTCCTGATGACCATCAAGGAGCGTCTCGAGGAAGGCGCCTTCGAAGCGGACCTTGGCTTGTGAGTAGCTGATTCCGGAAGGCAACCGATGCGAATAGCGATCACGGGCTCGCACGGGCTGATCGGCTCCGCGCTGGTCCCAGCTCTGCGCGCGTCCGGGCACGACGTCGTTCAGCTTGTCCGGGGCACCCCTAAGGGCCCCGGACAAGTTGAATGGGATCCGGGCGCCGGAAGCGTGGATCTCCCTGGGCTGGCCGGTGTCGAAGCCGCCGTCCATCTCGCCGGCGCGGGTGTCGGTGAGAAGCGCTGGAACGAGGACTTCAAGCGAACCCTCCGGGACTCGCGGACCCTCAGTACCCGGACCCTGGTTCGGGCTTTGACCTCGCTCGATCCGCTTCCCCGGGTGCTGGTGTCGGGCGGAGCGATCGGTTACTACGGATATCGCGGTGACGAGGTTCTCACTGAGAGCTCGGGCAAGGGCGATGGCTTCATGGCCGACCTGGTGCAGGCCTGGGAGGCGGAAGCGGATCCGGCTCGCGAGGCCGGTATTCGAGTAGTGCATCCCCGGACCGGACTGGTGATGTCTCGGTCCGGGGGGGCCTTCGCGCAACTGCTGCTGCTTGCCCGGCTCGGGCTGGGCGGCCCGCTCGGCAGCGGAAAACAGTGGTGGAGCTGGATCACGCTGGCCGATGAAGTCGCTGCCTTGCAGTACTTGATCGACTCCGAGTTGGCCGGCCCGGTGAACTTGACCGCGCCCAACCCGGCGCCGAACGCCGAGGTGATCCGGGCGCTGACCAGCGCGCTCCACCGGCCCTCGCTGCTGCGAGTTCCGGCGTTCGCGCTGCGGCTCGTGGTCGGCGAGTTCGCCAACGATGTGCTCGGTAGTCAGCGGGTGATACCGAGGCGCTTGATCGACTCCGGCTTTACCTTCCAGCACTCCACGCTCGAGGCCGCGGCCTCCTGGGTCACCTCCAAATAGAGCCGTACGTCCAGCCCGGCGCGGACCGACTGGACCGCGGCCAGAACTCGACAGCCAGTGCCTGGCCGACGACCAGAGACAGGTCGGCGGCCAGGTCATGACGACACCTGCACACTGCGAACCCGCCACCGCTCGGGTCCGGAGATGTTCAGATCAACCGGCGCAACCGTGAAGACGATCGCCCGCGGCCCGTCCACCGGCACCGGCGTCCGCACCCCGGAACGGATCCGGACCTGCTGATGCGCCGAAGTGGTGACCATCGCGCGTACGTCCACCAAGTCACCACGGCGATGCAGAATCTCTACTCCCGAGACCTGATAGCGCACTCCCTGCAGCCGATACCCCTGCGAGCGCAGTCGCTGAACGAGCCGTACGTCCTCGGTGTAGGCCGGGGAGCCGGTGACATCGGCCTTGGCCAGAAAGCCCGCCGAGACGTGCCCGAACGCTGCAGCTCGCGAGCGTCCGATGGCGATCAAAGCCTGGGTCAGTTCCGCCTCTAGATCGGCGGTGGCAGGTGGGTCGCCCGGACCGATCGGTGCCGACGCGCCGACGTCCGGAGTATCGGTGGCAGCAGACTCGTTGCCCGATCCGACGCTTCGAACGGACAACGGGACGCCAGGCGTCGCTTCCGTCGGCAACCCGCTCTCACCCGAAGCCTGGGGACGGACCGTGACGGCGGCGCCGACCGCTGCGACCGCCGTCCCGACCGCCACCAACGCGATGACTCGGGCCCGCCGCCGAGCGACGGTTCCGCGAAACCGGCGTTCGGCCCGGATCCGCGCGATACCGGGCTGATCCCAGGAACTCGCCGAGCCGCTGCCGTCCCGAGGTTGGGCGCCCGCTGCGGGCCCGCCCATCGAGGATCCAGCCCCGGACGAACCGGCGTCCGGTGACCCGTGGTCTACCGAATCATCGTCGGGCGGAATGCCGCTGACCACCGGAACCTTCCGGGTCGCCCGATGGGACAACGGGGGCAACCCCGACTCACCCAGCTCCGGATCACGCCCGCTGACCAGCCGGACCGGCGTCGGATGCGCGGCCTGCCAGGCTCGGTCTGCCAGTTCTTGCAGCGATGGCCGGTCAGCCGGCTCAGCGGTGAGGCACTGCGCCAGCAGTTCGCCCAGGGCCGGCGCGCGGTCGGTGACCGGGCTGCCCTCGAAAGCTGGTTCGGGAGGTCGGCCAGTGAGCGCGAACCACCCGACCGCGGCCAAGCCCCAAAGGTCTGTGGCCCGCAGGTCGAGGTTGTCCGGACCCGGCCGCAACAGCACTGGATCGGTGAAACCCGGTGTGGCCCAAGCCTCTCCGACCCGGCTACCGAGGAGACGAGCGGCGCCGAGATCACCCAGCTGTGGTCGACCTTCACCGGTGAAGAGCACGTTGCCGGGCGCGATGTCACCGTGCACCACACCCTGACGGTGCAGGTGGCCGAGCGCGTCGGCGAGCGGCACCAGCAGGGTGCTCACCTCACCGGGGTCGAACCGGCCCCGAGCCGCGACCAGCGAGGCCAGGCTGCCGCCCGAGGCCAGATCAAGGACCATCGCCAGCCCTCCGGCCGGGAGCGGCACCACCCGCTGCAACCGGACGATATGAGGATGATCGATCCGGCAGAGCAAGGCGGTCTCGTGTTCGGGGTGCCGATCCGGCGGATCGCCCGAGGCAAATGACGGCTCGTCGAGTGCTCGGCGGCCGATCTTCAAGGCGACAGTGCCGCCGCTCGACAGGTCATCGGCAAGCCACACCTCCCCGTGCGTCCCGAATCCGAGGAGAGTGCGAGCGATGAACCCGGGCACGCGCGGAGCGGCGGCGGGCGGGCCGTGAAAGGGCATCAGATCCATGCCGACACTCTGCCCCGAAGGGCGATCCGCCCGTTTTGGTTATCCACAGCGGGCGTTCGCGGACCGCTTTATCCACAGGACCGCACCTCGCCTGCCCCAGACCGTTCCGGACCTGACATGCTTCCCATCAATCGCAACGGGGCCGAGAGCATCGGAGGTCGCACGTGATGGAAGACAACCCGACGCAGGCGCCCGCGCTTGCCGCCCACGCCGAGGTGGTCGTAGTCGGAGCCGGGCTAGCCGGGCTGGCCTGCGCTCAACGTCTGGCCCGTCGCGGTGTGGACGTGGTTGTCCTGGAGGCAGCCGAGGCGGTGGGCGGTCGGGTCCGCACCGACACGGTGAACGGGTTCCTCTGCGACCGCGGCTTTCAGTTGATCAATCCGGGCTACCCGGAAGTGCAGCGGACCCTCGATCTGGCCGCGCTTCGCCTCCAGCCCTTCCCCGCGGCCATCGTCGTCGCCACCGGGAACGGCCGACGAACGCTGGCCGATCCCCGACGGGCGCCTGGAATGCTGCCCCGGGTGATCGGTGCGCTGGTCCGCGGCGGAGTGGGGTCCCCGCGCGAGCAGGCGGCTTTCGGTCGCTGGGCGCTGCGGACGACCCGCCGTGCGCCGGAGAACATCCTCGCCGAACCGGACGTCGGCTGGGGGGAGGCCTTCACCGAGCGAGGTATCGACGGCGCTCTGCGGCAGCGAGTGCTGGAACCCTTCCTGGCCGGTGTTCTGGGCGAGCGAGACGGCACCAGTTCGCATCGCTTCACCCAGCTCCTGGTGCGCTCATTCCTTCGTGGCAGTCCCTCCGTACCGTGGCGCGGGATGCAGGCCGTGCCCAACCAGCTGAGCACCGGGCTGACTGGGCTGCATCTCGGTGTACGGGTCGAATCGGTGAAGCCTGGGAGCGTCCAGACGGCGGCGGGTGAGATCACCGCCGACTGCGTGGTGGTCGCGACCGATCCGACCACGGCGACTCGGATGTTGCACCTGCCCGCCGTTCAGATGCGACCGTTGACCACGTTCTGGCATGTCAGCCCGGAGCCCCCCACCCGATCCAGTGCCTTGCACGTGGACGGCGATCAGCGCGGTCCGGTGGTGAACAGCATCGTGATCAGTAATCGGGCGAAGAGTTACAGCCCGGACGATCGCTCGTTGATCGCCACCACCGTGCTCGGCGAAGCCGGAGATCAGGCCAGTGAGCGGGCCGTGCTCGCCCAGTTGGAGCACATCTATGGGCGGTCTACCCGGTGGTGGGAGCTGATGCGGCGCAACGTCATCCCGCAGGCGCTGACGGCGATGCCAGTCCCGCTCCAGCCACGGTTACCGGTAGCCCTGGCCCACCGGCTCGTGGTGGCCGGTGATCATCGGGACACCGCGTCGATCCAAGGGGCACTGGTGTCGGGCCGACGAGCGGCCGATGCCGTGTTGGCTGATCTTGGGCTCCCCTCGATGCCACGAGAACCGCTTCGGGCGTAATCTGCTGAGGTGGAATCTCTTCGGATCGTGCACCCCGGATACGGCACCGACGCGGTTCCCTATGAAACGGCCTGGCAGATGCAGCGGGAACTGCACGCACAGGTCGTTGCCGGCGAGGTCGGGCCGACCGTGATGCTGCTTGAGCACCAGGCTGTCTACACCGCCGGCCGGCGGACTGAACCACACGAGCGCCCGTTCGACGGCACCCCGGTGGTAGACGTCGACCGTGGCGGCAAGATCACCTGGCATGGTCCCGGGCAACTGGTCGGGTATCCGATCGTTCGGTTGGCCGCACCCATCGACGTGGTGGCCTACGTCCGGCGGCTGGAGGGAATGCTGATCGAGGTCTGTGCCGAGTTCGGACTCACCGTTGGTCGGGTGCCCGGTCGCAGCGGCGCCTGGTTACCGGCCGACGAACTGCGACCCGAACGCAAGATCGCAGCGATCGGGATCCGCGTGGCCAAGCACGTCACGATGCACGGATTCTCCCTGAACTGCGGTGCCAACCTCGGCGGTTTCGGCCAGATCGTCCCCTGCGGGATCCCGGACGCCGGGGTCACCTCACTCAGTACCGAACTCGGCCGCGAGGTGGGCGTCGCCGAGGTGGTTCCACTGGTCGAGGCGGCCTTGCAGCGATCCGACCTGGCCGGGCACAGCGCAGGCCGACGCCCCAGGGCAGCCGCAACAACGGGCCCGACAGCAGGCGCGACAACGGGTGCGACAACGGGTGCCGCCTGACGCAGTTGCACCCTCATCCCAGCAGAGCCAGCGCGTCGGATTCCACCCGAACCCCTCGCCCGCGCTCGGCATCCCAGCGCGTCGGATTCCGCCCGAACCCTCGCCCGCACTCAGCACCCGGCGCCACTAACTGAAAGCTCACACCGGGGCCGGGATGAGACTGGGCAGACCAGGCGCTTACAGTGGAAGCCAGCGATGCGTGTGACGTCGGCGTGCCGATCTGCGGTGCGTTTGAGCAAGATCGACGGTCCGCGAGATATGGGAGTTCAGGTGACGCTCGCACCGGAAGGCCGACGGCTGCTTCGCGTGGAGGCACGCAACGCCGAGACCCCGATCGAACGCAAACCGCCGTGGATCCGGACCACGGCTCGAATGGGCCCGGAATATACGGCTTTGACCAGTTTGGTGAAGAAGGAAGGCCTGCACACGGTCTGCCAGGAGGCCGGCTGTCCCAACATTTTCGAATGCTGGGAAGACCGCGAGGCGACCTTCCTGATCGGTGGCGATCAGTGCACTCGGCGCTGTGACTTCTGCCAGATCCACTCCGGGAAACCGTCTCCGCTGGACGTCGACGAGCCCCGCCGGGTCGCCGAGAGCGTTGCGACCATGGGGCTGCGCTACGCGACCGTCACGGGTGTCGCCCGGGACGACCTGGAGGATGAGGGCGCCTGGCTGTACGCGGAGACGATCCGCGCGATCCATGCCGTCGCCCCGGGAACCGGGGTCGAGATCTTGGTCCCCGACTTCTCCGGCAAGCCAGAACTACTCCAGCAGGTATTTGACGCCGCGCCGCAGGTCTTCGCGCACAACCTGGAGACCGTTCCGCGGATCTTCAAGCGGATTCGTCCGGCTTTCAGCTACGAACGCTCGCTCGGCGTGATCGAGCTGGCCCGATCCAAGGGACAGGTCACCAAGTCGAACCTGATCCTCGGGATGGGCGAGACCCGGGCCGAGATCTCCGAGGCCCTGCGCGATCTGCACGCGGCCGGCTGTGACCTGATCACCATCACGCAGTACCTGCGTCCCTCCCCGTTGCACCATCCGGTGGACCGCTGGGTACGGCCGGAGGAATTCGTCGAACTGAACGCCGAAGCCGAGGAGCTGGGCTTCGCCGGGGTGATGTCCGGGCCGCTGGTGCGCTCCTCCTACCGCGCCGGGCGACTATGGGCCCAGGCGATGAAGCGCCGAGGCGAGACCGTGCCGCCCGAGCTGATCCACCTCACCGAGGCCGGCACTGCCCGGCAGGTTGCCAGTGCCCTCGTCCCTGACCTCGCCTGACTGGAAGTATCCTTCGCACATGGCTCGCAACGCTGCACCCAAGGACGCAAAGGACGCCGACCCGGCCAAGCAAGGTCGGCTCTCCCAGATCCGGGCCGTCTTCACGATGACCCGCAAGTCGGACCCCGCCGTGGTCTGGCTGATGCTCCTGGCGTTCGTCGGTTCGGTGGCTCTGGGGCTGCTGATCGGCGTGCTGATCCACCATCCGATCTACGTCACGATCCTGGGCGTGATCACCGGCGTCATGCTCGCCGTCATCATCATGGGCCGCCGAGCTGAGCGGGCCGCCTACTCGCAGATCTCGGGCCAGAAGGGCGCTGCCGGGTATGCCCTGAAAGGGCTTCGGCGGGGCTGGAACGTCGAGGAGCAGCCGGTCGCCGTGGATCCTCGTACCCAGGACCTGGTCTTCCGGGCGATTGGCCGACCCGGCATCGTGCTCGTCACCGAGGGCCCGGTGCCGCGGGTGAACCGGCTTGTCGATCTGGAGCGCAAGCGCCTCAACCGGGTCCTGCCCGACGTCCCGGTCGTGGTGCTGAACGCTGGCGCGGATGAAGGCCAAGTCCCGCTGCAGAAGCTCTCGCGGACGATCATGCGCAAGCGTCCGGTACTCACCAAGGCTGAGGTGAGTGCCGTTGCCAAGCGCCTGCACGCGCTCGGCCCGGCCCGGCTGCCGATCCCCAAGGGTGTGGACCCGAGCCGGATGCGGCCGGACCGCCGCGCGACCAAGGGTCGCTGACTTCCAGATCCCTCCGCTCTGGCTTTCCAGATCTCCCACTGGTAAGGGCTCAGGTTCTCCGTCGAACCTGTCGTACACATCACTGGCCACTGTACGGATGGCCCCCCTGTTCCTATGGGGAGGACTGAAGTAGCTTTTTGTGGTCAGCCGTTCACGGCCGACCGATAGCCAGACGGGGAATCCTCATCTCGGAGGAGAGGTCATCGATGCTCATGAATGCCACTACCGATGTTGTCAGGATCATGGGGGTGTGGGTACGGCGAGCCGATGCGGGCCTCGCCCGATCGGCGGCGCTGAACGCCGCACTCTCGGTCGACGCCGACCGAAGCCGACAGATCGACGATGCACGAACCATGCGAGATCTAGCGAAGATTCCAGCAGCCAGCTCATTTGTCGAGGGCAGAGCCCAGAGACGCCAGGTCGTCCACTAGCCGCTCCGGGCACGAACGACGACGTTCGGGCCCCGAGCCCTCAGCTCAGCTAACGCATCGCTACCAGGGTCTGCGACGCCAGGTCGTGCAACCCACGCCGATCACGTTCCCACGCGAAAGTCAGCGCCGGAATGCCAAGCCCAAGCAGCACGGCACGAATCAAGGCCTTCATCAGCCCTGGACGACCGCCGTCCAGCCGTTCGACTTGAATGCCGACCAATCGCTGCCCGACGGTCGCACCGGCGGTCCCCACGAGCAACAGATTGACCACCACCAGAACTCCGACAACCGACAGAGAACCGTTGGCTTGCAACGCTTCTGGGCCAAAAAACCCGCGCGCGATGAGCAGGCAGAAGATCCAGTCGATGCACAGGCCGGCGAACCGTCGGCCGGCTCCAGCAAGCGAACTCGGCCCGGTCTGCGGGCGTCCGAGCCGTTGACCGGGATACCCGGAATCCGGCCCGGACGTCGCGTCCGGGCCCTGCAACCACGACCCGAGGTCGCGACGATCCACCACGCTCTGGAGTGTAGAGAATTCGACTGGGCAGATGGACGGCGGGTGCGGAGAATGGGCTGATGTCCTCCTTCATCTCGCACACCTCCGTCGACTGCCAGGATGCGTACACCCTCGCGAACTGGTGGTGCGCGGTCCTGGACTACATCGACGACCCAGACGACCCGAATCTGCCGGGGCACGATGAATGCCTGATTCAGTCCCGCGACCGAGTGCACCGCGTGCTGTTCATCGAGGTACCGGAACCGAAGCAAGGCAAGAACCGGATCCACTTTGACTTGTTCCCCCGCACCGGCACCCGGGACGAGGAACTCGAGCGACTCATTGACCTCGGTGCGAAGCCGGTGACCGACCTGAGGAAACCGGACGGCACCGGCTGGGTCACGCTGGCCGATCCCGAAGGCAATGAGTTCTGCATTCTCCGCGGCGACGCCGAGCGCGCGGCCTCGGCCTCAACCTGAATCCGCTCCGCCGCCGCGCCCCCGCCCACTCCGCCGCCGCGCCCCGGCCCACTCCCCCGCCCCGCCCGGACCGCTTCGCGCCCTGCGTAGCGCCATGCCTAACTCCACCCCCACCAAGGGCCCCGGCCAAGATCGCCAGCTGTGCCTGCCTCAAGGCCCATTCCGAGCACAATCCCGGGCACAACTGGCGATCACCGCTTGGCGAACGGGCCCTGCCACTGACCATGGGGAGTTCGTCGAGTTCGGCCCACCGGCGCCATGGCGAACCGGAAGGCAGCGGATTCACCGCGAAGGTGCCGGACTCCAGCGCCGGGGCGAGCGATCCCGGCCCGTTCCCGTACTTCTGGTCCGCGTGGACGGGGAGCGCCACCCTCGACATCGGAACCGTCAGAGTGGCATCGCAGCTCCGGCATCCGAAAACCGTCATGCGTCCCCCGCGTGTCAGCTGAGGTCAATCCAGTCTTGCGCGGCTTCCCGCCCGGCGTAGCGCCATGCCTACTCCACCCGCCCCTGACCACGGGAGTAAGGTCAACAAGTCACCCGATGATCGCTGCTGCTGATCGGGCCGACACAGAATCGCCACGCGGTCGACACGTAGAGGGCCATGTCGTAATCATTGCGAAACCTCTGCGACACTCGCCGGAAAAGCACGACGCCTAACGTCCGCAGCGATCCGCCGTGACCGCACCAGCAGTCCCGCCCGAACCGTGACCGTTCCCGACCGTGGAGGTTGGATGTTCAGCAACGCCGATGAGGTCATCAAGTATCTCGCGGACCAGGATGTCAAGTTCGTCGACGTCCGATTCTGCGACTTGCCTGGTGTGATGCAGCACTTCAACGTGCCGGCGAAGTCGGTGAACGCCGACTTCTTCAGTGATGGCCAGATGTTCGACGGATCATCGATTCGTGGCTTCCAGGCCATCCACGAGTCCGACATGAAGATGATCCCCGACCTGGATACGGCGTACATCGACCCGTTCCGGTCGGAGAAGACGCTCAACATCAACATGAGCATCGTCGACCCGTACACCGACGAGCCGTACAGCCGTGACCCCCGCCAGGTCGCGAGCAAGGCCGAGGCCTACCTGAAGTCGACCGGCATCGCCGACACCGCCTTCTTCGCCCCCGAGGCCGAGTTCTACATCTTCGACGACGTCCGCTTCGAGACGAAGCAGAACGCCAGCTACTACTACATCGACTCCATCGAGGCGGCCTGGAACACCGGCCGGGTCGAGGACGGCGGCAACCGCGGTCACAAGACTCCCTACAAGGGAGGCTATTTCCCGGTTCCGCCGGTGGACCACTACGCCGACCTGCGCGACCAGATGTGTGTCCAGCTGGATGCGCTGGGGCTCGACGTCGAACGGTCGCACCACGAGGTCGGTACCGCCGGCCAGGCCGAGATCAACTATCGGTTCGACTCGCTGCGCAAGTCCGCCGACAAGGTGCAGCTCTTCAAGTACATCGTGAAGAACGTGGCACATGAGGCCGGCAAGACGGTCACGTTCATGCCGAAGCCGATCTTCGGTGACAACGGCTCCGGCATGCACTGCCACCAGTCGCTCTGGAAGGACGGCGAGCCGCTCTTCTATGACGAGCGCGGCTACGGCGGCCTCTCGGACCTCGCCCGCTGGTACATCGGCGGCCTCCTGCACCACGCGCCGAGCCTGCTGGCGTTCACGAACCCGACGGTGAACTCGTACCACCGGCTGGTGCCCGGCTACGAGGCCCCGGTCAACCTGGTGTACTCGGCGCGTAACCGCTCCGCGTGCGTCCGGATCCCGGTGACCGGATCCAACCCGAAGGCCAAGCGCATCGAGTTCCGGGTCCCCGACCCGTCCGGCAACCCGTACCTGGGGTTCTCGGCGATGCTGATGGCCGGTCTCGACGGCATCAAGAACCGGATCGAGCCGCCGGCTCCGGTAGACAAGGACCTCTACGAGCTGCCGCCGGAGGAGCACGCGTCGATCGATCAGGTTCCGGGCTCGCTGTCCGAGGTCCTGCTCGCGCTCGAGGCCGACCACGCGTACCTCACCGAGGGCAACGTGTTCACCTCGGACTTGATCGAGACGTACATCGACTACAAGCGGCTCAACGAGATCGACCCGGTCCGGCTCCGGCCGCACCCGCACGAGTTCGAGCTGTACTACGACGTGTAAGACACGCTGAGCAACGGATGAGCCCCGTCCCCACCACGGTGGGGGCGGGGCTCATCGCATGCGGCGGGTGCTTTCGCGCAGCGCGACCTCGCCGCGGATCCTGAGCAGCCGGGGGCCCTGCCCCGGAGTGGCGTCCAGCGCCATCGACCCGGCCCGCTCCCCCATTTCCACCAGCGGCAGTCGCACCGTGGTCAGCGCGGGCGCAATGTCGCGCAGGGTGGGGATGTCGTCGAAGCCGGCCACCCCCACGTCGCGCGGGACCACGCAGCCGCGCTCGCGAAGCGCCGCCATCGCACCCATCGCCATCACGTCGTTCACCGCGAAAATGCAATCCGGCAGCGGGCCGTCGTCCAACAACTGACCTGCCGCCGCGTATCCGCCGTCCCGGGTGAAGTCACCAGGAATCACCCGAATATTGCTCTGCACCGGCAATCCTGCGGCCGCCACGCCCTCACTGAAACCCTTCACCCGGTCTGTCGCCACCACCAGCGTGGGCGGCCCACCGAGCACGGCGAACGAGCGATGGCCCGCCTCCACCAAAGCGACGGCGAGCGCATGCGCACCCGCCCGGTTCTCCGGCATCACGGTATCGGCGCCGAGCCGATTCTGACTCACCACGGAGACCCTGCCCCCGGCAGCCTGGAAGGCTGCCACCTCGGCGGCGAGCCGCTTCGTCTGATTGGCGTCGGTCGTCCGGCTGCCGACGATCACCAGCGCTTTCGCCCGCTGGACCCGCAGCATCGTCACGTACTCCAGCTCCTGCGCGGACTGGTTTCGGGTACTGCCCAGGACGACGATCCCCCGGCCTTCAGCGACCCGCATGACACCGGCGGCGATCGTGGAGAAGTACGGGTCGGAGATGTCGTTCACGATCAGACCGATAATCGTGCTGCTGCCCCGCGCCATCGCCTGGGCGTGAGCGTTCGGGGTGTAACCCAGATCGGCCGCCACCAGCATGACGCGTTCCTGGAGGTCACCGCGAACAGTCCGCAGAGTGCTGCCGTTGAGCACCCTGGACGCGGTCGCGATCGAGACACCGGCGACCTCGGCGACCCGCGCAAGAGTCACCGCCGAACGACCGGTCGGAGCCGGTTCCGGCGACGGCCCGGTTGCGGGCGACTGAACGGGTCGGTGCTGCGGCGCATCCATCATTTACCTCGGGCCGTTGCCAGCACGGCGGACGCCTCTTCCCTTCCGAGGGTACCGTCCACGACGACCACCAGCAGGGACCGGGACACACGTTCGGCCGGGTTCAACACGATCGGCCGGTCGAAGGCCAGCGCGGAACCCACACCGGGATAGTCGCGGGTCCGGACGAACCACGGATCGGCGCGGGTTGCCGCATCCTCCCCGGCCAGCAGCAGGCTCCAGGGCCGCCCGGTGCCGGGTTCGTCCGCACCGAAGGTCAGCCACTCGGCCGGCCGACCGTGAACGTCGTCCTCACCTTCGGCGTCGGGCGTGCACACGCTGAACTTTCCCTCCGAGGCCGCGGCTCGCCAGAAGAAGCCGCCGTAACCAGCGCCCGGCCGACCGTGCGTCCCCGGACTACCCAGGCTGATCTGTCCCTGCGTCACGTTCTCCAATCCAAAGCCCATCCGCAGAACCCACGCCGTCCCTCGCCCAGCTTTGCCTGCCGGTAGCAGCGGGGACACCGCCATCGTCCGGAATTCCCGAAGCAGTACCGGATTACCGGGAACCCGCCAGGCCAGCTCTTGCTCGAACCCCGAGGGGTCACGGTTGACCCAGCGCACGTGCTCCACTCGGCCATGGTCATCTAACCACTGGTAACCCTGATCTCGCAGGTAAGTACGACCGCCCCAGAAGTTCGCGGTTCGCCCGTCCGCGGTCTGCACATGCTGCACCGCGAAGCTCACCCCAAGATGCCAGGGGTGGTCCTGCGGGAGCGCATCGGTCACCCGGACGCCGGCCAAGGTGCGGACCGGATGCAAGTACGGGCGCGGCGCCAAGGTGAGCGCCAGTTCGGGCTTGACCACATAGTCGGCCACCACCCGGCCGTCACAGGAGAGGCGCATCATCGGGTTACTCCGTCCCTCGCGTGCTGACCGTCTCGGGATTGCTCCCGGGTTCGGATGGCTGTGCCCATTCGACGTCCAGTTCGGAGAACAGGGCGAGCCGGTCGGCGGAGGCCATCACCAACTTCACCACTCCGGGCACGATCCGGCTCTCGGCATCGACCCCGGCATTCGGCACCGCAGAGATCTCCAGGAACCGCTTCGGGATCGGGCGCGGAGCCGGTGCCAGGCGAACCGCCTCGACGGCGTGCATGAACGCCAGCGTTGCGGACAACGGAACCAGCAGCGGCACGTCCCGATCGGCCAGATGCGCAACCAGGTTTTCCAGCAGATCCACTCGCTCGTCCGCCACCACGGCGTCCCCGACAACGGCGCTCGAACTCCGGACCGGCTGCTCAGGCGTTGCGGTGTGCTCGATCTCGAGCACATCGCGGGTGTACCAGAGCACTGCCCGGCCACGCTCGCCATGCAGCACCAGATACGGCTCCTCCCGGTCGGGCGCGCAGAGCGTGACCGCCACCGTGATCGTGGTTCCCCGGCTGGTCACCAACCGCAGGCAGGAGGTGTCGTCACTGTCGATGTCATAGGCATGCCAGAGCTCCAGTTCGACCTCCGACCCGAGATCGTCGCTCGCGCTGCCGTCCACCTGCAGGGCGGTGGCCAGGGCATGCGCGAAGGGATTCGTCAGCGCGCCATCGACGACGTCCACCCCGTCGAGGGTGCGGTGCCCGGCCCAGCGCGCGCGATCGTAATAGGTGGAGTCCCGATGCCAGGCCCCGGCCGCCGAAATGCCGCGGACCGCACCGATCTCGCCGGACCGCACGAGGTCGGCGGCGCGGGTGACGGCGCCCGAGCCGAGGCTCTGAAAACCGACCTGACAGGCCACGCCCGCCGCCGAGACGCCGTCCACGATCCGCTGGTAGGCCGCCAAGGTGGGTGCGGGCGGTTTCTCCAACAGGATGTGGACGCCGGCTCGGGCAGCCACCAGTGCCAGCTCGGCATGGGTATGGATCGGCGTGGCGATCACCACGATGTCCGGCTTGGTGCGGTCCAGTACCTCGGTCAACGACGACGACTGAACCAGCCCATCGAAGCCTTCCAGGAGTTCGGGTGCGGCCGGCACCAGATCGCAGACGCCCACCAGCCGGACTCGGCCCAGAGCCTGCAACCGGCGCAGGTTGCGCAGGTGCCACCAGCCGTGACCGTGGACCCCGGCAAGGACGACGGTGAGCTCAGTCATGCAGGCCAAGCCTGCCGGACCCGGCGTTGGCCGGAACCACCTTCTGTACCTGGAGAGCGGGCAGGACGTTGGTGCGCAGGGTCGGGGTCCAGCCGACGTCCGCGCCGAGGTCTGGATCGCTGGCGGCGTTGAAGGCGGCGAGCAGATCCATCGGAGCGGCCGAGTTGCCGTCGACCTTGGCCCAGTTGTCCTCGGCGTGGATTGCGGTACCTCCCCAGTTGTAGATCACCTCGGCCGGAGTCGTAACACCTGCGATCCGGAAGTAGTTCTTCTCCGCGACGATGGCGGAGCCTACCCCGACACCCCAGCTGTAGACGTACCCGGAGTCCGGCTGGATCCGGTAGTAGTTGTTGTAGACGTCGACCTGGCCGAACCGGACCCGCGGGGCACGCTGGAGAATGTTGTCGAACTCGTTGTGATGCACGGTAACCCGCAACTTGCCGAGATCGACTGTGGGGGTGTTTGTCGAGCCGATCAGCATCGTCTTGTCGTGGTCCTGGTAGCTGTTCCAGGAGACGGTCACCAGATCGGAGCCCCTGATGATGTCGCTGGCACCGTCATGCACCTGGTACGGCCGGCCGAAGTAGGTCGGCTGGCTGCTGTCCAGGTTCGGCTGGTCGGTGAACGTGTTGTGATCGAGCCAGACATGCGTCGCGGTGACCAGGGAGATGCTGTCGTACAGCGAGTTCCAGTTTCCGGTCGTACCATCGGTGGGGTCCCACTGCGGGAAGCAGTCGGCCGTGTCCGAGAACTTGATGTTCCGGACGATCACGTTGTTCACCTTGTTGAGCGACAGGCTCGCCCCGATGATCCGCGCGGTGTCGCCGAGCCCGATGATGGTGGTGTTAGAGCCGACCGCGATCTGCATCTGGGCGGTCTGTTTCGCGGCGGCCGCGACGCGGGTGGCCTCCACCGGGCCGGACGGCTTGGCGCTGCGGCCCCAGACCGCAGGGTCGTAGGCCGCCAGGTAAGCGTCGAGGCTGTACCCGGTACCCGCCGCGTAGTCGTCGCAGGTCAGGGCCTTGTTGTTGGCATCGACGTTGCCGTTGACCCGACCCTTCACAAAGATGATCTTAGGCGTGGCGTTGGTCGCGTTGGTGGCATTGTTTCCGCCCAGCGCCGCCACCAGCTCCGAGCGGTTGGACGCCACGTAGACATTCGTCGGGTCAGCGGCGCTGCCGCCAGTGGTCCCGCCCTGGTCCGAGCCCCACCCGTCGCCGGCCGGCAGCACCTGCCGGGCGAGCGAAAGCGCCTCGGCGGGAACCGAAGCGGTTGCCGAGGTGGCGGTGAGCGCGGGCGCCGACACCGCAGTGGCAGCCAGCGCGACCGTACCGGTGATGGCCGCACCAGCGGCCACCGCTAACGGCGTCCTGAACATCTTCTGCTCCTCAAAGGTATTTCACCAGAATAGTTTTCAGAATCGGCTCAGAGCACGTGCGCGGAATATCGCTGTACCACGGTGTCCAGAACGACTTCGGGATCCGAATCCCACAGGGCCTGATTGAAGATCTCCACCTCGATATCACCGGCATAGCCGGCCGAGTCCACGGCCGAGCGCAGGGCCCGCAGGTCGATGTAGCCGTCGCCCATCATTCCCCGGGCCAGCAGGACGTCCTCGGTCAGCGGCAGCACCCAGTCACACACCTGGAAGGACAGGATGCGCGGGCCGGCGGCGGCGATCGCCGACCACACGTCGGGATCCCACCAGACGTGATAGGCATCCACCACTACCCCGACGGTCGGGGCACCGGGCGCCCCATCGACCGCCTCGGCCAGCTCCAGGGCCTGGCGCAGCGTGGACAGTACCGCCCGGTCGGCACAGAAGATCGGGTGCAGCGGCTCCAGAGCCAACCGGACGCCACGCTCGCGGGCGGCCGGTGCCAGGACGGCGAGGGCCTCGTGGACCCGCTGCCGGGCGCCGATCAGGTCGGTGGATCCGGCAGCCATCCCGCCGACCACCAGCACCACGCACTCGGCACCCAGCGCCGCCGCCTCGTCGAGAGCCCGCAGGTTGTCCTCGATCGCCGCTTCCCACTGTGCTTGTTCCGGCGAGGTGAAGAAGCCACCCCGGCACAGCGATGAAACCCGCAGGCCGGCGTCCCGAACCAAGGCTGCGGTACGGGCCACCCCGTACTCGAGCACCGGTTCACGCCAGAGTCCGACCGCGCCGAGGCCTGCTTTTCCGCAGTGATCCACGAGTTCGGGTAGCGACCACCGGGGAATGGTCCGCTGATTCAGCGACAACCGGGCCAGGCCGAAGGCGACGTCGCTCATCTGGTGATCCCATGGACGGCGAGCAGATGACCCATCCGCTCGGCGGCCAGGTCCGGATCCGGCAGCAAGCCCGCCTGGTCAGCGAGCCGGAAGGTCTGCGCCAGGTGCATCAGGCTGCGCCCCGAGGCCATCCCGCCGACCAGGGTGAAGGCCGGCTGGTGTCCGGCTAGCCAGGCGAGGAACACGATGCCGGTCTTGTAGTTCCAGGTCGGGGCGGAGAACAGGTGCCGAGACAGCGGCACGGTCGGAGCCAGCAGGGCGGCATACCCGTCCTGGTCCCCCGCGTCGAGGCGCTGCAGCGCCGCCGCCGCGACCGGCGCGATCGGATCGAGGATTCCCAGTAGCGCATGCGAATACCCGCGCTCGTCACCCTGGATCAGCTCGGGATAGTGGAAGTCGTCTCCGGTATAGACCAGGACGCCGTCCGGTACCCGCTCTCGCAACCAAATCTCCCGCTCAGGGTCCAGGAGCGAGATCTTCACCCCGTCGATTCGATCGGCGTTGTCCTGGATCACCTGCAGCAGCACTTCGTTCGCCGCGCCCAGGTCCCGGTGCCCCCAGTACCCGACCAGGGCGGGATCGAAGGCCGGCCCGAGCCAGTGCAGGATCGCCGGCTCGGACACCTGCGTCAGCAGATTGCCGTAGACGTCGGCGTAGTCCTGCGCGGAGCGGGCCACCCGAGCGAGCTGACGACTGCCCATCAGGATCGCCTGCGCGCCCGCGGCCTCGGCCACGTCGAGTTGCTCCCGATACGCCGCCAGCACGGCTGCCGAGTTCGGCAAATCCATCGGCGCGTGATCGGTTCCGACCCCGACGGCGATCCGACCACCGCACGCCTTGGCCTCCGCCGCGGAGCGTTTGATCAGTTCCGCGGCGGTGTCCCAGCCCAGGCCCATGCCGCGCTGCGCGGTGTCCATCGCATCGGCGACGCCCAGCCCAAGGGACCACAGATGCCGCCGGAAGGCCAGCGTCGCCTCCCAGTCAAGGGTCGCCGGAGCACCCGGTGCGGTGTCCGAGAACGGATCGGCCACCACATGGGCCGCGGCGAACACCACCCGACTCTGCGGCGGGCCGCCCGGCACCGGCCAGAGCTGCGGTTCGCGCAGTCGGTACCGCTCCAGACTGCCGTCCGGCCGGGGCAGCTGGACGCTCGTCGAGGTCAGCTCCTGGCTGGGCAACGTTGCAGTCACGGCTGCACCTCCGGCAGAACGATCCGGCGTCCCTGCTCCGAGGAGAGCAGACCGGCCTCGGCGAGTTGAACCCCACGCGCCCCGGCAAGGAAGTCATAGGGATAACTGGTGCCCTCACAGACCGCGGTGAGGAACTGTTCCCACTGCACCTTGAATCCGTTGTCGAATTCGGCGTTGTCGGGCACCTGCTGCCACTGATCCCGAAATGGCTCGGTGACCGGCAGATCCGGGTTCCAGACCGGCATCGGGGTGAGCGCTCGGTGTTGCACCCAGCACTCCCGCAACCCGGCGACGGCGCTACCCTCCGTTCCGTCGACCTGGAACTCCACCAACTCGTCCCGACGCACTCGAACGCACCACGAGGAGTTGATCTGCGCGATCACCCCGCCTTCGAGTTCGAAGATCCCGTAGGCGGCGTCGTCCGCAGACGCTTCGTATTCCTCACCGTTCTCGTCCCGGCGGACCGGAAGGTGCGTGACCGCTTTCGCCGTCACCGCTTCGATCCGGCCGAAAAGCCGCTCCAGCACATACGACCAGTGGCAGAACATGTCCAGGACGATCCCGCCGCCGTCCTCGCGCCGGTAGTTCCAGCTCGGGCGCTGCGCCTGCTGCCAGTCGCCCTCGAACACCCAATAGCCGAACTCGCCCCGGACCGAAAGAATCCGGCCGAAGAATCCGCCCTCGATCAGCCGGGCCAGCTTGATCAACCCAGGCAGGAAGAGCTTGTCCTGGACGATGCCGGTGCGAACCCCGGCATCGTTGGCCAGCCGGGCCAGTTCAACCGCGCCGTCGAAGGTCTGAGAGAGCGGCTTCTCCGTGTAGATGTTCTTGCCCGCCTCGATGGCCGTCCGGATGGACTTGTCCCTGGCCTCGGTGGCCTGGGCATCGAAGTAGATCTCCACCGCTGGATCGGCGAGCGCCTCCTCCAGGTTGGTCGTCCAGCGGGTGAGGCCGTGCTGGTTCGCGATCTCGGCCAATTTGGCCGCGTTCCGGCCGACCAGCACCGGCTCGGGCAGCACTCGCGAACCGTCGGACAGCCGGACTCCGCCCTGTTCCCGGATGGCGAGGATCGATCGGACGAGGTGCTGGCGGTACCCCATCCGACCGGTGACCCCGTTGAGGACGATGCCGATGGTCCGGGTTGCTGCCTCAGCGGTCATTTCAGCCACCCACGCGCTTGGTGTACTTCGCCTGCGCCTCGGTCATCTTCGTCGCGAAGGTGTCCGCGAACTCCTGGGCGGTCATCGTGCCGAGCAGCACCTTCTGGAACAGCGGGCCCATGTCGGTCTTGGTGATCGCGGAGAATTCCGGCAGGTAGTAGGGCGCCTGCACGGAGACCGTCCCGGACTCGTTGATCGCCGCCAGCGCGTCCCGCACCGGCTGCTGATCCTGTACCCAGCTCTCGCTGGTCACCTCGGTGTTAGCCGGGATCTGCCCGACGGTCTTGTTCCAGGTGCTGTTCGAGGACTTCTGGCTGATGAACTCGATGAACTTCCAGGCGGCGTCCTTGTGCTTGCTCGCCTTGAACATCACCAGACCGTCGACCGGGTTCGGGACGATCGTGCGGGTGCCGCTGACAGCGACCGGCAGCGGCACCGCCGCCACCTTGTCTGCCCCCAGCGCCTTCACATTGTTGGCGGACGAGCCCAGGTTGTGGTGCATGATCGCGATCGACCCACCGCCGAACTGCGCCACCATCTTGGTGAAGTCGTTGTTGACGTCGGCGGCCGGGGTGTCCTTCTTGTAGAGGGCCGCGATCTTCTGGATCAGCTCGACATTCTTCGGGTCGTTGATCGTGCTCTTGCCCGAGGTGTCGAAGAAGCTGTTGACCCCCGAGTACGAGTACATCTCGGTGAGCAGCTGGAAGATGGAACCGGCACCACCGCGGATGGTGAAGCCGTACTGGTTCTTCTGCGCGTCGGTCAGCTTGCTGACGTCGGTGAAGAAATCATTCCAGGTGGCCGGTGCTTTCAGCTTGGCCTGGTCGAACAGATCCTTGCGATACCAGAGGACGTCGAGGTTGGCGCTTGTCGGAATCTCGTAGAGTTTCGCGTCGGTAGCGACCTTCCGGACGCTATCCACGAAGCTCGGCACGATCTTGCTTTCCAGCCCGGCCGTCTTGGCGCGGTCGTCGAGCGGCTCGAGCGCCTGCTGCGCAACCAGTCCGCCCAGGTACGAGGTGGTCGCCCCGGCGACGTCCGGCGTTCCCCCGGCAGCGACGGCGGTGTCGTACTTCTGCTGCACGGAGGCCGCCGGGATACCCACGTACTTCACGGTGATCTTCGGGTTGGCGCTCTGGAAGTCCGCGATCAAACCCTGCCACAGCGGGGTGCGGTCCGGGCCGCCGTTGTTGTCCCAGAAGGTGATGGTCTCTTTCCCGTCGGAACCTGTGCCCGAGTCGTCGTCACCACAGCCGGCCAGCAACAGGCCCGATGCCATGGCCAGCGCGGTACCAAGGACGAGCGGTCGGTACGGGTGACGTCCTCGACGCAGCTGACGTCCCTGACGTTCCAACATGATGGCCCCTTTGATGTGTTTGGTTTTTGATGTGTTGGTTGTCATTACTGGACACGTGCTCATCCCTTGACCGCTCCAGCACTGAGCCCGGTCACGAGATAGCGCTGGACCACCGCGAAGACCAGGACCACCGGGACGGCGGCCACCACCCCGCCTGCGGCGAGCGCTCCGAAGTCGACATCGAACTCACCGAGCGTGTAGCTCAAACCGACTGGAATGGTGAACTTCGACTGATTGCTCATGAACATCAGCGCGAAGAGGAAGTTGTTCCAGCTCCCGATAAAGGCGAAGGAGCCGACTGCGACCAGGGCCGGCCGCAGCAGCGGCAGAACGATGGCCAGGAATCCACGGAACCGGGAGCAGCCGTCCACCCAGGCCGCCTCTTCAAGGTCGATCGGGATGTTGCGGATGAACCCGCTCATCAGGATCAGCGAGAGCGGCAGCTGGAAAGTGGTTTCGGCAATGACCAGCGCCCACAGGTTGTTCACCAGATGCAGTTGCCGGAAAATTTCGAACAACGGGATCAGCATCATCGCGCCCGGAATGAACTGGGTGCAGAGCAACGCCAACAGAAAGACCTTGCGGCCGCCGAAGTTGTATCGCGCCAACGCATATCCGCCGGACAACGCGAATACCGACACCACCAGCAGGGTGGCCACACCGACCAGCAAGCTGTTGCGGAAGAAAATCCCGAATCCGAGGCCGGTCCAGACCGTCCGGAAATGATCGAGGGTGAGATCTGTCGGCAGGATCGCGTTCGAGCCGGTGGGCCGGAAGGCGAAGACCAGCATCCAATAGAAGGGGATCAGGGTGAACAGCAGGTACAGGGCGAGCGGGAAGAGCACCTCAGGACGATTGCGAGCCTCGAAGCGCCACCGTCGAGGACGCCGGCGAACGGTGCTGATCATGGCGTTCACTCCGCCTCCTTCCCGAACTTGCTGACCCGCAGATAGAGGATCGAGAAGAACAGCAGGATCACGAAGGCAATGACGGTCAGAGCCGATCCGTAGCCGAAGTCGTGTGCGTCCACGGCCTTCTGGGCGACGTACAGCGGCAGCGTCATCGTCTGCTGCGCCGGGCCACCTCCGGTCAGGGTGTAGAGCAGGTCCACGTTGTTGAACTCCCATACCGCCCGCAGCAACGTGGCCAGGACTATGACGTCTCGAAGATGCGGAAGCGTGATGTATCTGAATCGCTGGAATCGGCCGGCGCCGTCCACCGATGCCGCGTCGTACAGCTCGCCGGAGATGCTCTGCAGATCGGCGAGCAGAAGAATCGCGAAAAATGGCACCCCTCGCCAAAGCTCAGTGATCACTACCGCCGGAAAGACCATTCCGGGCTCAGCCAGCACGGCGGTTCCCTGGTGGCCGATTCCGGCATCGGCGAGATAGCGGAAGATGCCCGTGGTCGGGTTGTAGAGCAGCACCCAGATGCCGGTGGTCAGCACTCCGGACACCGCCCAGGGCGAGAAGACCAGAGCCCGAGCGAACCCCCGGGCAATGAATGTCTCGTTCACCAGAAGGGCCAACCCGAGCCCGAACACCAACTGCAGACCCACTTCGACGCCGACCCACTTGGCGGTGAACCCTAGGCTGCTCCAGAACAGCGGGTCGTGAAACAGCAGTTGGCGGAAGTTGTCCAGCCCGACGAAACCGTCGTCCCAAGGTTGAGTGACGTTGTATCGCTGAAGGCTGTAGTAGAGAACGCTGGCGATCGGATACACCAGAAAGACACTCATCAGAGCCGCGGCCGGAGCGATCAGGATGTACGGCGTTCGCCGCCGACTGTGACCACTTTGGGCTCCGCCACGGAACCCACTCCGGCCGAGGGCACGGTTGGGCCGATTGGCCCGGCGGGCCCGAGAACCAGGCTCCGGTCGGGCGACAGCCAAGCTCACGGTGGCAGCTCCTCGTCGTTGGGTAAGCGCTTGCCCAAAAACGTAGAGGGGGTGCCCGGTGCTGTCAACACCCTGTCAACACCCCGTGGATGCCCGCCGAACCATCCTGCGGAAATCGGTATTGACAGTTACATTCGAAATTAGTTACGTTGGCATTTCTCGATGGGTAAGCGCTTACCCGATTATGGTCTACGACTGGCCCGGCCATAGTTGCATGGCACTGCACCACTCGGGAAGAACTCGGCCCACCGAACCTGCGCTGAAAGAATTTCAGACCTCGACCTTGAAAGAATTCCAGGTTCGTTCGATGAAATTGTTTCAGCGGCAGACAACTTGATCACCGCGCTGGCGCACCCCCCGGCGCGGGTACGACCATCTCGATCCGACTTACCAGCAGTGAGCTACCTCACAACGAATGCCGGCGTCGGCAAGATCTGCTCCAAATGCTGTTTCGAACCAACTCGCAGGCACCTGAAAGTGCGTGCAGGCGTGGGGCCGCACCAGCTGGCCTGGCAGGAACGGACCTGAAGTTCGTTCCCGTTGGTGCTTCTGGCTGCGAAGTGCGGTGAGCCCGGACGCCGATTCGATCGGGGTCCGGGCTCGCTGACGCTTGCAGCACCTCCCTGGCTACGCGAGCCCAGGCCTCTGGCGATGTCCCCGTCACCTGCCCGTTAGCTACCGGATTTGCCGATGTTGATCTTGATTTCGGTGGCTAACGGGAACACGACGGGAACGCCGTGCCCGCGGTCTCGACCCGGTCAGGGCCGGACCTGAATCGCCTCACTGTTTCAAATCCACCGCTCGGACTGGGTCCTGGCGCAGAATCGCCACCTGCAGAGCGCGCAGCGGTTCGGTCGGTTCGACGCCGAGCTCGTCCGACAACACGGTTCGCAGCCGTCGGTACACCTCGAGCGCCTCGCTCTGCCGGCCCTCTCGATAGAGCGCCAGCATCAGGTACCCGTGCAATCGTTCGGCCAGCGGATATTCTCGGATCAGCGGCCGCAGTTCCATGGTGAGCAGCGAATATTCACCTCGCGCCAGGCGCACCTCGGTCAGTAACTGATGAGCCTGCAGAAGCAGCTGGTTGAGCCGCTCGGCCTGCAATTCCAACCAGGATGAGGCAGTGACGTCGGCCAAGGGTCGGCCCCGCCACAGGGCTAGGGCTGCCTGCAGATGGCGAACCTGCTCGATCGGCTCACCGGCTCTCGCGCCGGCCTGAATCAGCCGTTCCGCCGTGGCCACATCGGTGGCGTCGGAACCGAGGTCAAGAAGATAGCCCGGCGGCCGGCCGACGATCGCCGCCTTGTTGCCGATCACTCGCCGCAGGTAGGACACATGGCTCTGCACGGTGTTGAGTGCCGTACGTGGCGGCCGATCACCCCAGACAACATCGATCAGCCTGTCGACACTGACGATCTCGCCTGCCTGCAGCGCCAGTACCGCCAACACCGTCCGGCGCCGGTGCCCGAGCACCGGGCGGGTCTGACCGGCCACGCCGACCTCGAGCGGTCCGAGCAGCCTGATCTGAACCTCGGACTCCGAGCGCGCGGAGTCCGGGGCGACCTTCGACGCCGCCACCGTCGGATCTGCCGAACCACCGGCACGCGAAGGCGCCGTCACCGTGCCAGTCACGCCAGCGGACGCTGCCGTCAGCGCCGGGGCTGCCAGCGCCGGGATTGACGTCGGCGGCGTCGCTGTCACCATCGTTCTTGCTGTTGCCGACGATGCTGCCACCACTGTCGGTGATGCTGCTGCCAGCACCGTCGATAGCGCGGCCGATGACCCTGCCACTGATCTCGACCATGCTGATGACACCTTTGCCACCGGGATCCGCTGGTTCGACGGGAGCAACATTCCCAGCCTGCGCGCTTCATGGGCGGCGGTGGCCTGTTCGCGGGCGGCATCGGCGGCATCGGTCGGCCCCGCACGGTGGATGAACGCCTGAGCGAGGCGATAGCGCGAAAGGCAAGCCGCCGGCCAATGCTCGAGCGCCAGGTTCGCCCGGACCGCCCGGCGCAGGTGACCAATCGCCCGATCAACGTGGCCGGTCGTCAGGGAGGCCACGCCAAGAGCATGCTCCACCGACCCGAAGCAGGTTATTGCCAGGCTGCCCATCATCGGCAGATTCGCGAACGGTTCGAGCAAAGCATATGCGGTGGAAGCAATTTCGCGATCCGCCAGCTTCGCGGCAGCTTCGGTCGCACCGTACAGGGTGACCATCCACGCACTGGACATCGGAATGTTGGTCAGATCGCCGCGCCCGAGCCGGGCCAGCGCTCCGGCGGCTTCCCGATGCCCGCCACCGACCGCGGCTGCGACCGCCAGGGCTGCGATGTGGGCCTCGTCGATGGCGCTGAGATCCGGCGAGTCCACCTGCCCGCTGAGCATCGGCAGCAGGTCCGTGACCCGGCCCTGGAACCACCGAATTGCCAGCAGCTGCGCGGAATACCAGCTTGCGGCGTCGGCGTCTCCGCATGCTTCTCCGGCGGCGAGGCACTCCGCGGCCAGCGCCTCGGCTCGGTCGAAATCACCGGCTCTAGTCGCCAGCATGACCTGCATCGCCTTCGCCACGAACGCCAGGGCCAAATGATTTCCCTCGGCCAGCTCGGCCAAGAACTCGGCGAGCGACCGCCGGGCCTTCGGGTCTGCCTCCAGGAACAGGTCGACGCTTCGCCACATCAGCCCCACCAGACGGTCGATGCGACGTTCCGTGTGAGCGGCCACCACCAGCAACTCCTGAGCCAGTTCGGCCCGCAACCGAGTATCGCGAGGGCCAAGCACACAGTGATGGGCCAGGCTCAGAACGGAGGCCAGGACCTGCGGGTTGCCTCGATGGCGTGCCTCTTTCAGTACTGGGAGTACCTCGTCGTACCGACCGTGCAGGTAGTCAGTCTCGGCTGCCAGCCTGGCGCGGAGCAGCAGGTGCTGGTCGCTGCCGATCGTGGCGGTGGCCAGAGCGCGCGACTGCCAGGCATGAAATCGCGCTCGCACTGCGGCATTGCGCTGCTCATGCAGCCAGATACCACCGAGCCCAGTACCCGCTTCGGCTAGCGCTTGCCGGTCGCCCGACCGTTCGGCGGAGCGGCAGGCCAGCTCGAACCAATGCCGGGAGGCGCGCAGATCACCGGCCTCATGCAGAGCTTGCCGCCCCAGTTCGATCAGCGAGGCCGCATCTGCGAGGGAGGCCACCTCTGCTGGCACCACACGCTCACCCAGCACTACGCCCTGATCCGAGGATCGGGCGTCGATCAATGCTGGCCTGTCAACGGCGCCGCCCACCGGCGGACCATTGTTCAAGAGTGGAAGGAAGCGCTGGGGTGCAACCGAGCTCACCAGGCCGAAACCGTGCTCTTCGCCCATCCGCGCGTCCTCCCTGACACCACCCGCCGCATGTGACCGATTGGTCGGTTTTCAGGATGAAGAGGATGCTAGTTGAGGGATCAATACGTTTTGGGGGACATCAAGGCCCGGTTGGCCAATTTAGCTCGGCCCAACTCTCTAGCGGATCATGCGGAGGAGCGACGGACGACCGGCCTCTCCGACGACCAGCGGACTGGGTGAAGAAAATGCGTCCTGAGCGCACGGATGTCACCCAATCCGTTGGCTGAGCGCATCGGCCAACATTGGGGTCCGTCAGGGCGCGACACTCGCCGACGGCACCCGGTCTGACTCTTCGGCGGTCGTCGACCCCGGCTGCCGCTGGGTCGCCAGGCAGCCGGCCGCGGCGATCAGCATGGCCAGGATCGGCAGCGCCAGGGACGGATGCAGGGCACGGACATATCCGTGCTGGAACACCACGACCGACAACTGATGGACCTGCTGGACCGCGGCCGCCGGAAGCCCGCTCGGCAGTGCGATCTGTGAACTTGAACCCCCGATGTCGAGCGCGGC
This sequence comes from Kineosporiaceae bacterium, assembly GCA_035474375.1. Taxonomy (GTDB): domain Bacteria; phylum Actinomycetota; class Actinomycetes; order Actinomycetales; family Kineosporiaceae; genus JANNPJ01. Next base: position 18,273 of record DATINJ010000269.1, on the reverse strand, counting down.
CCCACTGCTGCCGCTGAACCCACTCACAAATTGAGACTGCACATCGGCCGGAAGGGTGCCGGCCCGACGAACCGCCTCTTCCTCCAGCGAACCAGCGAGTTGATGTTGCAGTACCGCTCCGACGGCGGCGCTGCCAACCACGGAGCCGACCTGGCGGATGGTGTTGTTCACCCCGGAAGCGGCGCCGGCGAGCCGCGTCGGAACACTTCGCATCGTCTCGGTGGCCAGCGGAGCAAAGATGCCACCAAAACCGACGCCGAGCACCAGTACGGGCGGGATCAGCGTGACCCACGACGTCCCCACCTCGGCCAGTGCCGTCATCCAGGCGGCACCGATCGCGAACAGGGTCAGGCCTGCCATCAGCAGGTACTTGCCACCGATTCGATCCGACAGCCGGCCGGCGATCGGCGCGAGCACGAGCCCGACCAAGGACATCGGAGCCAGCAAGAACCCTGCCTTGACGGCCGAGTAGCCCAGCACGGACTGCAGGTAGATGGTGATCGGCAGGAAGAAACCGATGATGCCGACCGAGACCAGGCTGGCCACCAGGTTCAGGATGGTGAAGTTACGGTCCGCGAAGAGCGAGAACGGCACCAGCGGCTCACTCGACTGCCGCCCTCGCTGTTGCACCAGAAAGACCACGAACAGGCCGGCCGCGGCCACGAAGAGGGTCAGGATCCAGCCGTTCCAGGCGAACCGCTGGCCTTCGATCAGCGCAAATGTGAGACAGAACAGGCTGCCGGTGGCGATCGTGACCCCGAGCAGATCCATCCGGTGCTGTCGTTCGATTCGGGTGTCCGGGATGACGGCGAAGGTGAGCATCAGAACCGCCACGCCGATCGGGACGTTCACGAAGAAGATCCAACGCCAGTCGGCCACGGTCACCAACAGGCCACCAAGGGTCGGGCCCGCGGCGGTGGCGAGCCCGGCCACCGCCCCCCAAACTCCGAGCGCGGTACCCCGACGCTCGGCGGGGAACGTGGCGATGATGATCGCCATGGTCTGTGGCATCAACAGTGCCGCGCCGAGGCCCTGTACCGCTCGGAAGATGATCAGAAGGGTCACGCTGGAGCTGAGACCGCAGGCCAGGCTGGCGAGGGTGAAGCTGGCCACGCCCAGCGCGAACAGGTTGCGCTGGCCGCGCAGGTCGCCGAGGCGGCCAGCGGTGATCAGCAGGACGGCGAGCACCAGGACGTAGGCGTTGATCACCCAGAGCACCTCGTCCAGCGACGCATCCAGGGCCTCGATCATGCTCGGGATGGCGATGTTGACGATGGTCAGGTCGAGCAGGGTCATGAAGAACCCCAGCGACAAGGTCACCAGGATGGCCCACGGGTTCCCGCGCAACGACTGCATTACCTCTCCCCGGGATCGATTTGCTGGCACCTTCCCTTCATACTCGAGGGCACCGACAGTTTCCGACGGCGCGCTAGAAGGCGTCCCGATCGAGCGCGCCCCAGAGTCTACGTAGAGTCCACTTGCCATCTATATAGATCCGGGTGCATCATCGGCACATGAGCACAATCACCATCACTTTCGACCCCGATGATCCCTCCGACGTCGCCCACGTCCGGTCTATCCTGGACCGGCTGAGCGCAACCCAGGCTCCGATCACCATCGACCCGGACACCCTCCGGCAGAAGGTCATTGCCCTGCTTCGCGGTTACGGCACCAAGCGGACCGAGTACATCCGTCAGGTGGCCCAGGCCGCTCCGGCTGCCGCCGACTATGACGACTTGGTGGCCATCGTCGGCTCCCCCAAGGCCGTCGGTGGTACCCACTCAGCGATCGAGCGAGCGTGGCGAGCCAAGGGCATGAACGGCCCCTTCATCGCCACCGATGACCTCGGCGGCGCCAGCATGGACGCTGACCTGGCCGGTATCGTTCTGCAGGTCCTGCACGACGTCATCGATGAGCCCAACCCGCTGGTGGCGGCGTCCTTCTGAACCAGCCCATCCGCTGTCTGCTGCGGCCGACCGGATGGCATCCGAACGCGACGAAGGGCTTGCAGCCGCTGGAATCGGCTGCAAGCCCTTCGTCATCCCCGGGTCGAGACCCGTGGCGGAGCGGTGCTGTCCCTAGCTGGTCGGGCTCTCTTCGCCGGCCAGCGCGCTGCAGCAGGTGTTGATCATCATCATCGACACGACGTACGGGTCGACGTTGGCGTTCGGACGACGGTCCTCGAGCCAGCCCTTCTTCGCCTTCTCGACGGCCCACGGAATCCGGATCGAGGCCCCCCGGTCGGAGGCGCCCCAGCTGAACGACGTGTAGCTGGCCGTCTCGTGGGCGCCAGTCAGGCGGTCCTCGATACCGGAACCGTACGCGGCAACGTGCGCAGGAGCGTTGCGGCCCAACGCCTCACACGCGGTAATGATGGCGTCGTAGCCCTCCATCGTGGCGTTGGTGGAGAAGTTGGTGTGCGCACCGGCGCCGTTCCAGTCGCCCTTCATCGGCTTGGCCTCGAAGGACACGACCACGCCGAAGTCCTCGGCGATCCGGTGCAGCAGCCAACGCGCCACCCAGATCTGGTCACCGATCATCGGCGCGGGCAGCACCCCGATCTGGAACTCCCACTGGCCCATCATCACCTCGGCGTTGGTGCCCTCGATGGCCAGCCCCGCCTTCAGGCACGCCGTGGTGTGCGCCTCGACGATCTCGCGGCCGACCATCTTCTCGCCACCGACACCGCAGTAGTACGGGCCCTGCGGCGCCGGGAAGCCGTTCTCCGGCCACCCCAGCGGACGGCCGTTCTGCAAGAACGTGTACTCCTGCTCGATGCCGAAGTTCGGCGACTGATCCGCGTACTTCTCCGCGGCCGCGACACACGCCGAGCGGGTGTTGGTCGGGTGCGGGGTGAAGTCGGTCAACTCGACCTCGCACAGGACCAGGATGTCGCCGGGCTCACGCAGCGGGTCCGGACAGGTGAAGACCGGGCGCAACACACAGTCCGAATTCGATCCGGGGGCCTGGTTGGTGCTGGAGCCGTCAAAGCCCCAGATGTCAGGCTCCTTGCCGTCGGCCACGATCCGCGTCTTGTTTCGCATGATCGGGTCCGGCTTGGTTCCGTCAATCCAGATGTACTCGGCCTGGTATGGCATTCACGAACTCCTCATCATCTTCGGCAGCAGCACCGCGCTTCGCCACCGGCGACGTCGGAAGTGGCGCATACGTGGGAGGAGCTGGAGCGACCGCAGACAGCCGGCTTCGCAGTTCCATCCCGACCTTTACCGGCGAAACCTCCTCCTCTGTTGCCGCTCGGTGAAGAACGCATTAATCGGCCGCCCTGATGTGAACAACACCAACCGCCCCGACCGTCACATCGGGCTCAACCGCCCAATCCGCGCAAATCCGCGAGCGAATCGACTCCCGTGATCATGCACTTGGGAGGCGTGTCAGCGCCGGCGTACCCGCCTCAGGCCTGCTCCGAGCGGGCAATCGTGCATGATCACGGCAGGATGATGACCGGCTGGCTACAGCGAGCGAAGTCGCCAACAAGGCCCGATCACCGCAGGCTGGCGGTTAGGGCGTGTCTCCTTATCCCCGCGCCTACTGCGCGGCACCTGCTCGCTACGGCGGGGGGTAAGGAGACACGCCTAGTCTCGCCCGGTTGGGACGTGCGCGTACGGGTCAACGGCGGACCCGACCGGGGTGCCGACCTCGGCCCGGGCCCCGGCTTTCGCTCGGCGCTGGTCGGTCGACCCGCCGGATCGATGGGCCGTCCCGTCAGGGTGCTGCTTCGACGGGGTCGATCCCGTCCCCGCGGCCGGCCAGTGCCGTTCCAGCAGGACGGCCAAGGGGGCCGCAGTGAAGGCCGACGACGCGGTACCGACCACCAGCCCGATCAGCAGGGCGAGAGCGAAGTCGGTCAGTGAATCGCCGCCGAGGACGGTGAGCGCGCCGAGGATGAACATCGAGCCCAGGCCGGTATTGATCGTCCGGGGCACGGTCTGCAGCACGGCGGCGTTGACCACCTTTCCGAACGGGTCGTTCGGTCGGCTTCGTCGCAGTTCCCGGACCCGGTCGAAGACCACGACAGTGTCGTTCACGCTGAGCCCGATGATGGTCAGCGCGGCGGCCAGGAAGATCCCGTCGATCGGTTTGCCCAGCCAGGCGAACACGCCGACCACCGCCGCGATGTCGTGCAGCATGGCCAGCGCGGCCGCCACCCCGAAGGTCCAGCGGAACCGGATGGCCAGGTAGATCATCTGCGCCGCCAGGGCGGCGGCCAGCGCAATCAGTGCCTTGTTCTTCAGTTCATCGCCCAGGCTCGGCCCGATCAGTTCATCCCGGTCCTTGGTGACGTCACCGCCGACCTCGGCCAGCGCCCGCTCGATGCTGACCGCCTGTTCATTGGTCAACTGCTCGGTGCGGACGCTGATCTCCTCCGAGGCTCCCTCGGTCAGGGATGCCGTCTGAACGACGGCGGTCGGGAACCCCGCTTCGCTGACCGCCGCCCTGGCCTGCTCCACCGATATCGCCTGGCTGGTGGTGAAGGACAGCAACCGGCCACCGGTGAACTCGACCCCGAGGTTCAAACCGCGGACCACCACACCGGCCATCGAGAGCGCCACGATCACCGCCGAGATCGTCAGCCAAAGCCGGCTGCGACGCATCAGGTCCGGTCCGCTCTCGGCCAGCCAGTGTCGGAGCCGGCCGTTGCCGGACAGCCCGGAGAACCGAGGACGGCGATGGACGAAACTGCGCCGGACCGCCCACTCGGTGAAGACCCGAGCGATGATCAGCGCGGACACCATCGATGCCAGGACACCGACGGTGAGCGTGACCCCGAAACCACGAACCGGACCGGAGGCGAGCAAGAACAGCAGCCCCGCCGCGAGCAGGGTGGTCATGTTTGAGTCCAGGATCGCGGTCCAGGCCTTGGTGAACCCGGTCCGCAACGATGTCTCCAGGCCGTGTTGACGATTCTGGTTGCGCTCGGTGAATTCCTCCCGGGCTCGCTCGAAGACCAGCACGTTGGCATCGATGGCCATCCCGATCGCCAGCACGAATCCAGCCAGTCCCGGCAGCGTCAGCGTGGCGCCGAGGGCGACGAGCAGGGCATACGAGATCAGCGCGTAGCAAGCCAGCGCAATGGTCGCGAGGAAACCGACCAGCCGGTAGACGATGGTGATGAAGAGGCCGGTCAGCGCCAGGCCGATCAGCGCCGCCTTGATCGAGGCCTCGATCGCCTCCGCGCCCAACGTCGGGCCGACCGTCCGCAGTTCGATCATCTCGACCGGGACCGGCAGTGCGCCGCCCTTGATCAGGATGGCCAGGTCCTGGGCCTCCTTGACGCTGAACTGACCGGTGATCTCGGTTCGGCCACCGCTCATCCCGACGTCGCAGCTGAATGACGGGTCCAACTGCGGTGAGGAGATCACTTCCTGGTCCAGCACGATCGCCACCCGGCGGGCCGGGTCACCGGCTGGGGCACAAGCCGCCTTCGCGGTCAGCTCCTGCCAGTCCTTTCCACCGTCACCGCGGAAGTCGATGTTGACGAACCAATCAGCACCTCGTTGCGGGTCGGTACCGGCCTGGGCGTCGCCGACCCCTTCACCGGTCAGGGCCACCGGTCCGAGCAGCAGTGGCCGGCCGTCCTCGTCCGGAAGTACCTGCTGCCCGGTCTTGGGTTTCGGTTCGCCAGTAGCCGGGTCGACGGCGGCGATCACCGGATGGAAGGTCAATTGCGCGGTCTTGCCGATCACCTCCACGGCTTCGCGCGGGTCCTGGACGTCGGGCAGTTCGATGATGATCCGCCGGTCACCGGACCGGGTGACGGTCGGATCGGTGACGCCGAGTGCATCGATCCGGTTCCGCAGCACAGTCAGTGCCCGGTCGGTGGACTCGGCGTTCGCGGTGACGGTGGCGGTGCTTTTCGTCTCGAACACGATCTGGGTGCCACCACGCAGGTCGAGCCCGAGCCGGGCGGACTGGGTGAGAGCGATGAACAGCGAGACAGCGATAACGATCAGCGCCAGAATGGCGCGCAACATACGGGCATGCTTCATAACGGGTCCTCCGGGGGGCACGATGGATGCACCCCGCCGGACCGGATGAACCGGGACGGCCGAACTCGCCGAACCGGTCGACGGACCGGGACTGCGGCAGGGTGCGCTACGTCAGGAGCGACCCTGCGGGCGGAGCCCGACCCCGGTGCGAGACCCGGATAGTGAGAAGGATGACGGCCGGGCCGGCCGCCACCGCCGCGTCAATCAGGCCGTGCGGCTGCTGCCAGCCAGCGGCCGGAACGTCGGCGGTCTCGACCTGACGCGGCGTCCAACCGGCCTTGTACTGCTGGCTGCTGGGGCTCCCGAGCACCGGGACCGCTCGGCGGTCACCGGAGACCGGAAGGGCGCTGGTGGACGTCGCGGCCAGGGTGGCGATCGGCGCCGCCGATGCCCGGCTGAGCACCGCCGACTCAGCGCCGCCGCCTACTCCAGCGACCACGGCGAGCAGCAGCAACACGGCGCTGATCAGCCCCGAGATCGAACCCGTGGCAGCCGCTGAGGCCACCCCGATCCGTCTCGTCATGTCTGCAGCCTATCCGCAGTCGAGTTGCTCATCCAGAAATGATCGGTTCCCATAGGTGCCCGCCACGGCACCGATGACGCGCACCGGGGCCCGACTGCGGTCGGATGTGTGACCCGAGCATCGATCAGGTCGGCGACAAGATAATTCAGGAGCGCAGCACTGCATGGCATATCTATTGCTCGCCGCCGTCCTCATATTCGCGGTGATCAGACCCTGGGATCTACCCGAGGCGATCGCCGCCGTACCGGCCGCCGGAATTGTCGTTTTCGCGCACCTTTCGCCGTGGTCAACGGTAGCCGAGGAGTTTACCGAACTGACTCCGACGCTAATCTTTCTCGGCGCTATTTTGGTACTGGCCTGGACGGCGGCCGAAGAAGGCGTCTTCACCTATGCTGCGGACCTGATGCTTCGCTATGGAATGAAGTCCGGCCAGCGTCTATTCACGCTCACTTTTGTGGCCGCCAGCTTGTCAACAGCCTTCCTCAGCATCGATGCGACCGTCGTCCTGCTGACCCCGATCGTGATTTCAACCGCAGTGACGTCGAATATTCGACCGCGCCCTTTCGCCTACGCCTGCAATCATTTGTCCAACTCTGCCTCCGTACTGCTGCCGGTTTCGAACCTGACCAACCTCTTGCTTTTCGCTCAGTTGGGTATCTCATTCACCACATTCGGAATGATCATGCTCGGCCCTGGCTTGGTGATCATATTCATCGAATACCTGGCCTTGAGCTGGTTCTTCTCCAATGACCTCCATGCACCCGTGATGAGCCGGCCGGCGCGCGCCAGTCGACGCCCGTCGATCCCTGTGCTGGCGATCCTGGCGTCAACCATCGTGGGCTTCACTTCTTCCCAGTTCATTCACGTCCCACCAGCCTATGTGGCCCTGGCGGGGGCGCTGGGAATGACCTTCTACCGACTGCGGCGGGTGGGCCCTGGTCAACGATCGACGACGCTCTGGTCCATGACGCGAGCCGCGAATCCCGAATTCCTCGCCTTCGTGGCTGCTCTGAGCATCGTGGTGCTACCGCTGCGGCTCGGGCCTGCTGGGTCGGTCCTCGAACACCATTTTCCAGCTGGCGAGACCCTGCTCGCCCTCGTGCTGGCCAGCGGCTTCGCCGCGCTACTCGCTAATGTCGTGAATAACGTTCCGGCAGCGTTGATGCTGGCGCCGATCGTGGCGCACTCACCACCGCTGGCCCTGGCCGCGTTGATCGGTTTGAATGTCGGTCCGAACCTGACGTACACCGGATCTCTGGCCACCCTGCTCTGGCGACGCATCCTGGATTCACACGACCACCCGGCAGACGTCCTGGTATTTACCCGACTGGGTTTGCTGACGGTTCCCGCCTCGCTCCTCGGAGGTACCTTGGCGCTCTGGGCAAGCCTGCATCTGCTGGGGAGGATCTAAGTGAGGATCACCGTCTGGCTCGCTCCGAGTACTTGGGTGGCCGGTCTGGCTCCGCTGGTCAACTATCCGGACGCCGAGCTCACGCTCATGTGCGTGGTGGATGCCGGCGTCGACGCGGCAGTTCGTGGCGGCCACACCGGACTTCTTGGACGAGGGAAATGGGGTGGGCGGCCGACCGAATCCACAAACCTTGTGCAAGCCGCAGCGGCGACCGAATTGCTGGACGAGGCTGAAATGCGGATCGGGCGCGCTACGACTCGACGGATCCTTACCTCTGACCATCCGGAGCGAGAAGTGGTGGCGGCCTGCGCCGACACGGACCTCCTGATTCTTGCTCGGGACGGCGACAAACACCGGTTGGGCCCGCGCAGCCTGGGTCGGGCAACGCGTTTCGTCCTGGACCATGCGCCCTGTCAGATTCTCCTGCTCTGGCCGGAATCCGCGCCCAGCGTTGCCACCATTCCGCCACTCCCGACATCCGGAAGGCCCCGGAAGAAGCCGCACGACTAGTTATCCGAAACGGCTAGCCGTAGAACAGTCGCTCCACGACCGCCCGAGCCCGGCGAGTCACCCGCTGATAGTCGTCGTCCATTCGCCCGGAGGAGGCCGGTGGATATCCGGCCAGCCGGGCGACGCCGTCCAGATCGCGGTAGTTCGTCGGCGGCAGATCCGAGGGCCGACCCTTCCAGAGCATCACCGCGTTACGCAGCCGACTGGCGAACCGCCACGCCTCGATCATCACTTCGGCATCCGCAGCGCTCACCAACCCGGCGTCCCGGGCGCCCTCCAGCGCATCGATGGTGCAGGTGGTGCGCAGCGCCGAGACCTCGTACCCGTGCCGCAACTGCAGCAGTTGCACGGTCCATTCGACGTCCGCCAAGCCACCACGGCCGAGCTTCAGATGCCGGTTCGGGTCGGCGCCGCGAGGCAGTCGCTCGGCCTCCACCCGGGCCTTGATCCGCCGGATCTCCCGCACGTAGTTCTCGCTCAGGCCGCCTTGCGGATACCGCAGCGGGTCGATCAGATCGATGTAGTCCTGGCCAAGGTCAAGTTCCCCAGCCACCGGCCGGGCCCGAGTCAGGGCCTGTGCCTCCCAGGGCGCCGACCAGCGCGAGTAGTACTCCGCATAGGAGCCCAGCGACCGAACGAGCGCACCCTGGCGACCCTCCGGACGCAGGTCGGCGTCCACCACCAGTGCCGGTTCCGGACCGGTCACCCCGAGCAGCCGACGGACCTCGGTGAAGGTCGCCAGCGCTGCCTGTTGCGCCGCGGTCGGATCCGCGTCCGGTACCGGCTGATGCACGAACAGCACATCGGCGTCGCTGCCGTAGTTCAGCTCATGGCCGCCCAGCCGACCGACCGCGATGATCGACAACCGGGTCGGCAGCGTGCCGCCGTACTTCGGCTTGATCACGTCGGCCGCCGCGACCAGCGCACCGTCGAGCGCTGCGACGGCCGCATCGCTGAGCGCCCGGCCGACGGCATGGATATCGCTGAGCCCGACGATGTCGCTGACCGCCGTCCGGACGATCTCCCGCCGCCGGACCGCGCGAGCCGCCATCCCGGCCGCGAGCGGATCCCCCTCGTGCCGGGCCGCGCCGAGGCGCACCGAAGCGATCATCGCGGACAGCTTCAGCGGGCGCAGCGCGTCGTCCGCTTCCAGCAGCGCGACCGCCTCCGGCCCTTTCTGCAGCAGGTCAGCGACCAGTTGGCTGGACGAGAGCACGTGCGCCAGCCGCTCCGCCGCGGCACCGGTGTCCCGCAACATCTTCAGATACCAGTGGGTGGAACCAAGGGTGTCGCTGAGCCGGCGGAAATCCAGCAACCCCGCGTCCGGGTCCGCGCCGTCCGCGAACCAGCCGAGCATCACCGGAAGCAACTGCCGCTGGATCGCCGCCCGTCGACTGACCCCGGCAGTCAAGGCGCTCAAATGCCGCATCGCGCCGATCGGATCCTGATACCCGAGCGCGGCCAGCCGGGCGTTCGCCGCCTCTGGAGTCAACCGGGCCTCGTCCGTACTGAGCCGAGCGGCAGCGGTCAGCAACGGCCGGTAGAACAGCTTCTCGTGCAGCCGGCGAACCTCCAGCGCGTGCTTGCGCCAGAGCTGGATGAGTTGCTGAGCCGGGTGGTTACGGAAGCCGAAGCTTCGCCCGAGCCGGCGCAGATCGTCATCCCCGGAGGGCAGGACATGCGTGCGCTGGAGCCGGAAGAGCTGGATGCGGTGCTCCAGCGCTCGCAACATTCGGTATGCGCGGTCCATCTCGGCGGCATCCGCGCGTCCGACATAGCCGTAGGTGCTCAATGCCTCCAGCCCGAGCCAGGTGTTCGGCGTGCGCAACCGGGTATCTCCCCGGCCATGGACGAGTTGCAGCAGCTGAACGCTGAACTCGACATCTCGTAGGCCGCCGGCGCCGAGCTTGAGCTGCCGGTCGGCGTCCCGGCCTCGGACGTGTCCCTCCACCCGGCGGCGCATCGCCTGCACGTCTTCGACGAAGTTGTCCCGCTCGGCGGCCCGCCACACCAGCGGCTCGATCAGCTTCAGGTATTCGTCACCGAGCGCGCGATCGCCGGCCACCGGCCGGGCCTTCAGCAGGGCCTGGAACTCCCAGGTCGCCGCCCAACGCTGGTAGTACGCGAGGTGGCTGGCGAGGGTGCGGACCAGTGGCCCTTGCTTACCCTCGGGCCGGAGGTTGGCGTCGACCGGCCAGAGCGTGCCCTCGGCGGTGGCGGCCGAGCAGATTCGGGCCAGCCCACCGGCCAGCCGGGCACCGGTGCTCAGCGCTGCTGCCTCGTCACCGCCGTCCATCGGTTCGACGACGTAGATCACGTCGACATCGCTGACGTAGTTCAGTTCCCGGCCACCGCATTTGCCCATCCCCAGCACGACGATCCGGCAGTCCTCGACCTCGGCCGGGAGGTCGGACCGGGCCAGTGCGAGGGCCGCTTCCAGGGCAGCCGCAGCGAGGTCCGCCAGTTCCAGGGCAATCGCCTGGACGACGCTCAACGGGTCTGGCACGGCCAGGTCCCGGGCCGCGAGCGACAGCAGCCGACGGCGGTAAGCGACCCGCAGCGCATCCGTACCCGCCGGCACGTCAACGGTGGCGACCGGCACGTCGGCCTGCGGATCGGCACCGACCGATCGGAGCAGTTCGCCCCGCAGCGCCTCCGGGCTGACCTGTACGGGATCCCAGATCACGGATTCCGGGTCGGACGCAGTCTGGGACTCTGGCAGGTTGTCTTCGCGCAGCACCAGCCAGTGCTCGGGATGCCGGGCGAGATGGTCCCCGAGCGCGGCCGACGCCCCGAGAACGGCGAACAACCGCTGCCGTACCGTCCCGTCCTCGGTCAGTGCGGCCCGCAACTCCTCCTGATCGGTAGCCGAAGGCATCGCCTCGAACAGCCGCAGCAGGCCGAACAGGGCGAGATCGGGATCAGCGGTATCAATCAGCGCGGCCAGCCAACCGCGTTCCTTGTCCAGGGCCGCGTCCTGCTGCTGGGGCTCGGCCAGGCCCAGCGGAACCGGCCCGACCAGCGGGGCCATTGCCGGGTCGGCGAGCAGATTTTCCGCGCGCGACGGATCGGCGAAACCCAAACGGGCCAGCCGAGCAACGAAACTCTCCTGCCGCGCCGTCGTCACAGGATCAACGTAGTCGGCGAACCGGGTCACCGGTGGTCTGGACCGGGCCGAACCTGGTCACGCGGATGCCTCCGCCTCGGGTCTGGCTGCCGATTGGATGACGGCCAGGAAGGCCTGGGAATGCGCGGCCGCCAACCGGGACAGGGCTGCGGAACCAGCCCGTGCCTCCTCGAGCAGGTGCGCGGCGTCGGCCGGCAGCTCACCCGACCGCTGCCCATTGGCGACCCACCCGGCAAACAGCTCGATCGAGACCTCTGGGTGATACTGCACCCCCCAGGCTGCCGACCCGACCCGAAAACCCTGCTGGCGGTAGCGATCTCCGGAGACCATCAGCTCAGCATCGACGGGCAGCTCGGTCACCGCGTCGTTGTGGTACTGGCTGGCCTGCCACTGCAGGCCGACCGCCGAGGCCACCGGACCGAAGAACGGATCCCCCGCCGCGACCGGTAGCGCGGTGACCGGGGCCAGCCCGACCTCCAGCCCGGCGGCGCCACGCTCCACCACCCCACCGCAGGCGGCCGCGAGCAGTTGCGCACCAAGACAGATCCCGAGGGTCGGTACCTGCCTGTGGACGGCGTCCGCCAGCAGCCGACGGGTGGTGGGCAGCCAGGGCGCGACCTCGTCGTCCCACGCCCCCATCGACCCACCCAGCACGATCAGCCCGACGTAGTCCGCCGGCTCCCCCACCGACTCCGGGAGTGACTCGCCGAGATACGGCCGGACCACCTGGACGTGAGTGTCCAGGTGGTCACCCATCATGCTCAGGCCGGCGTCAGGCTCATGCTCGACGACCAGCACCCGGCCCTTCAACAGGTCTTTCACCGGTTCAACCGATCGTGGAGGTAGCAGGAGGCGCTCACCTGCGGCACGCTACCTCCCGACCGGCCAGAGGTGGGCAACCGGGCTCGGCGAGAGGTGCTAGCCACCGGTCGAGGCTGGCGTGACCGGTGTCAGTTCGAAGACGGGGTGCTGGTCGGCCTCGGCGATGAACTGGTCCACCGGAGCGTCCGGCGCCGCCCGGAAGTACGGTCGGGTGGGCCGGGATATCTCGACGTACTGCTTGAGCACGGGACCGGCCTCCTCGGGTTGCGCCGCCCGAACGGTGTACCTCGTTGATCGGCCGGCTCGCCGAAGCGTCACCCACCCCGCGGCGCGGGCGTTATGTACCCAGGAGACCGGGCCGTAGGGGGCAACCAGCCAGCGTCGACCGGCCCATTCGACGATCGTGACCGGGGTCGTGCGCGGCTGGCCGGTCTTCCGGCCGATCGTGGTCATCAGGTATGAGTGCGGGACCACGCCGACGCGAATCAGCTGGCCGATGAGCGCATCTCCGATGCGACGCCCAGGGGTCATCCGGAACGTCCGCGACGGGCCGGGAAGGTCCTCAGACATAGCCATCACCTCCGAAGACGAGTCTGTGCCGAGTCGGCGCCGGGCACCACCCTTGGTCCCACCAAGTCTGCAATTCGGGGCAACTCAGGCACTGAGCCGTAGCCTCGACAGATGCCGAACCCATCCCAGACGGACCCGCCCACGTCGCTGCGCGAGGGTAAGTACGCGCGGATCGAGCGCGAACGACGCTTCCTCTTGGCTGCGGCACCCGCGGTCACCGAAGCCCTCACGGTTCGGCGGATCACCGACCGGTACCTGACGGGAACGCGGCTTCGTCTACGTCTCACCCAGTACCCGGGCGGGGACCGCGACGAACACAAGTTCACCCAGAAGGTGCCCGCACATCGCCCGGGCGCCGTCCAAGGATTGATCACCACCACGTACCTCACCCGCGCCGAGTACCAGGTGTTGGCAACCCTGCCTGCGGTCGTCCTGTCCAAGACCCGGCTCAGCATCCCCCCGCTGGGCATCGATATCTTCGATGGACCGTTCAGCGGCCTGGTCCTGGCCGAGGCCGAGTTCACCTCGGACGAGGCCGCAAATGCCTTCGTCGCGCCGCACTGCATCACCGAGGTGACCGACGACGTCCGCTTCACTGGTGGCCGCTTGGCCTCGACCGACCGCAGCGAGTTGCTCAGCTGGCTGGCAGAGTTCGGGTGAACAGTTCGGGTGAACAGTTCGGGTGAACGCGGCCAAACACTCGGGACGGGCGGCTCTGGTGGCCCCGGAACGCGAGTGGAGCGGACTGAATGGTCTAGTTGCTGATAATTGAACCGTCCGGAAGAGCGGGGCGTATGGGCCAGTAGGCGACAGCGACCGACAGCACGGCCTTCGTCCACTGGGGGCGCCACGAGAGGACAGGAAGCGCATCTTGACGAGCCATCCAGGCGGGCCGGTGAGTCCTCACCCCTCGGTGCAGACCGCTGACCGCATCCCGACCGATGCCGCCTTGCCTCAGGGGGTGGACCGCAGTCGCTTGGCGGGCCTGGACGGGCTTCGCGGGTTGGCTGCGCTCTACGTGGTGATCTTCCACTGCTGGCTCTACACCGTTCCCAAGTTTCCCGCCAATCCGGGCCCGGCCTGGCTCGGCGTGCTGATGTACGGGCGACTCGCCGTAGTTTTCTTCCTGATGCTGTCCGGGTTTTCCCTTGCCATCTCGGCTGCGGGCAACGGCTGGCAGTTGGGCGGTCTGAGGCGGTTTGCTGCACGGCGAGCCTGGCGGATTCTGCCGCCCTATTGGGCTGCCCTGGTATTCAGCGTGGCGATCGCCTGGGTGATCGTCCCGGCGTCGCATTTCGGGCCACCGACCAGTAAGTCGTTAGTCGTCTTCAGCTTGTTGCTGCAGGACATGGTCTGGGCGCCGACGCCCAACGGGGCTTTCTGGTCGATCGGGATCGAGGCCGAGCTGTACCTCGCTTTTCCGCTGCTGCTGTTGATCCGTCGCCGTCTGGGCGCGGTGGCTCTGCTTGCCGGCGTCTGCCTACCGGTGATTGCCCTGGGGTTGCTGTCCTCGAATATGAACCCAGAACAGGGAAGGATTGGACTCACCCCGCATCTCGCCCCGATCTTCGCTGCGGGCTTGGTGAGCGCCGGCATCGTGGTGGCACGTGACCGGGTCCGCGACTTGCCCTGGCATTGGCTGGCTGCGCTTGCCGTCGCCCCGGTGCTGCTACTGATGAGTGCCAAGGGTGCGGTCTGGACGATGGACCATTACTTCTGGATCGATCTCGCGGTCGGGCCGGCGATGGCGATGCTGATCGTGGCCGTGGCCACCGGTCGGCCCGCGGCGCTCGTGTGGTTCTTGGCCACCCGACCGGTGCGCAATCTCGGCGCCTTCTCGTACAGCCTTTATCTCATTCATTTGCCGATCGTCATGGTGATTAGCCGCAGGGTTGCCAGGCACTTCTTCGAGCCCGGCCTATCGGCCTTCTGGTTCACCTTGATCCTCGCGGTGCCGATCTCAGTGGTAGCGGCGTGGCTGTTTTCGATGATCTTCGAGGCCCCCTTCCAGCGGTACCGGTCCTGGAAAGCTCTGGCGCTGGCAGTACAGAGCCAAGGCGCGCACTGGTCCTCTCTTCGCGGCCTTCCAACGACCGAGGTACCGGCCAGCGACGTGAAGGCCCAGCCTCCTGTTAGGTGACGTATCCAGGGCAAGAGGCCAGCATGGCTGACGCAAGCCGATCGCTAGCACCGTCGAATAGGCCCAAGAACTTCACAGGCGCGACTGACTCGATTTCGAGTAGCAGTAGACGCTCGGAATCAGCAGGGTCGAAAAGGAAATCTAGGCGCACGGATGAAGGGGCAGCCGACGCCGTACTGGACAGCTCAAGGAAGGCCGCACGCGTAGTCAAAATCTGCTCTCGCTGACGCGCCGTCAATTGTGGATACGGACGGGGATCTGGATGGAAGGCTCGGTCGCTACTTCCAACCTGGAGGATCGCTCGCTTGGAGATGGTGTGAGAAATTTCTTCCCCAATGGTAATGACGCCAATCTCACGCAAGGTATCAATAGTTTGAATGTAGGGCTGGATAAGAACGTTCATGTCGAGAGCGTGTAGTTCCCGCACATGTTCAACCGCATCCGACAAATGCTCACAGTCGTATTCGGCCGTTCTTAGGGACCCGCCAGAAGATGCGGGCTTGACGACGATGGACCGCCGCGAAAATTTCTCGCCCGGCACCAGCGACCGCAGATAATCCGTCAGATCGGTTGATGATTTCGTAGATCCAGGGCGAAGATATGCCGTCGGAACAGTAGCTATTCCGGAGGCCGCCAACTCGATCAAGTAAATCTTATCAAGTCCCGCGCGAAGCAACGACATCGGATTGAAGGTTTCGACGCCTATCGCCTGAATATGATCTAACCATTTAGCGAAGGAGTTCAGATCATTCCATCCACTCCAAGGAGATTGCATGATCAGAAGATCGTATTGAGCCCAATCAACTGAGCCATCATCCCAGGATACTGACACAACTTCGCAGCCCAGATTCTCCAATGACTTGGCTAGCGGAATCGAGTCAGCATCAATCCAGTGATCTTCTGGAAAGCGTTTGGATGTCACCAAAGCGATGCAATGATTATCCGGCATCTTGAGTCTCCTAACCGTAGGCACAGTTTCTCAGCCGGGCAGTCGAACCGGAGGGGCCGTTTGAACACGCACAACGACGACCGCCGCCGCGCCCACCTGGGCCTTTGGTCTCGATCTGCGTGTTCAAACGGCCCCACGAAAACTGACAGCCCTTCGGGTCGGCAGAAATCGACTGTCGACCCGAAGGGCTGCATTCCGCCTATGAAACAGGCGCTGGCCCGTGCCTACAGCATCGGCAGGTAGCGCTTGAGTTCGAACGGCGTGACCTGGTTGCGGTAGTCCGCCCATTCCTGGCGCTTGTTGCGCAGGAAGTAGTCGAAGACCCCCTCGCCCAGGGTCTCGGCCACCAGCTCCGACTCCTCCATGATCGAGATCGCCTGGTCGAGGCTCTCCGGAAGCCGGGTGATGCCCATCGCCCGGCGCTCGGCGTCGGTCAGCGACCAGACGTTGTCGTCCGCGCCGTCCGGCAGGTCGAGACCCTCCTCGATGCCCTTCAGCCCGGCCGCGAGCAGCACGGCGAAGGCCAGGTACGGGTTGCAGGCGCTGTCCAGCGCGCGGTACTCGACCCGGGTGGACTGGCCCTTACCGGGCTTGTACATCGGTACCCGGATCAGCGCAGAACGGTTGTTGTGCCCCCAGCAGACGTAAGCCGGGGCCTCGGCGCCGCCCCAGATCCGCTTGTAGGAGTTCACCCACTGGTTCGTCACCGCGGTGATCTCCGCCGCGTGCTTGAGCAGACCCGCGATGAACTGCCGGGCGGTCTTGCTCAGCTGGTACTCCGCGCCGGCCTCGTGGAAGGCATTGCGGTCGCCCTCGAACAGCGAGAAGTGGGTGTGCATGCCGGAGCCGGGGTGCGCGTTCATCGGCTTGGGCATGAAGGTGGCGTACAGCCCTTGCTCCAGGGCCACCTCCTTGAGCACGGTCCGGAAGGTCATGATGTTGTCGGCCATGCTCAGCGCGTCGGCGTAGCGCAGGTCGATCTCGTTCTGCCCCGGGCCGGCCTCATGATGGCTGAACTCGACCGAGATGCCCATCGCCTCCAGCACACCGATCGCAGCCCGGCGGAAGTCGTGCGTGGTGCCGCGCGGAACGTGATCGAAGTAGCCCGCCTGGTCCACCGGCTCTGGCTCCAGACCGGGCGTCACCGGGTCCTTGACCAGGTAGAACTCGATCTCCGGGTGGGTGTAGAAGGTCAGCCCGTGCTCGGCGGCCTTGGCCAGCGCACGCTTCAGGACGTTGCGCGGGTCCATCAGGGCGGCCTCGCCGTCCGGCGTCAGGACGTCGCAGAACATCCGTGCGGTACCCAGGTGTTCACCACGCCAGGGCAACACCTGGAAGGTGGAGGGGTCTGGCTTGGCCAGCATGTCCGCCTCATGAACCCGAGCCAGACCTTCGATCGCCGAGCCGTCGAAGCCAATCCCCTCGGCGAACGCACCCTCGAGTTCGGCCGGAGCGACGGCAACCGATTTCAGCGACCCCAGAATGTCCGTGAACCACAGCCGGACGAACCGGATGTCTCTCTCTTCGATCGAGCGGAGTACGAACTCCTGCTGCCTGTCCATTCCGGTCCCTTCCTGTTCTGCGCCCTCGCCATCGTGCCAGGGGACGGCTCTAGTCGAGCGCCGCATGCCGGAGCCTACGGTGGCGTAGGCATCCAGGCCTGCCGCCGGGTAACGGCACGCTGATGATCTCGGTGAATCTGCCCTGTTCAGGTTTCGGCGACGTTGCCGACATCCCCCCAGCCAACCGGGTTCTCGACGCCTTCATCGGCTGCCGACCACCGCTTCCTATCAGGCGACAGTTAAGTGTATGTCGGCGCCCGACTCCACCTCGCCTGCCCAGCGTGGCTCGACTGGCGGCACCCGAGCCGACCCCCGGCACCCCGGCACGCGTGCGCACGGCTTGCCCGCGCAGCGCGTCCTCCACAACCCTCAGGCCCGACGAGACCGCTCTGCCGCACCCAGAGCGACCTCCCGGCTACCTCGCGACCGCACATCAGCGACGGTGTCTTGATCAACGCGACTTTGGTATTGCTCCACCGATACCAGACTCACTTTGATCAAGACACCGTCGGGCTGAGCGCTCCTGCTCTCGGAGCCCGTCTCGCCCGCAGCCTTGTCCTCCACAGCCTCCCCGACGCCCGTGTTGTCCACAGAATGCTCTCCACGGCCGCGCTCCGGACACCCACCCGGCACCGTGTACCTCATGCAGGA
>DATINJ010000268.1:0-43868 GCA_035474375.1 Kineosporiaceae bacterium | reverse complement strand
GCGCTCGGCGATGGCGAGCATCTCCTCGGCCTTGCGGGTCGCCGTGGCGACGATCTCCTCGGCCTCCGTGGTGGCATTGCGACGCAGGTCCGAGGTCTCGCGCTGAGCGGTCGCCGTGGTCTCGGCAGCCTCGTTCTGCGCGGCCGCTCGGTACTGGGCAGCTTCGACCCGGGCCTGGGCCACGGCCTCTTCGGCGTCCTTGGTGGCAGCGGCGATGACGTCGCTGGCCTGCTCCTCGGCGAGCCGCAAGAGCTGTTCGATGCGCGACCCGAGGCCGCTGTACGACGGTCGTTCGACCTCTCGCAACTGACGGTGTGCCTCGGCGACTTCGCCGGACAGCTTCAGCGCCCGGGTGTCGAGCTCTTCCACCCGCGCTCTCGCGTCGCGCAGAGAAGACTCCAGAGCGCCGATCCGCTCCTCTACCTGCGCGCGATCGAAACCTCGCATCACGATTTGGAATCCCTGGGGGCTCTGTTCGCCGGCCACTATCAGTCCTCCCTGACGGCCCGCGCCGGGCCTACACGTTCCTGAACCGCATGATCGCTTCGCGATGCCGTTCTCGCATCACGGCATCCCTTACTCCGAGACCTTCACCCGGTGCCAGGCACAGTACTCCCACCTTGCCCTGATGGAGGTTGCGATGGACATCGAATGCAGCCTGACTCGCCTGATCGAGTGAATAGCTTCTGGAGAGTGTCGGGTGAATGAGACCGCGTGAGATCAGATCGTTAGCGGCCCACGCCTCGGAGTAGTTCGCGAAGTGTGATCCTACGATCCGCTTCAGGTTCATCCACAGGTACCGGTTGTCGTATTCATGCATGAAACCAGATGTTGACGCGCAGGTCACGATCGTTCCGCCACGCTTGGCCGCATACACACTCGCCCCGAACGTCTCCCGGCCGGGATGCTCGAACACGACGTCGACATCTCGGCCTCCGGTGAGCTCCCGGATCCGGGCCCCGAAGCGGCGCCATTCCTTTGGGTCTTGGGTGTTCTCGTCCTTCCAGAAGCGGTACCCCTCGGCGTTCCGGTCGATAACCAGGTCCGCGCCCATCCGCCGACAGATCTCTGCCTTCGCCGGACTCGACACCACACAGACCGGCGTTGCGCCGGCCGCCAGAGCCAGCTGCGTTGCATAAGATCCGAGACCCCCAGAGGCCCCCCAGATCAACACAGTGTCACCGAGCTTTAACGCAGCGCCATTTTTTGAGATCAGCTGTCGATAGGCGGTGCTATTCACCAGCCCTGGGCAAGCCGCCTCTTCCCACGTAAGATGCGCGGGCTTCGGCATTAACTGATTGGTCTTTACTAAAGCCAATTCCGCGAGCCCGCCGAAGTTCGTCTCGAAACCCCAGATCCGCTGTTCCGGATCAAGCATCGTGTCGTTATGCCCTTCCGGGCGCTCCAGCTCCACCGAGAGGCAATGCGCAACCACCTCATCTCCCGGTTTCCACGCATTTACCCCGGCGCCGGTCCGCACCACGACGCCGGCCAGATCTGAACCCACGACGTGATAAGGCAGATCATGGCGCTTGCCCAACGGCGAGGTCCGTCCGTATCGCTGCAGGAATCCGAAGGTCGACACTGGCTCAAAGATCGACGTCCATACTGTGTTGTAGTTGACCGCGCTGGCCATCACCGCGACCAGGGCTTCTCCCGGACCCAATTCAGGGGTCGGCACCTCCTCGAGGTGCAACGACTGCCGGGGATCCTTCTCAGCGGTGGCCATCCCCTCGAACATGCCCACTTCGTCGGCATGCACGGTCAACCCCAGGTACTTCTCCGGCACGTCGATGCTCGCGAAGTCACTGGTCGTTGCCGATCCCGAGAGAATCGCGTCGAGGAACTTCTGCACGGTGGCTCCAGGTGCGGCGAATGCACGTGAGTGCGGTGGATTGCTTCCAGTCAATCGACGTTATCCAGGGCCCTCGCCCGCGAGTACCCACCTGGCGGTGACGAGCGTCACCGGACGTCCTGGTGACACGTTGCTGTTCTGGCGAGGCTGTTTCTGGTGACGCTGTTCTCGCGATGCTGGGTGGCAGCTATCGTCGACAGAGACCCGGATCGTCGATGAGTACCGGGAGGGCCGCATGGGGATGGTTCGTCGGAGCAGTCAGCGGGGCAGCGCCCTGATCTTGGCTGCGATCCTGATCTCCACCGTCGCGGCTTGTTCGGGTGATGACGGCGACAGCCCATCGAGTTCGACCAGCGCTTCGGCCCCGATTTCCCGGTCCTCGGCTGCGGCTGGATCCCCTTCGGCTGCTGCGGCGCCCGCGCTTCCCGTGCTGGTGAGCCGGGACGCGACGGTCAAGGAATTGCCGATCCGGGTCGATCTCAATGAGCTCCGAGTCGAGGGCCGGGTGACCCGGCTGACGTTCACCGCACGAAATCTTGCACCAGAGGCGGTGCCCGGCCGGGCGCCGCGTCGCTGGCAGATCGGGACGTTCTTCAATGACGGAATCAACCAGCAGACGGGTGCCGCCCCGGATGACGCGTTCTCGGTGGACGGCGTCTACCTGCTCGACGCCGGTGGTGCCAAGCGCTACCTCGCCGCTCGAAACGCCGCCAAAGGCTGCGTTTGCAGCGGCAATCTGAGTAGTACGTTCGTCAGCCCGGGTAGCGGTGTGGTGCTGACCACCGTGTTCGCGGCGCTGCCGACGGAGGTGACGTCGGTGGATGTCGTCGTCCCGGGCTTCGGTTCCTTCAACGGCCTGGCAGTGAGCCGATGACGGCCGCTGCTGTCGTCTCAAGGATGCTGACCTCGACGCTGCTGACCTCGACGTTGCTTGCCGGGTCGCTGCTCGGGGCCTCGCTCGGGCTGGCTCCGCAGTCGTCGGCGGTAGGTGCGGCGGCCTCGCCGTCCCCACTGCCGAGCCTGACGGTGGGTTCTCCGGTCGATCCGAATGAAGCCGTCGTGCTGCCGGTCGAGGACGTCGTAGGAAGGTCCGAAAAGCTGATCTTCGCCGAAGCGTCGGTCGACGGTGCGGTGACCGACCGGGGCGGGCGGGAGTTCACCCTCGCCTCGGACGTGCTGTTCGCTTTCAACAAGGCCACGCTGACGTCGAGGGCGCGCCAGGAGATCGCCCGGATCGCCCGAGCGCTGAAGTCCTCGTCAGATCAGGATGTCGACACTGCGAAGGTCACCCGGGTGATGGTCACCGGGTATACCGATGACGTCGGCGGCAACTCCTACAACCTCGCTCTGTCGACACGCCGAGCCGGGGCGGTCCGCGCTGAGTTGGTCAAAGCGCTCGGCTCGACCGTCGCGGTGACGGCGGTCGGTCGGGGCGAAGCGGATCCGGTCGCGACCAACGACACCAAGCGTGGTCGGCAGGCCAACCGCCGGGTGGAGATCCGCGGCCGCTGACCGAGCCGATGGCCAGTGCGAGTCGGTGGCCAGCACCGCCATCGCCCGACGCGCTAGACAGCGGGTTCGACGAGTTCGACGAGGACGCCGCCGGCATCCTTCGGGTGGATGAAGTTCACCCTGCTGTTGGAGGTGCCTCGGCGAGGAGCGTCGTACAGCAGGCGCAGACCGCGCTGGCGCAGTGTCGCCGACACCGCGTCGATGTCGTCCACCCGGTAGGCGACCTGCTGCACTCCTGGGCCGGAGCGGTCCAGGAACTTGGCGATCGTGGAGTCCGGGGTGAGCGGCGCCAGCAGTTGAACGTGACTGCCCGAGTCGCCGACCGTCATCATCGCCTCGCGCACGCCCTGCTCTTCGTTCGCCTCCTGGTGCGCGAGCCGCATGCCGAAGACGTCGCGGTAGAAGGCGATCGCCTCGTCAAGATCCGCGACAGCGATCCCAACGTGGTCGATTGCCGTGAATAGCGCGTTCGGCAGTGCGAAAGGCAGCTTGGCGGGAACCTGGCTCGTCATCTGCACAGGCTAGGCCGACACTACGACTTCGGCTCGCTTGGCTCTGTGACGCGTCGCACACCCCACTGGGCGGAAGGCGTCACACCCGCCGACGGCGTCCCGCACGCAGTCAGTCCGGTTGCTCGGTCGCGCACCAGTAGAGATTGCGACCGGCGAGCAACTCGATTCGGACCGGCTCACCGCAGAGCCGACACGGTTCGCCGGCCCGGCGGTAGACGTAGAACGAGTCTTCGCGCCGTACCGGGCTCCGGGAGCCGGGCGGTCGATGCGTGGGTCGGGTCGTGACGATCCGGCCCGCTCGCACTCCGGCTCGCATCAGCACCCGCAGATCGCTCCACAGGTCTAGCCACTGCTGTTGGCTCAATGACTGACCGGGCTGATGCGGGCCGATCCGCTGCCGGAACAGGATCTCCGCTCGATAGACATTTCCCACCCCGGCGAGCACGTCTTGCTGCATCAGCAGGGCTCCGATGCCGACCCGGGAACGGGCGATCCTGGCCCAGGGACGCAACGGATCGGCCTTCTTCTGAAGTGGATCCTCGCCGAGTCTGGTGATCAGAACGTCGCGCTGCTCGTCGTCCAAAAGTTCGCAGGTGATCGCGCCACGCAGGTCGGCCCAGCCGCGCTCGGACTCCAATCGCAACCGCAAGGCGCCCTGTGGTGCGGGCGCCTCGCCGTGCCCGATCGTGAAGCGACCGTAGAGACCAAGATGAATGTGCAGCCAGGTCACAGAACGGCTGGTCTCGATCTGGATGAAGAGATGCTTGCCCCAGGCATCTGTGCGGATCACGGTGCCGCCGTCCAACGTGGACGCGCCGGTACCGAACCTGTCCTGGAGTGCGCTGGCACGCACGACGGAGCCGGTGAAGAGCTGGTCGAGGTCGCGAGCCAGCCGATGAATGGTGTGGCCCTCGGGCAGGACGACCTCCGGTGACGGGATGAGACCAGGTGAAATGCGTGCGGCACCGAACGTGACGGCTCGAATTTGTCTGTACCCAGGGATGCTAGACCGTATGCCCAGCGTGATTTCCGCACCTCATACGTTGGGTTGATCTGGGCGATGTGTGATGCGAAACCGGGACGGAGAGTGAGCAAGCCTCGTAAGCTGCCGTCCGCAACCCGATCCTTCCGGATCCGGGACGAACGCCGCCCGAGGCAACTCGAGAGGCCGGCCAGGAGATGTTCATGCCACTGCTCGGGAATCTCGTGCGGCGTCCGATTCGTGCTGCGGCCTGCGCCGTCGCCGTCGTCGTGCTGGCTCAGCTCAACCTCGGATCGGCAGCTGCGGCCACGATCGCCGGGTCGCCGGCCCTGCTCGCGGCGGTGGGCGGCACCACCTATCTCGACGCGGTGGCCGCGGACAGCCCGACCAACCTGTGGCGCCTGAACGACACCGCAGCCGGGACCTCGAACGACTCGGCCGGCACCGACAACCTGACGATGGACGCTTCGACGACCCGCGGCACGGCCGGTCCGATGAATACCGAGACCAGCGCCGCGACCACCTTCTCCGGTGCCGGCACCGTGCCGGCCACCACCTCGCGTTCCATCACCGGGCTCCAGTCGTTCAGCGTCGAGGCTTGGTTCAAGACCACCTCCACCACCGGCGGCAAGATCGTCGGTTTCGGCAACAGCAAGACCGCCAACAGCACCGACTACGACCGGCACATCTTCCTGACCAATGCCGGCAACCTGACGTTCGGCGTCTACCCCACCACCTACCGGTACATGACCAGCCCGCTCACCTACAACGACGGTGCGTGGCATCAGGTTGTCGGGACGATGAACTCGACCGCGATGGATCTCTACGTCGACGGCAAGTGGGTGGCTCACGACACCTCCACCGCTGGGGCCGAGCTGTACAGCGGGTATTGGCGGATCGGCGGGGACAACGTGACCGACTGGCCCGGCCAGCCCACGAAGTTCTCCTTCGCCGGCAGCCTGGCGGACGTCGCGATCTACTCGGCGCCACTGTCTCTGGCCCGGGTCAAGGCGCACTACGCGGCGTCGGGGCGCACCGTTGACCAGGGCAGCAGCCCGGCCGATGGGTACGGGGCGGCCGTCTACGGTGACAACCCGTCGATCTACTGGCGCCTGAACGAGACCAGCGGCACCTCGGCCAAGGACGAGGTCTCCGGTGACACTCAGTCTGGGACGTACTCGGCCGGCGCGGTGCTGGGTGAGGCGGGGTCGTCAGCCGATCCGTCCGGTAAGTCGATCCGGTTGCCCGGCAGCAGTGCGCAGAGGCTCACGTCCAATGTGCAGATCGTCAACCCGTCCGTGTACTCCCTGGAGACCTGGTTCAAGACCACCAGTACTCAGGGCGGTCGACTGATCGGCTTCGGGAACAGTCGCACGGACTTCAGCAGCAGCTATGACCGGCAGATCTACCTGCTCGACTCCGGTCGCCTGCGCTACGGCATCTACACGACGCAGACGGTGGCCATCGACTCGCCGCTGAGCTACAACGACGGTGTTTGGCACCACGTGGTGGCCACCCAGGGTGCCGGTGGTGAAGAGCTGTTCGTGGACGGCGTGCGGGTGGCAGCCGGCACCGGCGTCACCCCTCGGGCATACACCGGTTACTGGCGGCTCGGCAGCGATCGAGTCTGGGACGGCGCGAGCAGCGAGTCCCTGGCCGGATCGCTGGACGAGGCCGCGGTCTACCCGTCGGTGCTCTCGGCCGAGACCGTGCAGAAGCACTACCAGCTCGGCAAGCCGGTGCCGGCGAACGTGGCACCCACCGCGGCATTCACCTCGACCGTGAGCAAGCTGAAGGTGTCTTTCAGCGCTGCTGACTCCGCCGACTCGGACGGCAGAATTGCCTCGTACACCTGGGATTTCGGTGACGGCTCGACCGGAACCGGGGTCAGCCCGACGCACAGCTACACCGCGGCCGGCCGCTACACCGTCGTCCTCACGGTCAAGGACGACAAGGATGCGGCGACGCTGATCAGCCACGACGTCACGGCCATCGCCAACGTCGTGCCAACCGTCGCGTTCAGTTCCGCGTGCGTCGACCTGGTCTGCACCTTCGATGCCGCTGCCACCACCGACTCCGACGGCACCATCGCCTCCTACACCTGGGATTTCGGGGACGGCGGCACGGGCACCGGAGTCACCGCGTCGCACACCTACTCGGCCGGCACCTACACCGTGACGCTGAAGGCGGCGGACGATGACGGCGCGAGCGACAGCGTCACCCACCAGGTGACGGCGGTCGAGCCGAACCAGCCGCCAGTGGCCAAGTTCAGCTCGAAGGTCACGGACTTGTCGGTCGCCTTCGACGCTGCGGGCTCGACCGACGCCGATGGCACGATCACCTCGTACGCCTGGACCTTCGGGGACGGCTCGACTGGCACCGGGGTCACGGCGTCCCACAAGTACACCGCCGCCGGGGACTACCTGGTCTCGGTCAAGGTGACCGATGACGACGGGGCGACCAGCACGGCGTCCGCAACCGTCACCGCTACCGACCCGATCGTCGCCGCGGACACCTTCACCAGGGCCGTGACGAGCGGTCTGGGGACGGCGGAGATCGGTGGTGCCTGGACGGTGGGCGGTTCGGCGGTCACCACCTCGGTGGTCGATGGCACCGGTCGGATCTCGGTCGGAGCCGCGCGCACGAACACCTTCAAGCTGAACTCGGTCGCCACCCGGGACACCGACCTGGTGCATACCCTGTGGCTCGAGCAGATGCCGTCCGGTGGTGGCGCCACGTTGTGGACGACCGGGCGCAGCACCTCGGCCGGTGACTACCGGGTGCGGCTGCTGATCGCGCCCGGCGGGACGATGACGGCCCAGCTGACCAAGGTCGTCGGTACCGCCGAAACCGTGCTCACCTCGGCGGTCACGGTTCCCGGCGGGAACTATGCGATCAATCAGCGCTTGCGGATCAGGATCCAGGTCTTCGGTGCTTCGCCGACCACGATTCGAGCGAAGATCTGGCAGGCCACTGTCACCGAACCGACGACCTGGCTGGCCAGCGCCACGGACAGCACGACCGGTCTTCAGGTGGCCGGCAGCATTGGCCTGGTGAGCAACCTGCTGGGTACCAGCACCGCCTCGATCATCCGGATTGACGACGTGTTGGCAACCGAGCGAACCGAACTGGTGACCAACCCCTGACGCGCCCCCACCTTCCGTGATCGGTCGAAAGTAGCCGTAGCCCTCGCGCGAAGATCGCCAGTTGCGCCCGCAAGTAGTGCCTTTCGCGGCACGAAAACGGGCGCAACTGTCGATCACCCAGGGGCGTTCCGTGGGTCGACAGACTTGGTGTGCGCCGGTATGTCCGAAAAGCGATGAATCGGCGCGCGTTGGCTCTGGCTCGGCGTCCTGGCCTGGGCCTGTCCCGGCCAGGATGTGATGCCAACCACTCGACAGAGCGGTGGTCCACCCAGGCTTCGGGTTACGTTGACTGGCGTTGACCACGATCACCCGCCGTCCAGGAGGAACCATGACCACGTCCGTGATCATCGCTGGGGCTCGCACCCCGATGGGCAAGCTGCTCGGCTCGCTGAAGGGGTTCTCCGCCACCGAACTCGGTGGGCTCGCGATCAAGGGTGCGCTGGAGCGCGCTCAGGTCGCCCCTGAGTCGGTGCAGTACGTGATCATGGGTCAGGTGCTGTCGGCCGGGTCCGGTCAGGGCCCCGCCCGGATTGCCGCGATCAAGGGCGGCATTCCGATGACGGTTCCGGCGATCACCATCAACAAGCTGTGCCTGTCCGGGCTGAATGCGATCGCGACGGCTGACGCGCTGATCCGGGCCGGCGAGTTCGACATCATCGTGGCCGGCGGGATGGAGTCGATGACGCGCGCGCCACACCTGCTGATCGGCAGCCGGGAAGGGTACAAGTACGGCGACGTGACGATGAAGGACCACATGGATCATGACGGTCTGTGGGACGCGTATACCAACCAGGGGATGGGCGCCCTGACCGAAGCGGAGAACGTCGACGATCGCGAGTTCAGCCGCGCGGATCAGGATGCCTTCGCCGCTCGCTCGCACCGGTTGGCCGCCCTCGCGGCGAAGAACGGCGTCTTCGACGACGAGATCGTTCCGGTCTCCATTCCGCAGCGCAAGGGCGACCCGTTGATCTTCGCGGTGGACGAAGGCGTGCGCGGGGACACCACCGTCGAGGTGCTCAGCCGGCTGCGACCGGCCTTCCGCAAGGACGGGACGATCACCGCCGGCTCGGCGTCGCCGATCTCGGACGGTGCCGCTGCGGTAGTCGTGATGAGCAAGACCAAGGCTGAGGAGCTCGGCCTGACCTGGATCGCGGAGATCGGCGCCCACAGCCAGGTCGCCGGACCGGATTCCAGCCTGCAGTTGCAGCCGGCGAACGCGATCGAGGCCGCGCTGGCCAAGGAAGGTCTCACGGTGGCCGATCTCGACCTGGTCGAGATCAACGAGGCCTTCGCCGCGGTCGGCCTGGCCTCCACCGCGAAGCTCGGGATCGACCCGGAAAAGGTGAACGTGAACGGTGGTGCGATCGCCACCGGGCATCCGATCGGGATGTCCGGTGCCCGGCTGGTGCTGCACCTGGCCCTGGAGTTGCGCCGTCGCGGGGGCGGGATCGGTGCCGCTGCACTCTGCGGCGGCGGTGGCCAGGGCGACGCGTTGATCCTGCGGGGGTGAGTGTCGACGTCGTCCCGCTGATAGCTCAGGCTCGCCAGGGTCAGCCCCGGGCGGTGGCCCGGCTGATCACGCTCGTCGAGGACGCGCACCCGGCTCTGCGCGAGGTGATGGCGGCGCTCGCCCAGTACACCGGGCGGGCCGCCGTGATCGGTCTGACCGGCCCTCCCGGGGTCGGCAAGTCGACCACCACCTCGGCCCTGATCGGCAGCTTCCGGCAGCGCGGGTACCGGGTCGGGGTGCTCGCCGTCGACCCATCGTCGCCGTTCTCCGGTGGTGCCCTGCTCGGCGACCGGATCCGAATGCAGGAGCACGGCGTGGACAGCGAGGTATTCATTCGCTCGATGGCCACCCGCGGCCACCTCGGGGGACTGGCCCGCTCGACCCCGCAGGCGCTGCGGGTACTGGATGCGGCCGGCTGCGACGTCGTCCTGATCGAGACCGTCGGAGTGGGCCAGAGCGAGATCGAGGTGGCCGCGCTCGCCGACACCACCGTCGTCCTGCTGGCGCCGGGAATGGGGGACGGCGTGCAGGCGGCCAAGGCCGGCATCCTCGAGGTCGGGGACGTGTTCGTGGTGAACAAGGCGGATCGAGACGGGGCGGCGGCTACCGCCCGGGACCTGCGGCAGATGATCGCTCACGGGCAGCGGCGGGAACCGGGCGGCTGGCGGCCGCCGGTGGTGTCGACCGTGGCGTCGACCGGCAGCGGAATCGAGGCCGTCGTCGAGGCCCTGGACGGGCACCGGGCCTGGCTGTTGTCCCGGGATGCGACGCCGGACGGGCTGACCGGTCGGCGCCGACGCCGGGCGGCTGCCGAAATCGAGGCGATCACCCTGGCCGAACTGCGCAGCCGGATCGGATACCTGCGGCCCGGTCGGCGGCTGGACGACTTGGCCGGCGATGTCGTCGGTGGTCGAATCGACCCGTACGCCGCCGCTGACCTGTTGCTGGCTGCCCTGGCGACCGGCGCAGACTCAAAGCAAAGCTAGGGTGAGTGAGTGTTGATTGCCTTTTCGGTGGCTCCCAGCGGTACAGGCGACTCGGTTGCCGAGGCCGTTGCGGACGCCGTCACCGTGGTCCGTGAGTCCGGCCTGCCCAACCACACCGATGCCATGTTCACCACGATCGAAGGTGAATGGGACGAGTGCCTGGACGTCGTCCGGCGTGCTTGTGAGGCGGTCGCCAGGCACGGCGACCGGGTTTCGCTCGTCCTCAAGGCAGACATCCGCCCTGGTCGCAGCGGTGAACTCCAAGCCAAGGTAGACCGGCTGGAAGCGGCGATCGATCGAACGGCCGCCAAGCCCAAGGACCTTTCCTGACGCCGATGGACTCCGAGGAACGTGCGCCGGCCCCGACCTCGGGGCGTCGACGAGCCGCCGCTGCGCGGCCGGACCGGCGTCGATGGTCATTGGGTCGAGGGTCGTTGGGTCGATGGTCGGTGGCCAGGCTGGCAGCCGCCCTGATCGCGGTGGTCGGAGTGCTGCTGGTGGTGGCCGGTGGACTGCAGGCGACAGTGTTCGCGTCGTCCGCCGTGACCCGGGCCGAGTTGATCGCGCCCCGGCAATCGGTGATCACCACCGCGGTCGGCCTGCTGGGGCTGGAAGGCCCGCGGGTTCAGGTGGACGTCACCGACGGCGGACGGCGTCAGGTCTTCATCGGCATCGGCCGGGCCGGGGACGTCGACGCCTACCTGGCACAGGTCTCCCGTCTGGAGGTGACCGGTCAGGACGGCGACGGCGGGTTGCTGACCAAGCAGATCGGCAGCCAGCCGTCGTTGCCGGATCCGGCCGGGGTGGACATCTGGGTGACCAGCGTGCGAGGCACCGGCACCGCCAACCTGGCCTGGCCGGATGCTCCCGGACAGTGGCGGCTGGTGGTGGCGACCGATGGTGCCGCCAAGGCGCCGGACGACCTGAGGCTGACCTGGTCCGGTCGCGAGGTACACAGCGTGGCGCCGACGCTGATCGCGATCGGTCTGGTCCTCGTCGTGGTCGGGCTGATCACCGTGATCATGCTCGGCTCGCGAGCCCGGCTGGCCGGTGACTCATGATCAGAGCGACCCGAATGACCAGAGCGACCCGAATGACCAGAGCGACCCGAGGGGCCAGGCTGACCAGACTTTCCACGCTGGCATTGGTTTTCGCCGTCCCGGTGCTGGGCCTTGCCGCCTGCGGTTCGGACGCGACCGAGGTGACTGATCCGCCGGCCGAGCAGACCGCGCACCCGGTGGTCGCCCTCGGACAGGCGCGCAGCGTGCTGGACGCGGTAGAGAGCGCGTTGCAGCGTGGGGTGGACCCGAAGGCCGCCAGCAGTTCGGTGGATCCCCGGCTGACCGGGCCGTACCGGGAACTCGCGGTGGCCGATGCCCGAATCGCGGCGGAGCGGAAGACCAAGGTCGCCGAGCCCGCTCCGGTGCAGCAGGTGCGCCTGATCGTGCCGACCACGAAGAGCTGGCCGCGATTCTTCGTCGCGGTCGGTACCACCAGCAAGACCGCAACTCCGGTGATCCGGGTGTTGATCTCGCCGACGCCCAGGTCGCCGTACGGGCTGTGGGCCGAGGCGCTGATGCTGCCAGGCGCCACCCTGCCGGAAACGGCGCCGGCCGGTACCGGTTCCGCGCTGGTCGCGGCGGATGCGGATGGATTGGTTGCGACGCCGAAGGAAGCCTTGAGCGCGTTCGCTGGTTACCTCAATGCCGGGACCAAGTCGACGGCGTCCAAGCAGTTCCAGCGAAGCGCCTTCAGCGACCAGTTGCTGCAGCGGCTAGCCGGTGACCAAAAGGCGCTCAAGGCCGTGGCCACCGTCAGCAGCAAGCACACGGTCGGCTCGTCCGAGCCGCTCGCGCTGCGAACCGCAGACGGTGGTGCGCTGGTGTTCGGCGAGCTGAAACAGGATTATGTGATCACGATTAAGAAAGGCAAAGGCGCGGTGGACGTGACGGACAGCGACCTCGCTGCCCTTGCCGGTGGTCAGAAGAAGATCAAAAAATCGCTCACCCGTACCGCCGTGGAGATTGTGGTGCTCAACGTGCCACCCAGCGGCAAAGGCTTGATCACGGTGATCGGCGCCCAGAAGGGCGACGTCAAGGCCGTGATCAAGTGAGACGAGGAGAAGGGACCCCCTCGAGATGACCAACCAGCCAGGTGCCCGGCCGGTGGCAGCACGTCCGGCCGGCCGCCCATCACTCAACCTGCAAGGTGTGGTGGATCTGGGTGCGCTGGCCCGGCCACCGGCCGCGCAGACCGCCAACGCGCGCGCCGGAAACGGCGCGGGGACGGCGCCCGGCACCGCTCCGACCGGGGCGTTCGTCCGCGACGTCACGGACGCCGACTTCGCCACCGAGGTGATCGAGGTATCGAACACCGTCCCGGTGGTGATCGATTTCTGGGCCACCTGGTGCGGCCCGTGTCGGCAACTCTCCCCGCTGCTGGAGTCGCTGACCGATGAGTACGGCGGTCGGATCCTGCTGGCCAAGGTCGACGTGGATGCGAATCCGCAGCTGGCTCAGGCCTTCCAGGTGCAGTCCATCCCCAGCGTCTTCGCGGTCGTGAAGGGGCAGCCGATCCCGCTGTTCCAGGGGGCGCAGCCAGAGCCTCAGGTTCGTCAGGTGCTGGCGGAGGTGCTGCGGGTAGCCGAGGCGAATGGGGTCAGCGGCCTCTTGACAGCAGAGCCGGCGGAAGCGGTGGCTGACGAGGAGCCAGCGGAGGAGCCGTTGCCGCCGTTGCATCAGGCCGCCTACGACGCGATCGAGCGGGATGACCTGGACGGTGCTGTCGCCGCGTACGAGCAGGCATTGCTGGAGAGCCCGGCCGACGACCTCGCCAGGGTCGGATTGGCGCAGGTTCAGTTGATGCGCCGGACCAAGGACGTCGATCCGGTCCAGGCCCGAGCTGCCGCGGCGGCGGCCCCGACCGATGTGGCGCTGCAGATCGTGGTCGCCGATCTCGACATCCTCGGTGGGCACATCGAGGACGCGTTCGGTCGGCTGATCGACACCGTGCGGGTCACCAGCGGCGACGATCGGGATAGCGCCCGCAAGCACCTGGTCGAGCTGTTCGATGTGATCGGCACCGACGATCCCCGGGTGGGCAAGGCTCGGATCTCGCTCGCGAATGCCCTCTTCTAGGTAGTGCTGTTCGGCCAACTCGGCGAACGTGGACGGCGACCGGTTGACGCCGGTCGCCGTCCGTTCGCCCGATTCTGACCGGTCACTTGGCTTTAGCCTTCCTTGCAGCAAGGCGCCACGGTTAGATGGCGTGTCGGCAGTTACACCTAGTGTTGCTACCGACACGTAAAGTCGCAGCCGGTCGTCGAGCAAGGGGAAGCCGTGTCCCGCATCTTCATCGTCGGTTCTGGGACGGTCGGGCTCGCTACCGGCCTCGACTTGGTTCGGGCCGAGCATCAAGTCACCTTCGTTGACGACGCCGAAACCCGGATCGCAACGCTGGCCGAGCAGGGCCTGGATGCCCGCCTGACCCTCGACCTGGACGGCGAGCCGGAGGCCTTCATCTTCCTCTGCCTGCCGACCCCGAACGACGGCCAGGGATATGACCTTTCGGCTATCCAGAGCGGGGCGGCAGAGATCGGCGAGGCGCTCGCCAGTGCGGACGCCAGGCACATTGTGGTGGTCCGATCCACGGTCCCGCCCGGCACCACCCGCGAACTCGTCCGACCGCTGCTGGAGCGGTACTCCGGTAAGCGGGACGGGGTGGGTTTCGGCCTGGCTGCCAGCCCGGACTTCCGGCGTACCAGTCGCCCCGCTCCCGGCCCGACCAACCAGGGTCGGACTCAGCAAGGGCTGCCGATCCGAGGGCTGTTCGAGGAGCGCCAGGGCGCGTCCGGCCCGCGGATGACGGTGATCGGTGCCCGCAGCCAGCGAGTGGCGCACCGCCTGGGCGACCTGCTCGGCCCGCTCGGCGGCCAGGTCAGGGTTTTCGACGACCCGGCCACCGCCGAATTGATCAAGTGCACCAGCAGCTTGTTCAACGCCACGAAAATCAGCTTCTGGAACGAGATCTGGGGGGTCTGCGACCAGCTGGGCCTGGACCCGGATCAGATCGCCGACACGGTCGCGAGTTCGGCCCAGGGTTCCACCGACCCGGGCTACGGCTTGCGTGGGGGAGCGCCCTACGGCGGCGCTCAGCTACCCGGCGACACGGCGGGCTTCCTGGGGTTCGCTGCCGAACTCGGAATCCCGATGCCGTTGCTGTCCGCAGTGGTCGGCGTGAACACCACCTTCGAGCATCGGCTGGCTTCCGAACTGGACGGCGTCAGTGCGGTTTCGTCCATCCCGCGAAGCCGTGCCGAAGTCCGTGAAGAGGCTCTGGCGGAGGACAGCGTCCTGGCGGCAGAGGGGTTGCCTCCGCTGGAGGATCGCCTGGCCGACTCACCCCCGCACGGCCGCATCCCGCGCCAGCTCCGGCGCTGAGCTCACCACGCTCACCCTGGCCGTGAGCATTCGAAGACAGCCCTCAACTCCGCCGTGATTCCCCAACCCTTCGGGCAGTGGGCCCGGCACGCTTGCTCGGTTACTGAGTGGGCAACCGTGCATGATCACGGCCAAGGGGTGGGGGGTTACCAGATGTGGACTCTGGCGTCCTCGGCTAGCCAGAGGTCGTCGTCCGGCGTGAGGCCGAACGCCTGGTGGAACGAGTCGATGTTGCGGACCACGGCGTTGCACCGGAATTCCTCGGGGGAGTGCGGGTCCAGCGCGAGGCGACGGATCACCTCGGTGTCCCGGCCCTTGCCTCGCCAACCCTGGGCCCAGGCGATGAAGAACCGCTGCCAGCCGGTCAAACCGTCCAGCTCCGGCGGTTCGGCACCGTTCAAGGCGATCCGGTAGGCCGCGTAGGCGATCGAAAGCCCGCCCAGGTCACCGATATTCTCCCCGACCGTGAGCGCACCATTGACCTGGTGACCCGGGGTCTGTCGTGGTTCGAGGACGTCGTACTGCTCGATCAGCATCCGGGTGCGCTTCTCGAACTCCGCCCGGTCCGCGTCCGTCCACCAGTCGTGCAGGTTGCCGGTACCGTCGTACTTCGACCCTTGATCGTCGAAACCGTGGCCGATCTCGTGCCCGATGACCGCGCCGATCGCCCCGTAGTTCGCCGCGTCGTCTGCCTCCGCGTCGAAGAACGGGGGCTGCAGAATCGCTGCCGGGAAGACGATTTCGTTCATCAGCGGGTTGTAGTACGCGTTCACCGTCTGCGGGGTCATGAACCACTCAGAGCGGTCCACCGGCCCGCCGACCTTGGCGATCTCCCGGGCCAGCTCGTACTCTCCGGCCCGGCGGACGTTGCCGACCAGGTCACCGGGCTCGATCTGGAGCGCCGAATAGTCCCGCCAGGTGTCCGGGTAGGCGATCTTCGGGGTGAACCGGTCGAGCTTGTCCAGCGCCCGAGCCCGAGTCTCCTCGCTCATCCACTCCAGCGTCGAAATGCTCTGCCGATACGCCTCGACCAGGTTGGCGACCAGCTCGACCATCCGAGACTTCGCCGCCGGGGAGAAGTGCTGATCGACATAGAGCTTGCCGACTGCCTCGCCGAGAGCACCCTCGACCATCGCGACGCCGCGCTTCCAGCGCTCCCGCAACTGCGGGGCGCCGGTCAGGGTGCGACCGTAGAAGGCGAAGTTCTCCTCGACGAACGGCTGGCTCAGCAGCGAGGC
The DNA here is from genome assembly GCA_035474375.1 of Kineosporiaceae bacterium. Lineage (GTDB taxonomy): Bacteria > Actinomycetota > Actinomycetes > Actinomycetales > Kineosporiaceae > JANNPJ01. The sequence continues at coordinate 27,688 of DATINJ010000268.1, read as the reverse complement.
GGCGGAGTGCACCACCCGCCAGCTGAGCCACACCTTCCAGTCCGCGAGCGGGATCTCGGTCAGGGCCCGGCCCAGACCGGTGAAGTAGCTGGGCTGGCGCACGACCACCTCGGCGAAGGCCCGCTCCGGGATCTCCACCGCCGCGAGCCACGCCGTCCAGTCGAACTCCGGGATCAGCGCGTCGAGGCCGGCCCGGTCCAGCTTGGTGTACGTCTTCGTGGCGTCCCGGTTCGATACTCGGTCCCAGTGCGACGTCGAAAGCTGGGTCTCCAGTGCCATGATCCGGGTCGCGGCGTCGGCCGCGTCCGGCAGACCGGCCAGCTTCAGCATCCGCTCCAGGTGAGCGACGTACTCGGTGCGGATCTCGGCGAAGGTGTCCTCGCGGTAGTACGACTCGTCGGGCAGGCTCAGCCCGCCCTGGCTCAGGTACATGACGTAGCGGTCGGACTGCTTGGCGTCGCCGTTCACGTAGTACCCGAACGGGCCGCCGGTCCCGGCTCGATCCAGCGTGCCCAGCGCCCGGATCAACCCGGCCAGGTCGGTGACCGCGTCGACGATCGCCAGCTGGTCGGCGATCGGCTCGGCGCCGAGTCGATCCACCGTCTCCTCGTCGAGGAAGCTGTTGTAGAGATCGCCAACCTTGCGGCTCTCGCTCCCGGCCGCCGACTCACCGGCTGCGGCGGCCGCGGCGGCGGACTCCACGATCACTCGCAACTGGGCTTCCGCCTCGTCGCGGAGCCGGTGAAAGGTGCCGTACACGGACCGGTCTTCGGGTATCTCCGCAGAGTCCAACCAGGCGCCGTTGACATGCCGGAACAGGTCATCCTGTGGCCGGATGGCAGGGGTGAGCTGATCGATGTCGATACCAGACTTCATGCGTTGAGATTACCTTCCGAAGACAGCCAGACCGCCCCGAGCGGGGGTACCCGGAGAACGACGGACGCCGGCATTCCGTGCCACGGCACTGGCTCCGCCTCTACCTTTCCGAGGTTGCCGACCCCGGATCCGGCGTACTGGGCGGCGTCCGTGTTCAGGATCTCCAGCCAGGTGCCCTCGTGTGGCACCCCGAGCCGGTAACCCTCCTGCGGGCCACCGGAGAAATTGATCACCGAGACCAGGGAGTTGCCCGAACGGTCGCGCCGGACGAACGAGAAGGTGTTGTGCACGGTGTCATTGGCGTCGATCCACTCGAACCCGGCCGGATCGCTGTCCAGCTCCCAGAGCGCGGGATGGGCGCGGTAGAGCCGGTTCAGGTCGCGGACCAACTGCTGCAGACCGGCGTGCCAGGGGGTGTCCTCCAGCCACCAGTCCAGGCTGCGGTCCTCGGACCACTCGGCCTCCTGGCCCAGCTCGGCCCCCATGAAGATCAGCTGCTTGCCCGGGTGCGACCACATGAACGCCAGGTAGGCGCGGACATTGGCGAGCTGCTGCCAGCGATCCCCGGGCATCTTGCGCAGCAGTGAGCCCTTGCCGTAGACGACCTCGTCGTGGCTGATCGGCAGGACGAAGTTCTCGGTGTAGGCGTACATCAGCGAGAACGTCAGCTGATGGTGGTGGTACTGCCGGTGGATCGGGTCCTTGCTGACATAGCCGAGCGAGTCGTGCATCCAGCCCATGTTCCACTTCAGGCCGAAGCCGAGCCCGCCCAGGTGCGTCGGCCGGGTGACGCCCGGCCAGGCGGTCGACTCTTCCGCGATCGTCATGATCCCGGGGACCCGCTTGTACGCGGTGGCGTTCATCTCCTGCAGGAACGAGACCGCCTCCAGGTTCTCCCGGCCGCCGTAGATGTTCGGCGCCCATTCCCCGGGCTCGCGGTCGTAGTCCAGGTAGAGCATCGACGCCACGGCGTCCACCCGCAGCCCGTCGACGTGGTACTCCTCCAGCCAGTAGAGGGCGTTCGCGACCAGGAAGTTGCGTACCTCCGACCGGCCGTAATCGAAGATCAGGGTGCCCCACTCTTTGTGCTCACCGCGGCGCGGGTCGGCGGATTCGTACAGTGCCTCGCCGTCGAACTTGGCCAGTGCCCAGGCGTCCTTCGGGAAATGCCCGGGCACCCAGTCCATGATCACGCCGATCCCGGCGCGGTGCAGTTCGTCCATCAGGTACCGGAACTCGTCAGGGCTGCCGAACCGGGACGTCGGTGCGTAATACGAGGTCACCTGGTAGCCCCAGGAGCCGCCGAACGGGTGCTCCGCGACGGCCATCAGCTCCACATGCGTGAAGCCGAGGTCCTTGACGTACCCGACCAACTGCTCGGCCAGCTCGCGGTAACTCAGGCCCTGCCGCCACGAGCCGAGGTGCACTTCGTAGATGCTCATCGGACTGGAGTGCCAGTCGTGCTGGGCTCGTTGAGCCAGCCACTCGGCGTCCTGCCATTCGTAGTGAGAATCGATCACCACCGAAGCGGTGGCCGGCGGGACCTCGGTGCCGAACGCCATCGGGTCGGCCTTCTGCCGCCAGTGGCCGTCCCGGCCGAGGATCTCGAACTTGTACCGGGTGCCGGCCCCGAGCCCGGGGACGAACAGTTCCCAGACCCCGGAAGCGCCGAGACTGCGCAGTGCGTGAGTGCGCCCGTCCCAGGAGTTCGCGTCGCAGACCAACCGGACGCCACGGGCATTCGGTGCCCAGACCGAGAACGAGACACCGTCCACGGCACCGATCACGCCGGGGAAATGCTTCACGTGCGCGCCGAGCACCTGCCACAGCTGCTCGTGCCGACCCTCGTTGATCAGGTGCAGGTCGACCTCGCCGAGGCTGGGCAGGAATCGGTACGGATCGTCGACCAGGGACTCTCCGACTCCGTCGTAGACCACGGCGATCCGGTAGTCGGTCACCGTGGCCAACGGCAACCCGCCGACCCAGATGCCGTTGCGCTCATGGACCAGCGGGTACCGGGTGCCGTCGGCGACGACCACCGCGACCTCCTTGGCCAGTGGCCGAAGGGTTCGCACGGTCACTCCGCCCTGATACGGATGCGCACCCAGCACCGCATGCGGGTTGTGGTGCGCGCCCGTCGCCACGGCGGCGAGAATCCCGACGTCGATCGGCTTGATCGCCGCAGGCGCCCGGGTCACCTCAGCGGATTCGGATGACTCGGGCGACGTGTTCATCGTCGTTTCTGGGGCACTCCCAGACGTTCGAGACTCAGGCATGTCGGGAAGTCTGGCACGCATCGGGCGAGCCGTCCTGATGCCATGCGCAACCTGCGCAGATCTGGATGTGATCAAGGGCTCATTGGGTTGATCTCGGCTCAGATCGGGCACGAGATCGAGGCCTGGAAGAGTGCCGGCTCGCCGTCAGCGATGACTCAGCCGGTCAATCGCCTGCTGCTCCGAGGCGACCGCGGAGCGGACCGTGGCCGAGTCCACGTGGTAGAGCAGATCGAAGACAGCGGCCGCGTCGAAGGATCCGTTCGGCGTGAAGATCGCGCTCGGATCGACGCCGACGACCATCACGTCCACACCGGCAGCCCAACGCCGACCGGGCGGCGAGACGGTGCCCGGTGCCACCTCAGCCATTGGAGCGCTGGAACGGGCATCCGTCACGTTGATCCAGAAGCAGGGCCCGGCGGCGACTCGACAGATCGTCCACGTCCGTGGTCCGTCCGCGCCGGCCAGCGCGGGCAGCATCCCGGCTACCAGCGCCGCGCGGCCGATCGCCGGTGCGGACGGGTCACCGCCGCGCTCGGCGGCGGTGGCGTACCGGCTCAGCCCGCGGGCCAAGTCGTCAAGTGCGTAGAGTCCGGAGGCAGTGGCCCCGGAGATAGCGGTGCCGGAGGCAGTGGTCCCGGAAGCAGCGGTCTCGGAGGCAGCGGTATTCGTCAGCAGTGGAGCCAAGGCCGCTCTGAGCGGTCCGGCTTGCGCGGCCAGGGTCGCGATCCGGGCGGCTTCCCGGCGAAGATCGCGAACCTGTCCGCCGAAGAGGTCGGAGCGATCGGCAACCGTCCAGCCGAATCCGACCGAGCCGGACCTGGCATTGGTTCCGGCCCGAGCCAGTAGATCAAGGTCATTGCCGACGGCCTCGTAGTCTCCGCCGGCCAGATGGTCGGCCACCCGGTCTGCGGCGACCCGGGCGGTGGCCACGTCTCGATCGACCTCGTTCCGGTCCCGAGCCACGTGGACGTCGGCCACGCCCACGACCACCAAGGCGACCGCGCACACCACGACGAAGGGGGCGGCGATCCGCCGGGCGTGGTGGCCGAAACCGCCTGCGGACCACCCGCTCGACGGGTAATCCGGCCCGATCGACGCCGACCTGGAGGCGATCTCATTCGTGCCGGCAGGTCCCGGTTGTTCATCGTCGGGGCATAAAGCCGTGTTGCTGACCGAAAGCATGACTGAACATTACTTGGAGTAGCCAGTCGGCAACGCACTGTTCCATACTTGGATAGGGCGTTTTCCGCTAGCCGACCAGGGTCGGGCGCCGATCCGCGGCGGTGAGTTCGACCCAGCGCTGGCCCGCTTCGAGCGCTCGGCGCAGGTAGATGGCGGCGGAGAAGACCCGGACGGCGACGACGTACGGTCGCCCGTCCCGCACGGTGGCCGTCATGGTCTCCGAGAAGCAGCTGTCACCGTGCTGCGACACCGGTGGCCAGAGCGACAACAGGGGTACCACCCGCAGGCCGAGCTCGTCGAAGGGCTTGCGAACCGGCATCGCCACCACGTTCACCGGCGTCCAACCGCGACCTGCCTGGAAGTCCCCGTGCAGGTGCTCGCGCAGCAGCGCCGACCAGCCGGCTCGCCCGCTCTGGTGCTCTAGATCGAGGGCTGGAGGCTCCCAGTCCGGAGTATGGACGGCGTACGCGACCCGGTTGGCCGCCGAGTACAGCCAGGCTCCCAGGCGGGCCACCGGAACCGAGCTCGGCCGATCACCGAACTGAGCGTCGTCCCGGATCGGCACGCTGTGCAGCAGTTCGAGGTCTCCGGCTGTTTCGCGAATCGCGACCGCGGTCAGAGCGGTGAGCAAGTCGGTCGGGCTCAGGCCGGCCATCAGCTCGGCCAGATCGTTGAGGTTTGTTCGGCTGCCCGCCGAGAGGGTTGCGGACAACTTCTCCAAGTCGATGCGAAGGGATTCCACCACGCCTCCTGTCGAATCGAACGGCTGACCAGCAGAAACAAGAGTAGACACAGAAATCCCAAAAGTTACGAACTTGTGTCCAACAAGATCACTATTCATGATCTTGAGCTCGGCGGCCTGAGCCAGGTGCACGGATCGACGTGGCTACGCGGTGGACCGTCGGGGTGGCGAGCTGGGTGACACCTGAGGCGACACTAGAATCGGCTGGTCATCGAATCGGGGGGAGATGCGCCATGGGTCCGCGGGTGCTCCTGGTGTGCACCGCGAACATCTGCCGATCGCCCGCCGCCGCCCGGTTGCTTGCCGGTCGACTCGGCCCGTCCATCGAGTTCGTCAGCCGGGGTACCCGGTCGGTGCCCGGCGCCGGCATGTGCGAAGTCTCGGCCAGTTGGGTTCTGATGAACGGCGGGGACGCCGCCGGGCAGCACGTCTCGCGGCAGCTTGAGCTGGCCGACATCAAGGCCTCGACCCTGATTCTGACCGCGTCTCAGCGGCAGCGAACGAAGGTGATCGAGATGCGCCCCTCAGCCCAGGTGCGCACCTTCACGCTGGCCCAGGCCGCGCGGATCGCCCAGTGGAGAATGCCGGCCGGCACCGACCAGCCGGCTTCGATGCCGCCGTCCGGAGCCGACCTACCCGATCGACTGCTCTGGCTGGTTGAGGAACTGGACGCGAACCGCGGTGCGGCCCCGCGCCCGGTGCCGGAGTCGGCGGACGACCTGCCCGATCCGCATCACGGGGCCAGCCACGCCGACGTCTTCGGCTCGCTGCTGGCCGCGGTGGACGCGTTCTGCGCCCCGCTCCTCTAAAGAAACCGCTCTAAAAAGAAACTGCCTGACAAGAAACCGCTCTGCCGCGGACTCTCAGTACGGTGCGGACGGGGCATCGAACAGGCTGCGCAGGTAGGCACCGTAGCCGGACTTTTCCAGGGGAACGATCAGCGCGTCGAGCTCGTCGTCGGTGATCCAGCGCTGGCGCCAGGCGATCTCCTCGATGCAGCCGATCTTGTGGCCCTGCCGGGCTTCGATGACCTGGACGAATTGAGCGGCGTCCATCATGGAGTCGAAGGTGCCGGTGTCGAGCCAGGCGGTGCCGCGGGCGAGGACGGTGACCCGCAGCCGACCGCGTTGGAGGTAGGCGTCGTGGATCGCGGTGATCTCGAGTTCACCGCGGGCGCTGGGGGTGACCGAGGCCGCGATGCTGACGACGTCGTTGTCGTAGAAGTAGAGCCCGGGGACGGCGAAGTTGCTTTTCGGTCTGGCCGGTTTCTCTTCGATGGAGAGAACTCCGCCGTTGGTGTCGAAGTCGACGACGCCATAGTCCTGTGGGTTGGAGACGTGGTAAGCGAAGATGTGGCCGCCCTTGACCTCGGTGTGGACGCGTAGGGCGGTATCAAGTCCGGCGCCGTAGAAGATGTTGTCGCCGAGGATGAGGGCAACGGACTGATCGCCGATGAACTCGGCACCGATCACGAAGGCCTGAGCGAGGCCCTCGGGCCGGGGCTGGGTGGCGTAGTCGATGCGCATCCCGAGCGCGGTGCCGTCTCCGAGAAGACGCCGGAATTGGTCGTTGTCCTCGGGGGTGGTGATGATCAGCACTTCCTGGATGCCGGACATCATCAAGGTGGAGAGCGGGTAGTAGATCATTGGCTTGTCGTAGATCGGCATCAGCTGTTTGCTGATGCCTTTGGTGATCGGGTAGAGCCGGGTACCGGTGCCGCCAGCCAGAATGATCCCACGCATCGGCTGCACCCTACTCTGCGAGCGAGGCGTCTAGCGCCTGGTGAACCGGAGGCTGGGGTTGCACGTGGGCCACCATACGAGAAACGGTATTTTCGCGCAGAAGAAGAACAACTAGTGCGGCCGGACAACATATCGAGAGGGCCAGGCGGGTGCGGATTCTGGTTACGGGTGGTGCCGGCTTCATCGGCTCGCACTATGTACGGACGCTGGCGTCGGGCGGGTATCCGTCTTATGCGGGTGCCGAGGTTGTGGTGCTGGACAAGCTGACCTACGCCGGAAATCCGGCGAATCTTGCGCCGGTCGAGTCAGATCGAGTGCGGTTGGTCGAGGGCGACATCCTGGACCGGAAGCTGGTCGATGATCTGATGGTCGGTACCGACCTAGTGGTGCATTTCGCGGCTGAGTCGCATGTTGATCGGTCCATCACCGGGGCGGCGGACTTCGTGATGACGAATGTGGTGGGTACCCAGACACTGCTGGACGCCGCGCTGGTTGCCGGGGTGGGTCGGTTCGTCCACGTCTCGACCGATGAGGTGTACGGCTCGATCGAGGTTGGCTCGTGGACCGAAAGTCATCCACTGGAGCCAAATTCGCCGTACAGCGCGAGCAAGGCCGGCAGCGATCTGATCGCTCGTTCGTATGCGCGCACGCATCACCTGGACGTCGTCGTCACTCGATGTTCAAACAACTACGGGCCGTACCAGCACCCGGAGAAGGTCATGCCGTTGTTCATCACGAACTTGATCGACGGATTGACGGTGCCGCTCTATGGGGATGGTTTGAACGTGCGTGACTGGTTGCATGTGGCCGATCACTGCCGGGGGATCCAGTTGGTTGCCGAGGGCGGCCGAGCCGGTGAGGTGTACAACATCGGTGGTGGCACCGAGTTGACGAACCGAGAATTGACCGAGCGGCTGCTGGTGGCCTGCGGTGCGGATTGGTCGATGGTGGAGCCGGTAGCTGATCGGAAAGGGCATGATCGGCGGTATTCGGTGGATATCACGAAGATCTCTAGCGAGCTGGGCTACGCGCCGCAGGTGCCCTTCGAGACCGGGCTGGCCGAAACCGTGCAGTGGTACCGCGAGCGGCGAGACTGGTGGGAGCCACTCAAGCAACGCGCCGAGGCTGCTTCCCCGGTCACGGGCACGCCGCGACGAGCTTGAAATTCTTTACGTTGGTGAACAGGATCTCTTGTGGCAGGCGTTCACCTTCTACCTGCAGCCGGATCAGACTGTCGTTCGCCGACAGGAGCTTCCCGCAGGGACGGTCTTGGCTATCGGTCCGCTGGACCACGAGGTAGCCCGGCGGATCGGGAACCGCGGCCGGCGCGACCCAGCTGGCGATCGTCCCGGCGGCAAGTAGCACGAAGCCGGCGGCCACCAGGGCGCGGGCGCGGTCGAGCAACCTCGCGATCCTTCCGGCGGCCTGGGCATCAACGATCTCCGGTTCGGAATCCGGATCGGCTCCGGTTCGGGTCACGAAGGCGTACCGGCCGCCAACCTGGGCGGTCAGCGTCAGCCAGAGGCCCATCACGGCGAGCAGCAGGCCGACCGCGATCAGCCCGGCGATCAGGGCTTTCCAGGGTTCAGCCAGCCCCCCGATCGCATCTCGACCGCCCACCACCAAGGCGGACAGGATCAGGGTGAGAAATGCGGACAGCCCGTTGCGCCAGGTCTCGGCTCGCTTGACCTGATCAGCTCGGTTGGCGGCGATGCGCCTTTCCCACTCGCGCTGGCGGCGCAAGCTCTGGTCGGTGGGTCCTTCAGTAGGCGGGACCGGTTTGAGCTTCCTCGCCGCAGGCACCGGCCGCCTGCGGAACCGCGGCCACCAGTTACTCATTCGAAAATTTGATCCGGAAGTTGACCCCGCAGCCCAGAACCCCCGCCGGCGAGCCCGGGTGTAACTCGTCACAGCCGCAGGTCACATCGATGGGCACCTTGGCAATCTTAGGTCCTCGCACGGGACGTCCAGGCCGTGATTCTAGGTGATCTACCACCTTGGACCGAAGGTCCAGGTGATGCTCACAGCGCGGGCAAAGTCCCCAGATCCTGACGACCTGTATTCCCCCCGGGACCTCGTGCTCCGCATTGAGGTCACCCGCCACGATGAGCTCGTAGGCCTTCTGAGTCCATTGGAAGTCGTTCGTATCGTCGTACGGGATTTCGTCGGACATGGCCGATCACCTCACAAGTAAAGGGCGAGTGGGAAATGGTCGGCAAACGTCGGGCCGGACGTATCACTGGCGTCCGGTTCGTCGCCCAGGGCCTCGAACCTGTCGTGGTAGTACTCCCACAGTGCGTATACGACGTCAAATTTCCCCGTGGTATCAGCATTTTGGCGACTGCGTCGGAGTAGGTGGTGGCTGGCCGCGACGATCTCGTCGTCCTCAACAGACCACAAGGGCAGCCCGATCGCACCGGCCCCAGCTGCCATCAGGGCCCGCAGAAAACCGCCGACCTCGCCGCCGCCGAGCATCGCACCCCGGCCTGCCAGGCAGGCCCCGATCAGGCTGAGTCGGTTGCGCGGCAGTTGCAGTCGTAGGGCGGCATCAAAGCTGGTCAGGTAATCCGGCTGGGCGGGATCGCCGGTGGGCAACTGCAGGGCCGGGCCGAAGTCGGGAAAGTTTTCGTTGCGCTCGCCGTGGGCGGCGTAGACGAAGAACTCCGGCCTGCGGGCCGCTAGTTCCTGCAGACCCTGCCAGCCGTAACCGAGCTGGTGCACACCGGCGTCGACGCCGGGGGGTAGGTCACCGACGATGTGCACCTGGTCCACGGGCCAACCCAGGTCCAGGATCTCTTCTCCGCTCACCCGGATGCCCGAATCCTGGTTCTGTGTATCCAGGCAGATCACGGCGCCCAGGTCATCCCGCCGGTCCACCGGCTGTACTTTCAGGAGGTGCCGACCGCGGCTGACCAGCGCCGTGACGCTAACCGAGTACGACATGGGCACCATCGCCCCCAGCGGCGGCTCGTGCCACGCGCGCTCGGTCGCGATGTGGAAGGGAATCTCGAAGAGTTCATCGCTGGGCACAATGATCAGGTGGCGGTCTTGGTGGGCAACTGACTCGGAAGGTGCGGATCCCGCCCACCCTCGATTGATTCGGTCCCAGACCGGTTCTATCAGCAGCTCCCAGATGCTGTTCGCGGTGGCGTCTCTGGGCGCGCCTTCGTCATCCGTGCCATTGATCGATCGCACCAGCGTGTTCACTGCGGTGGAGTCGAAGTTGGTGACGAACTCCTGCCGCCCATGCTGCGCGACAACGGCGCCCCAGAGCGTTTCGGTCTGCTCCGGGTCGGCCGAGCGGTAGGAGATGAACCTCAGCACGCAGCAACCGGGATCGTTGGCCGTCAGCATGTTCAGTTTGTTGGCAACGTCCTTGTCGTCCGGTGCAGCCTCGAGAGGTGTGTCAAGAAAGGCCCTTTCGAACTCCTGCTGACGCGCTAGCAGAACGTCGTAGAGCTTGCTGCCGTAGACCTTCAGGGACCGCTGAGGGGCCGAGCGCCGACCTCCGCCGTCGATCGGTCGGCTGACCGCGCCGCGGGTTAAGCCGGTCGACGCGGCCGGCGGCCGAGAAGGCGCGAAGGCAGGCGATTCCCCTGAGCCGGGCGGTCGCCCAGTGGAGCCCGTCGAAGGGTCGCTTCGAAGCTGAGGCAGGTTCGCGGCGGCCATCAGATCCAGCAGGTTCCGCGCACTGCACTCCTCCGACAGGGCCAGGATCCGTTCGTGGCGGTCCTCGTGCGTGGTCTTCCCGAACGTAGGGGCCTGGGGATCGATGCTGCGCCCTTGGGCGTCGTCCTTCTCGTCCACGAGCCGGCCGATCATTTCCTGGAACACCGGATAGATGGCTTTGGCATAGGCCTGCTTGTAGCTGGGCAGGGCGATCACCTTGCGGACGGTGCGGGCGGCGCGCTGCCGTGCCGTCCGGATCTCGTCCTGCAGTTCCCGCTGACGTTCGGGCGAGTGCCGATCACGTAAACCGGCCGCGACCTCGGCGTAGAAGTTCACCGTCCAGGCGATGAAGTCGATGTCCATGCCCGCCGAGTGCCCGGCCGTTTCGCTGTCTTGCCAGTAATCGTCGATGAGCCCCTTCAAGTCGGCGAGCGCCTCTTCGTCACCGCGGGCGCGGGCTCGGTTCTGAAGGGCCAGTCGCTTGCCCCGAACCCACTTTGAGTTGGTCAGGCGTTCGTAGATGAGGTAGGCCTGCTTCCGCCCCTCGTCGGTCCGGGTCAGAATTTGAGCCTGATGCAGGAGGGCCTGACTTTGCCGATAGTCGTCGTCCATCGCTTCGGAGATGGTGCCCGCCTCTTCGGACAGGGTCAGCGACTCGGCGTCCCGCTCGCTCGCCGACGGGGCAACAGGGAGGACCGACCGCGGCATGGTTTTCCACAGCCCTGGCTTGATTCCCATCAAGGCGACCGAAAGGTTGTGGGTCAGGCTGGCGTAGCCTCGCAGGAACTCCAGCTGCCGATATGTAGGCTGCCGGTCTGTGGCTGGGGATTCCTCGCGAAGGTTCTGGCTGAACTGCTCGGCGTCCTGGTGGTGCTCACTCCTAGCTCGTCGGAGCGCGCCAATGTGGTCGACCAGGAAGGCGAGTTGCTTGGCATCCTTTTCCTCGCCGTCCTGGTCGGACTGGCGCTGCTCCTCGTACTCGCCCCGCAGAAGGTTGCTGAGGATATCCGGAACGCACCACCAAATGCCCCAGGCCTGAGCTATTTTCAGGGATTTGGCGAAGTACATCCGGGCTCGGGCGAAGTTCCCGACCCGATAGTTGATCTTGCCGGCGCCATCAAACCATCGGGCCGTTGCGTAGGCGTCGAAGATCTCCTCGGGCGACAGCGCCGTGATTTGCGCAGCGGCCTGACGATCGCCGCGGGCGAGGAGATCGACGGCGAGGGACTCCGCCGCCTCTCGTGATTCCTCGACAAGGTGCAGGCCGCGGGCGAGCGAGTACCCGACGTCCGCCCTGACGATGGCGCACCAGTAGGCGCCGATCCGGATTGCCGGGCGCCTCTCGATCGCAGTGTCGAAGGCCCCGACCATCTCCAGCGCTCCGATGGCGCGGCCGTGTTCGAAGGGGCGGTCGAAATGGACATCGAACCGCATGACGATGTCTGCTGGGTCGAGGCTGGCTACGAAATCATCAATCGAGCGAAGATTGTCGACCATCGTCAACTTTCGTTGATCACCGGATAGATCCTTCGGATCACACTGTTTCAGTTTCTGTGGCGGCCGAGCCGAAGATTCGAAAATTCCTCAATCGATCAGGATGCTCCGCATTTGCGAAGCTGCTGGATCTCGCCTGCCTACCGTGCTCGGGTGTCCGGGCGGACGATGGATAGTCTTCGATCTATGGAAACGGACCACACGTCTGGGGAGACTGAGCGGATGGCGAGTGACAGGACGACGCGCCGGCTGAAGGAAATCGAGGTCTACGCGAATCCCTTCGTTCAGATTTTCGACGACGAGGTCGTGTTCCCGGGTGGCAGCCAGGGTCGCTTCATCCGGATCAAGGCGGCCATGCCAGGTCGAGGTGTCGTGATGCTTCCGCTGCATGCCGGCCGGATTGGCTTGGTCAAGACGTATCGCTACCCGATCGGGGCCTGGCAGTGGGGGCTGCCGCGAGGGTTCTCCCATGGTTCTGACGAGACCTTCTCGGCCCAGCAGGAGTTGCTGGAGGAGCTCGGCGCTTCCAAAGTTGACCTGCGCCGGATCGGTTCAGTGACGCCCGACTCTGGTTTGCTCGAAACCACCGTTGCGGTCTTCGTTGCCGATGTGGCGGAAGACTTCGCCTCCCCGATCGATACCGACGAGGTCGCCGCCGTCAAATGGATCCCGCTGTCCGAGCTGTGGTCGCTGATCGCTTCGGGGGAGATCAACGACGGGTTCACGCTGGCGACGATTGCACTGGCTATGTCGGTAGGAGAGCTGTCGCGGCCAGCCTGAGGTGACCTTCGCTGGCAAGCTGTTTGGTCGATCGACAGCCTGAGGGCGTCTGGAATTTCCACGGTGCCGGTCTCGTGTCACCGTGGCCACATGAGCCGCAAGACAGATGACGACGAGACCCGGGATGCGCGCTCGCAGGCCCCGGACCAGAAGTCGCAGGTCCCGGACCAGGACCCGCCAAGCTCGCCCAGCAAGCTGCCGAAAAGGTCGTGGTTCAGGATCCTCAGAGGCGCCGGCAAGGAGTTCTCGGACGACAACCTCTCGGACTCTGCCGCCGCGCTGACCTACTACGCGATCCAGTCGATCTTCCCGGGGGCGATCGTCCTGCTCTCGCTGGTCGGCTTCCTCGGGCCGCAGGCGACCCAGACCCTGATCAACAACCTCGGCGAGATCATCCCCGGCTCGGCGCAGGCCACCATCGTCAACACGATCAAACAGCTGCAGGGAAACCAGCAGGCCGCCAGCCTGGCCTTCATTATCAGCCTGGCGCTGGGCATCTGGTCGGCTTCCGGATACGTGGCGGCGTTCATGCGAGCCTCGAACGTCGTCTACGACGTCCCCGAGGGGCGCCCGATCTGGAAGACGATCCCGATCCGGATCGCGATCACTGTCGTCCAGTTGGTGCTGATGCTGGTGGTCGCCGTGATCGTGGTCTTCACCGGCCCGGTCGCCGAGCAAGCCGGGGATCTGCTCGGGCTCGGCTCGGCGGCGGTCACGACGTGGAACATCGTGAAATGGCCGGTACTGCTGGTGATCATGATGGTGATGGTCGGAATCTTGTACTGGGCCGCGCCGAACGCCAAGCGTGGCTTCCGTTGGGTCACCCCCGGCGGCGTCCTTGGCGTCCTGATCTGGGTCATCGCCTCGGCCTTGTTCGCTTACTACGTCGCCAATTTCGCCAGCTACAACAAGACCTACGGAGCTTTGGCCGGGGTGATTATTTTCCTGGTCTGGATCTGGATCTCGAACTTGGCGATCCTGCTCGGAGCGGAGTTCAACGCCGAGATCGAACGCGCCCGAGCCGAGACCGATGGGCTGCCGGTGGGTGCCGAACCGTACGTCACACCGCGCGACACCCGGAAGATGGACGAGGACGAAAAGGCCGAGGTGGAAGGGTCTCGTCGGCATCTGAAGCCGCAGCGCGGCGGTGACGCCGGCAGTGCTGGCAAGTCTGAGTAACCCGGTGGCAGAGGTGACGGCGTCGTAGCCGCGTCAGGTCGTTGCGGCGTCAGGAGATGACGGCGTCAACCGTCTTCTTCAGCGCGCTCGGCTGGGACGGGCGGGTTGGCGCCGACTTCTTCAACTCCAGCATCCGGCTGCCGAGTTCTTGTAATTGCTTTCGGCCCAGAGATTCCCGGACTTTGGGGAACCAGTCCTGTTCTTCCTCGTCAATGTGATGCGTGACATTCTCGATCAACACTGTGGCCTTTGCGTCGAACCGCTCGGCGTCCGGCGACAAGGCGGCCAGTTCGACACAGAGCACGTCCGCGACGTGATGTTCCTCGTAGGATTCCAGGACGTCATCTTCCAGCTCCGGCACCAACTTGCGGACCTCCGGGTACATCACCTCATTCTCGATGTAGGTGTGTACGGTCAGCAGCTCGATGATCCGGTTCACCAGCTCGCCCTTGACCTCGGTGGCGTGCTCGCCGGCCCCCTGGAACTTGCGGAACAGCGACTTGATCTCTTTGTGGTCCTGCTTCAAGATCACGATGGCGTCGGTGGACATGGCTGCTCCTCGTTCTGCTCGCGCTTGGCCTCGGCTGGTTGGTGGGGTCAGTCACCAAGGCAAAGCGTGGCGCACCAGCGCCGGACGGCGAGTCGAGGTGCCACCCAGAGACAGTCGGTCAGGACGAGCGAGCGAGGACTAGCAACGGTGGGGACGGAACTGCTGCGTCAAGAACTGCTGCGTCAAGAACTACGGGGGACGTCGACACCCTGGCAGGCCGGGCAGAGCTCGCGGATGGTGTGCACCGGGCCGGTCTTGCGCCAGTCGTTCCACTCGGCCGAATAGACCGTGCCGACTCCGCGACAGGTGGTGCACCGGTCGCCGTCGGGTGCGTCCAGCAGGTCATCGTCCGGTCGGTGCCGGAGCAGCATGAACAGGCCCACGGACAGCAGCAGCACGGGAAGCCAGAGCAACCGGTACTCGCGGGCCAGCAGGTTCTGGATCAGGAGTAGCGCGCCGCCTAGCGAAATCAAACACCCGAAGATCGCGTTCACTGACAGCTCCTCCCCGTTGGATCACCGACACGCTGTCGGGCCGGAATGCATCTTTGCTCACATGGGGAGGGTTTGTCGCCGCTGCGGGCTTAATTCCTTCCGCGAACAAAATTAGCGCACAAACCACGGTTATGCCGAATATCCGGAATATTTTATCCGGTAAGGCTGTGAGCTGGGGACTTGCTGAAGCTCACCGAGGTCTTAGCTGTGAATCAACAGACGAGTCAAATCCATCGATAGGACCGAAAAAGGTGGGCGCCGTGACCGGGCTCGGTTGTGCCTGGAGCGGTTGTGCTTGGAGCGGCTGGCTGGGTACTGGCTGGGGCAGCGGCTGCTCCAGCGGCGGCAGCATGGTGGTCCGGACCGGGGCCGGCGCCGAGGCGGTTGCGGCGGCAGCCGCCTGCTTGCGCTGACGCCGCGAGGAGCGCGGCACCGTCTCGGGCGGGGTCGGGCTGCCGTAGCCATACCCGTACCCATAGCCGTCGTACCCGCCGCGTCGCTTCTGCCGCGGGGCGAAGTTCAGTACGGTCCCCAGCACCTTGGCGTTCACCGAGGCCAGTGCCTGGGTCGCCCGCTCCACCTCTTCGCGCCGGCTCTTCCCGTGCCGGATCACCAGGATCGCTCCGTCGGCAGCAGCGGCGAGCACCGCCGCGTCGGTGACCGGCAGCAAGGGCGGTGCGTCGATGATCACGATGTCGTAGGCGGCGGCGAGGTTCGCCAGCAATTGGCGCATCTGCTGCGAGCCGAGCATCTCCGACGGGTTCGGCGGCGTCGGGCCGGACGGCAGGACGGCCAGGGTGTCTCGCTGGTAGCTGACCAGCACGTCGCGGAGCTCGTGATGGCCGGCCAGAACGTTGGTCAACCCGGCCGCATTGCTGATCCCCAGGTACGTGCCCACGGCCGGCTTGCGCAGGTCGCCCTCGACGAGAACGACGCGAGCGCCGCTCTGCGCCAGGGTGAGCGCGATGTTGCAGGCGGTCGTGGTCTTGCCCTCGGCCGGCAGCGCGGAACTGATCGTGATCACTCGCGGGGGATCGTCGACGTCCGCGAACTGGAGGTTGGTCCGCAGGGTCCGGAACGCTTCGGCCCGGCCGCCGAACTGGTCCTCGGTGACCAACGGCTGCTTGCTGGCCTGCGCATCGTAGGGAACCACGCCGAGCGGGATCGCGCCGGTCAGCTTCTCGACGTCGCTGACGCCGTTGACGCTGGTGTTGAACTGGTCGCGGAGCACCGCCGCGCCGATTCCCAGACCCAGCCCGACGATCAGACCGAGCGCGAGGTTGAGCGGGATCCTGGGCGAGATCGGTGCGGTCGGGACGATCGCGGTCCTGGTGATCGACACCGTCACCGGGGACGTGCTCTGCCCGAACGGGGTCTCCAATCGGGCTACCAGCCGGGGGAATTCGGCGCCGACCGCGTTCGCGATGGCTGCGGCGCGGACCGGATCGGTGTCCGAGACCACGATATCGAGCAGGACGGTGTCCAGCGGGCTGCTGGCGCTCACCCGGGAGGTCAGCTGCTCCGCAGTGAACGGCAGGCGGAGTTCTTTGACCACCGGCTCGGCGATCAGCGGGCTGGTGACGATGTCGACGTAGGACTTCACCCGCTGCTGAGTGAACGAACTGCCCTGGCTGAGTGCCGAAATGCCGGGGTCGGTGCGGACCGAGACGAAGAGTTGGGTCTGGGCGGAGTACACCGGGGTCTGCCGGTAGGTGTACGCCGCCGCGCCACCGATGCCGACCATGGCAAGCAGGATCACGACCAACCACTGATGCCGGAGAACGCGGAGGTACTGGGTCAGGGTCACTGGGCGTGCCGCCTTGTCATAAATCTGGAGTTCAAGCAGCCTCTCTGCGCGTCCACCGTATCCATTTTGGCTACTCAGGGAGAGCAAACCATTGCGCTGGGTTAGAGGTAGTGAGTCAGGTCACTGGTGTTGCGTCGAATCGCTGGCGCTACGTCTCACCGGCGCTACGTCTCACTGGCGCTACGTCAATGCCCCTAGTGCGGACGGCGGGTGCTGGCGAGCAGGGCTTCCACTGGAAGGGTCGCGGCGCCCATCGTCAGCGCATGATCGCCAAGGCTGCACAGCTCGATCGCGGTCTGCGCGAACGGCTGCCGCAGCGCGTACTCGCCGGCCGCAGCCCGGATCTGAGGTAACAGCTCGGCGCAGAGCGCCATCCCCGCCCAGCCGCCAATGATGATCCGTTCCGGGTTGAACAGGTTGATCAAGGACGCCAGGCCGGCACCGAAGTACCGAATGGTTTCGGCGATGGTGCGCTGCGCGCTGCTGTCCGTCCGGGCGAGGACCAGCAGCCTGGCCAGGTCGGTCTCCTGACGGCCGGTATCGATGATCTCGGCAGGTTCGCCCTGGTGATAGCGATCCAGGATGGCCTCGGCGCCCAGGTAGGCCTCCAGGCAGCCACGCGCCCCGCACCGACAGCGTCGGCCGTCCACGGCGATCGGGATGTGCCCCCATTCGCCCGCGCTGCTCGATGCTCCCCGATACCGGGAGCCGTCGGTGATCACGCTGGCTCCTACCCCGGAGCCGATCAGGGTGACGATGGCGTGTTTGGCTCCTCGGCTGGCGCCGAACCAGTTCTCCGCCTGGCCGAGGTTCGAGGCGCCATTGTCGATGAAGATCGGTGCCAGCACGCCGGCCTCGCGCAGCTTGCGAGCCAGTGGAACGGCATCCCAGGCCACGCTCTGGCCATGCACCAGGGTTTCCGTGCCGCGCTCGAGGGTGCCGCGCTCGAGGGTGCCGCGCTCGAGGGTGCTGTGCTCGACGATGCCGGAAACGCCGATCCCGATCCCGATCACTTCTGCGGCCGGGACCTTGGCGAGCGAGAGCACCTCATCCAGGCTGCGGACGAGATCGCGGACCGCGACGTCGACGTCATGGTGGGTGGGTTCGGCGCAGGCGTCCACGCTGGCCAGCGGAGCGCCCAGGGTGAACTCGAAGAGCTCGACCCGGATTCGGGTCTCACCGATGTCGACACCGATCACGTAGCCGTACGCCGGGTTCACCCGGATCAGCGTCCGCGGGCGGCCGCCATCCGAACTGACCGCCCCGGCCTCAATCACCAGGCCGTCGCTCATCAGGTCGTTGACGACGTTGCTCACCGTGGCCGCGCTCAGCGCGGTGCTGCTGCCGAGCTCCTGGCGACTCGCGCCGGGGTTGAAGTACAGCGCGCGCATCAACGCCGAGCGGTTTCCCCGGCGTAAGTCGAGCACGGTCCCGTACCGCAAGTTCACCTCAGCCCTCGGCTCCAAGGTCCGCAGTGTAGCCCGCGGTCTCCCTTGGTGACAGGCTCAGTAGCGAGGGCCTCGCCCAGCCGATAACGGCAGGTCACGGCCGGTCTCAGCGACCGCGTCGCACCAGTTCAAGACTTCGGCCACCACCGCGTCATCGAGCGATCGGCGTCCGTTGCGGACGTCCCTGAGCAGATAGCCGCGCAGTGCGCGGGCCTCTCGACGGCGTTTCGCCGACAGGCTGAGCAGCGGTGCTGCTTGGTAGGCGGCCGCCAGCAATGCGACCAAGCCGATCAGGACCAGATTCCCCATCATGACAACAGAGAGTACTCACTCGATTACAGGAATATCGGACTTCGGGCGGAACCGTCTCCGCTCAGCGGATTAAATCCGACCACGGGTGGCCGAGAATCACATCAAGACGCACGATTGGGGTACAGAACCGGCGCACGGGAGACGGCGGTTCACTGTCGGTACACGGCTCAAGCCTTCGGGTCGGGTGCTGCCCCACAGATGAACGCCGTCGCCGGTTGGGACAGGAGGACGCTGGTGGACGGCGCAGGTCTACGAATAGCTATGGTTTCCACCCCCTGGTACTCACTACCACCCACCGGGTACGGCGGAATCGAGGCAATGGTCGCGGTCCTGGTGGATGCCCTGGTCGAGGCCGGGCACGAGGTGACGGTGATCGGGGTCGGGCGACCCGGGACCGCGGGCCACTTCATCTCCACGAACGGGGTGCCGGACGCCGCCAGAGTGGGCACCGTCGGTCCGGAGGTATTGCACGCCTCCAGAACTGCGGAATTGCTCCAGCACCTGGACCTTGACGTGATTCATGATCACAGTACGGTCGGGCCGCTTCAGGCCGGGATGCGGACCGTGCCCACGGTGGTGACCGCGCACGGGCCGGTGGGCGGGGAGTTCGGGCAGTACTACGCCGCGATTGACGACTCGGTGCACCTGGTCGCCATCTCCGCCGCCCAACGGGCACAGGCACCCGCCCTGGACTGGGCCGGGCTGGTCCACAACGCCGTCCGGACCGATGACTATCCCTTCGCCGCCCGAAAGCAGGACTATGTCGTCTACCTCGGCCGGGTGTCCGAGGAGAAGGGTGCGCACCTGGCGATCGAGGCCGCCCGCGCCGCTGGTTACCCGATTGTTCTGGCCGGCCCGTGCACTGCGCCGGACGACCGGCAGTACTTCGAGCGGGAGGTCCGGCCACTGCTCGGGCCGGACGCGCGGTGGATCGGTGAGGCCGGTTTCGCCGCCAAGGTGGGCCTGCTGGCGAACGCCCGGTGCCTGGTCTTCCCGATCGAATGGGAGGAGCCGTTCGGGATGGTGATGATCGAGGCGATGGCCTGCGGCACGCCGATCGTGGCGCTGCGCCGGGGATCGGTCCCGGAGATCGTGGTGGACGGCGTCACCGGCTTCATCCGGGATCGTGCCGATGAACTCGCGAAGGCCATCCAACAGGTCGACATTCTCGACCCGCTCGCCTGTCGACGCCGGGTCCGCCGCGAGTTCGACACCTCGCAGATGGCCGCCGGCTACGAGCGAATCTACCGTCAGGTAGCCAAAAGTAGTGGCGCGTATCTGGAATCGTTGTGCAATGGTGAGCCGCGACAGCTCACGGCATTCCCGTCGGGGGCCCGGGTAGAGGTGCTTGATCCATCGGGGTGACGATGACGGAGACATTTGCAGAAGCCGGGATTTCCAAGTCGCTCGACGGCGTGGTCACCCTGATCGAAGGTTCCACCTTCTGTATCAGTGGGCGCGCCGGCGACCTGTTCCCGGAAGCTGCGCAAGGGCTCTTCTACCTGGACACCCGGATCCTCTCGACCTGGCAGATTCGGGTGCAGGGCACTGTGCCGCAGGTGGTGACGGTGCTACGGGACGAGCCCTTCCAGGCCAGATTCATCTCCTGGGTGCCGGTGGGTGACGAGCAGACCGAGTTGCTGATCGAGCGAACCCGATACGTGGCGGCCGGGATGCGCGAGGAGATCCGGCTGCGCAACCTTGGCCGTCGACCGGTGCGAACCACTTTGCAGCTTCGCGTCGGTGCGGACTTCGCCGACCTGTTCGAGGTCAAGGAAGGCAAGCTGGCGGCCCGCGGGCTGATCTCCATCCAGCCGCGTAAGTCCTGGCTGGACATCGTCTACGAGTTGGACGGCGCCTTCCGGGGGGTGCGGATCTCCGCCGAGGGGGCGGTCGCGCATCGGGAGGGCCTGCACTTCGAGGTCAGCATCCCGCCCGGCGGCGAGTGGCAGACCAGCGTGATCGTGAGTGCCAGCGTGCAGGGCAAGGACACGCCGGAGGAGTTTCCGCTCGGCCTTCCGCTTGCCGAGTCCTCGCCGGCCGTCCGGATGCGCACCTGGCGGGAAGGCTCTCCGCAGGTTGAAACCGTGAGCGGGGAACTGCGCCCGATCCTGACCTGCAGCCTGGAAGATCTGGGTGCCCTGCGAATCGTGGATCCGCTGGACCGGTCGGTGACCGCGGTGGCGGCCGGCGCACCCTGGTTCATGGCCCTGTTCGGCCGCGACTCGCTGCTGTCCTCGTACATGGCGCTGCCACTGGATACGTCGCTGCTGGAAGGCACGCTGCGAGTGCTGGCCCGGCATCAAGGCACCCGGGTGGATCCACAGACCGAGGAGGAGCCAGGTCGGATTCTGCACGAAACGCGTTTCGGGACATCATTTCCGCTGACCCGAGGCGGCGGCAGCGTCTACTACGGGACGGTGGATGCCACCCCGCTCTTCGTGATGATGCTCGGCGAGCTGAGCCGCTGGGGGTTCGCTCCGGACACGGTGGCCGAACTGCTACCGCATGCGGACCGCGCGCTGCAATGGATCGAGCAGTACGGCGACCGGGACGGTGACGGCTTCGTGGAGTACCAGCGGATGTCGGAGAGCGGCTTGGTGAGCCAGGGTTGGAAGGATTCCCACGACGGGATCACCTTCGCCGACGGTCGCCCGGCCCAGGCACCGATAGCTTTGGCCGAGGTCCAGGGTTACGTTTACGCCGCCTACCTGGCTCGAGCGCATCTCGCGCTGCAGGCCGGCCAGATCGCCGAATCCGAACGGCTGAGTGCTCGCGCCGGTCGCCTCAAAACGGCCTTCAACGAGCGGTTTTGGTTGCCCGAGCAGGGTTGGTTCGCACTCGGGCTGGACGCCGACAAGCGGCCGATCGACGCGCTGGCCTCGAACATGGGGCATTGCCTGTGGACCGGGTTGATCGATGAGGACAAGGCCGGCCAGGTGGTGGAGCGGCTGATGTCTGCGGAGATGTTCACCGGCTGGGGGGTGCGGACGCTGGCATCGACGATGGGCGCTTACAACCCGATGAGCTACCACAACGGATCGGTCTGGCCGCACGACAACGCCCTGATCGCGACCGGGATGATCCGCTACGGGTACGTCGCGGAGGGGCAGCGCCTCGCCACCGGAATCCTCGAAGCCGCAACCGCTTTCGGTGGTCGTCTGCCGGAGCTGTTCTGTGGGTTCGACCGGGCCGAATTCTCGGTGCCGATTCCGTACCCGACGTCCTGCTCGCCGCAGGCCTGGGCCGCCGCCACCCCGATACAGCTGATGAAGGCCCTGCTTCGGTTCGATCCGTGCATGTCTCGCCAGGAGCTCTGGTTCGACCCGGTCTGGCCGCGGCGGTACGGCTCGCTTCGGATCCACAACGTCCGGCTCGGCCCGAACCGGATCAGCCTGCGGGTGGACCCGACCAAGCAGGGGCCGGATGGAGCGAACCTGACCGGTGTGGCCGAGGGCGTCCAAGTGATCCACCACCCTCGTCCACCGCTGACCCAGCTGCCCGGCGCGAGTTAGCGCCGATTCGGCTTCGGGCCAGGTCCAGTACCAGGCCCAGTCCCAGGCCCAGTCCCACGGCCGGGCTCGCTGTCGGAGGGGATGACGGCGTTCCGACGGGCCTGGATCAGCCGGAACACGAACATCGCCACCGCTCCCACCACACCCATGTCGTCGATCAGGCCGAACGGGCCCAGCGCTGCCTCTGGCACCACGTCAACCGGGGAGATCAGGTAGACCAGCGCGCCCGCCATCGCGGCGATCCCGCGCAGCGGCACCCGGTAGCGGTAGATCACGAAGAGTGAGATGCCCAGCAGAACGACGCCGATCAAGAGGATGAGCACGATGAAGCCCACCACAATCGTCTTCGTGGTGTTGTCACCCATTACGGGTCCTCCGTAGGTCGGATATCGCAGATCGTTACCCTGCAGCGTACGGCGATCGGCAGATGGCGGCATTTGAGGCATTTCCAAGCTCTGCCGAAAATGAGACGATGCCCCGAAATGATGGGGTCGGGGTCGGAACTGGATAGCCTGGCGGTGATGATCACGGAATCTAGCAAGACGTACGCCGGACGCCGGGCCGCTCGGTTGAGCGCAGGCCTGTTCGCCGCGTTGTTGACCACGTCCGCGGTCGCCGGTTGTGCGACCACGCTCGATGCCACCGGCGACACCAGCACAGCATCCGGCAAGGCCGTGAAAGGGCCGGTCGGGAGTGCTCTCGCGGCCCTGGACAAAATTCCGGTCAAGGGCCGAGCGCCGACCACCGGTTACAGCCGCGACGAGTTCGGCACGGCGTGGAAGGACACCGACCACAATGGCTGCGACCAGCGCAACGACATCCTGCGTCGAGACCTGACCAACGAGACGTTCAAGGCGAAGACGCACGGCTGCATCGTCCTCAGCGGCACGCTGGCCGACCCGTACACCGGCAAGACCATCGCCTTCCGGAAAGCGACCGCCTCGGCTGTCCAGATCGATCATGTGGTGGCGCTACAGAATGCCTGGGTCACCGGCGCGTACAAGTGGACCGAGGAAAAGCGGACGGCGCTGGCCACCGATCCGCTGAATCTGCTCGCTGCGGACGGCCCGACAAACGCCTCGAAGGGCGCTGGTGACGCCGCAACATGGCTGCCGCGCAAGTCTTTCCGCTGTACCTACGTCGCCCGACAGGTCGCGGTCAAGGTCAAGTACGGGGCCTGGATGACGGCGGCTGAGCACAAGGCGATCGCCGACATCCTGGCCGGTTGCCCGGACCAGAAGCTCCCCGTGATCAAAACCATCCCGCTCGGTGAAGGCTCCGCCGAGGAGACCTCTGCCGCTGACCCGTCGAGTACCCATGCCAGTGCCGGCGCCTTCTGCTCCCCGGCTGGGGCGAAGGGCGTCACCGACGAGGGCACCAAGATGGTCTGCTCGGCGAAGAAGGGCGAGCGCGCTCGCTGGCGCTCGGCAGGCTAGGCCCGGACGTGCACGCTCACGGCGTACCCACCGCCGTCGAACCGAGCGCGGTCCCAGCCGGCCCAGCGCTCGCGGAGCCGCAGCTGGGCGGCCGAGCAGGCACGGTCGTACTCGGCCAGCGACCGGAACCGGGCCGACGCCGGTGCGGACGGTGGCAGGTGCGCGTCGTCCAACCCAAAACCGGCGATCAGCAGGCCACCGGGTGACAGCAGCCCGGCCAGCACCGTGATCACTTTGCTCTCGGTTCCCGGCGTGAGTAGGGGCATCACGTTGCCGGCCGCGACCACTGCGTCGAACGGTTCGGTGAGGTCCCGGTCGGTGAAGTTCCGGTCAGTGAAGTTCCGGTCGGCGAGCTCGAGGTCGAGGTCGGCGAGGTCACTCTCGATCCAGGTCAGCGTCGGGTGGCGCAGCCGCGCCTGACCGAGCATGCTCGGGTCGAGATCTACCCCGACCGCCCGGAACCCCTGCTCAGCCAGCCGGGCCGCGACCCGGCCGGTGCCGCAGCCGGCGTCCAGGATCGCTCCGCCGTTCGGCAGCAGAGCCGCCACCAGGTCAGCCTCGCCATGGACATTTTCGCCGCGGGCAGCCAATGCTTCGAACCGCCGCGAGTAGGCACTCGCCCGTTCGGCCGACTCGGCCGGATCCAGCCCGTTGACCCAAGGGTTGCTCATCCACGAACCGTAGACCCACCGGTCTCAAGGGTTGCCGGGGCCGAAGTCTGGTGGGGGCCCGATCACCACTGCGGCCACGTAACGGAGCAGGTCGGCGTCCAGGTGGCCGGCGAGCGCGGCCTGATCGAGCTGTTGCGTACTCCCGGTACCGGCGTCGTCGATGCCGAACGTGCTGTTGAACAGCGTGCCCGGGGCGCTGATTGCGAACGCGATGCCAACTACCGGATCGGTCTTGTACCCCTTCTCGGAAAACCATGTACGGACCGATTCCGCACCCTCCGGCAGGCCTGCCGGGCGGTGACCGATGGTGTAGCCGCCGGTGCCGGCCGGTTGATCGGCAGGCACCGCCAAGACCACCAGTGCCGTCCGTAGCTGGTCGGTGCTCGGTTCGTCTGTCACGCAGCCCTCCTCCCAGCGGAGGTCGAAGATCACCGGACAGGTCCAGCCTCGATCAAAAGATGGGGCTTGTCTCGCTCTCGTGGTGATCGGCCCAGAGCCGGGCGCTCAGCACTGCCCGGTGGGCGTCGACCAAGCCTGCTCCGGTGGCCAGGTCGGGTACCGCACCGGCCGGATGGTCCATCCCCGGTCGATCGAAGCACCGCCCGGCGGTGACCGGGCGGGCGGTCGAACGCAGGACGTCGCGCACCTCGGCCGGGGTCAAGTGTGGCGCGGTCTGCTTCACCAGTGCCGCGGCTCCGGCCAGCTGTGGGGCGGCGGCGGACGTTCCGCTGAGCGCGGCCCAGCCATCGCTCGGTCTGGTCTGGTCGCCGTCCGGAAACGGCTTGCCGTTGCCCAGTTCGGTATCGAGCGTGTCACCTGGCTCGACCGGCAGCATGATGTAGGCGGCTCGTGGCTTCATCCCCACCAGCCCGGTCAGATCCGGCACGTTGCGGCCCGGGTAGATGGTGCTGGCGAATCCACTGGCGTAGTCCGAGGCTTGCATCGATCCGTCGTGGCCGAGATAGGTGCCGCCCGCGCAAATCACGTCCGGATGCTGGCCGGGAAAACCGAAGTGACCATTGCCGGCCGAGAACACCACGATGATTCCGCTCGCGACCGCAACCGCTACCGCCGCCGAGGCGGCCAGATCGGCCGCGCTGAGCGGGCCCTTCTGCTTGTCCGAGCCCCACGAGCAACTGATCACGTCGGGGACCAGGCCGACTGCGGCGTTGAACGCGCCGATCGTGTTCACGAAGCTCATCTTCACCATCGTGAAGTTGACGTCCGGCGCCACCGCGAAGATGTTGGCGGATTCGGCGGTGCCGTGCCCGCTCTCATCCCGCTCCGGCGCGACAGCGCCCGGTCCGAGCACTACCGGCCCCACCCGGTAGCCCCGCGCGGCGAAGTAGGGGTGCGCGTAATGACCGCTGTCGGTCATCACCACGGTGATGCCTTTGCCGGTAATGCCGTCGCGGTGGGCCAGGTCGGCGTTCGCGGCCAGCGAGACTCCACCCGGGACGTCGAGATGCCAGTAGGAGTCGGACGGCGGCAGCGGGTTGGCCGAGAAGTAGTAGCGCGGCTCCTCGATCCCCACGCCCTCCAGCAGGCTCGAGAAGGCCGTTCCCGAGGTGCTGATCAGCCCGGGCAGGTCGGTGTCCGGGCATTCGACGAAGGTGGCGGTGTCGTCCGGTGACTGTGCCTTCCGGGTCACCCGCTCCTCGGCCATCAGGCGACATTCGAACGCCTGTTCATAGAGCGCGGGAGGGCCGGCGATGTTGATCGTCGTGCTGGACACCTGCAGTACCGAGAACCCGGCCGCGCGCAGCTGGGCGGCGGCGTCCCGGATCACCGGCTGCTCCGACGTCATCGCGGCGGCGTCCCCTGCCGAAACCGGCGAACTCTCGAAGAGTGATACCCCACCGAGTGACCGGGGGCTGGCCTGGGCAAACACCAGCTCGGGAATGGCCGGTTGGTCAGCTGCTGTCTGGGTCATCACACACGCGTCCCGATCCGAGGGTTCGTTGCCTGACCGAGGCCGCCCCCCTCCAGCGCGGCCACGATCATGAAGTCAGAGCAGTTTCGGGCCCTGGTGATACATCGAGCTGATATCTCCGATATGTCCGGCACCGCCGATCTGCCGAGATCTGCCGAACCTGCCCTGGAACTCTCCCCAGAGCCCGCCCTGAACTCGCCCGCGATTTGCCGGGACCCCTCCTGCCGGGAATACCCTCGTCCCAAGTTAGGTTCGCCTAACTCAGTCGCCGGCGTTGAGATCGCGCCTCACCCGGGTAACGAACTTCGGAAGGCAGGCACGATGACGGTTTCATCCGAGCAAGCAGTCCCAGGTAAGGCCCGCGGAGGGCGTCGCGGCAGCCCGCCGATCGCCACCACGGTGGTGCGTACCGAGCAGCTCAGCCCGACCATGGTCAGGGTCGTTCTGGGCGGCCCGGAACTGGCGAGATTCACCCCGAACGAGTACTCCGACGCCTACGTGAAGCTGCTCTTTCTCCGGCCCGGAGTGGAGTATCCGAGGCCGATCGATCCCAGCGCTCTGCGCGAGACGCTTCCGCCGTCCGACTGGCCGCAACAGCGCACGTACACCGTGCGTGCGTGGGATCCGGCCGCCCAGGAGCTGACCATCGACTTCGTCGTGCACGGTGACGAAGGGCTGGCCGGACCGTGGGCCCGAGCAGCGCAGCCCGGCGACGAGGTTCTGCTCAACGGCCCGGGTGGCGGCTACGCACCGGATCCGCTCGCCGACTGGTACCTGCTGATCGGGGACGAGAGCGCGCTCCCGGCGATCGCTGCCACCCTGGAGCGGCTGCCGGCCGAAGCGGTGGGCCACGTGCTGCTGGAGGTCGACGGTCCGGCGCAGGAGCAGCCGTTGCCCGGTCCCAGCGGTGTGCAGGTGCAATGGGTGCACCACGGTTCCCGCCCGCTCGGCGAGGCCCTGGTGGAAGCCGCTGCGGCATTGACGTTCCGGCCCGGCGCGGTGCAGGCGTTCGTCCACGGTGAGGCGGGCGCCATCAAGGAGTTGCGTCGACTGCTGAAGGTGGAGCGGGGGATCCCGCTGAGCAACCTGTCCATCTCGGGCTACTGGCGGCTCGGTGCCGACGACGAGTCCTGGCGCGCCGTCAAGGCCGACTGGAACCGCCAAATCGAGCTGGCAGAGGCCAATCTCGGCTGACGGGGTTACCTGGCTGCAGCCGTCGCCCGGCCATCGGGCTGTCGGTCAGCCTTGGTTGGCGTTGCCCGGTGGGTCGCTGGGTAGGCGGATGGTGAAGATGGTGCCGATACCGGGCTCGCTGGCGAACGCAACGGTGCCGTGATGTCGGTCGTGGATCAGCGTGTGGACGAGCGAAAGTCCTTGTCCGGTACCGACGCCAACGGCTTTGGTAGTGAAGAACTGATCGAAGACCCGGTCGGCGATATCGGCGGGGATGCCGGTGCCGGTGTCCTGGATCTCGATGATGACGGCGGCGACGGCGCTTGCGCTGTCGCCGCTTCGGGTGCGGACGGTGAGGGTGCCGCGGCCGGTGGGGTGGGGGGACTGTCCGATTTCCCCGGACAGTCCC